>DAIDHH010000107.1 GCA_027452045.1 Gammaproteobacteria bacterium
ACGCCAGGGTATGGCCCCTACCCGCAACGGATAGCTTTGCGACGATGTCCAAATCGGTATGGTCGATTCGCGACTCGCGAGCGATGCTCTTGAGCTTGATTGCAGGGACCTGTTCCAGGACCGAGCGAAGCGCATCGACGGACCTGATTTCCGCCTCTTTCACTGATTTTGCCATTTTCAGCATTTGCTGAAAATGCCTCTTTAAGTGAAATCTGTCAAGACTCGCTGCCGCGTACGCGCCGCTTCCCTGGTCTGATGGTTATCGCGGAGCTTCCCTCCCCTGGGCACCCGCCAGCCTTCCAATCACGCGGTCGATTACTTCGATCTGCCGATCGATCTCGTTGACGACACGGCGCCCCACGATCAGGGCGATGTCCTCATCGAATTCGGCGTTCTGGAATTGCAGAGCGGCGCTGATGGTGAACATAGCGGCCATGACGAACTTCAGGCGCAGACGGACGGCGGAAAGAATCCGCGCTGGAGACTCGCGCGGTACGCCGAACTCCCCCCGCGCGCGCGTGACGGCTGCCCGGCTGCCGATACGCTGGATATGATGTTCGGATTCACCTGAATTGGGCGCCCGAGGCCGTTCACGAACGCGGACTGCTCGCGCGCTGCAGCCGCCGACCTTCGACCCACTGCCAGGACAACAGGGAAGGCACGCCGCACAGCACCTCGCGCAACCGCTTGACCATCGACACGGCAAGGGCCAGGTCGGTGCCGACGCCCAGCATGTGGCCGAACAGCACAAATCCCGCCTCTTGCACACCGATGCCCGCCGGCACGATGAAGGCCAGGTATCGGGCGGCCTGGGTGAGACTTTCCAGTGCAACTGCGGTCTCGACGCTGATCGGGTGGCCGAACAGGCGCAGCACAAACCACTCCTCGAACGAGGCGGAGATGCAAGCCACGAGCTGCAAGCCCCCGGCGGTGAGCAGGGCCCCGCCCCGGCGCAGCGAGGCGCGCAATTCGTCATCGAGCAACGCAGCGCCCTCGGCCAGCAGCCGTGTACCGACGATCGGCCGCAACAGAGCGTGCAGGCGTTTGAATACCGAGCCGTAGCGCAGCAGCAGCGCCATGACTGCCGGGACCGGCAGACTGAGCAGGAACGCGAGCAGCAGGCGCTGGTAGTCGCGGTCCGCAGCCCGCAGATGCAGCAACAGGAGCAGCCCCATCGCGGTGAACGCGTACACCACGATCAGCGTCAGGAGAATCTCCACGATGACGCTGGCCACCACGGGGGCCGCGGGAAGCCCGCGCCAGCGCATCATCCGAACAGCCGCCACGCCACCCCCGACGCTCGCCACCGGCAGAAGGCGGTCGATCGCATCGCGTACCGTCGTCACCCAGTAGACATAGGCAAATCCCGCCCGCGGCTTCGGATCACAGCTGCGCAGCAACGCGCGCCAGCCAATTGCGTACAGCAGGAAGAACCCGGCGCGATACGGCACGAGCCACAGCAGATTCCACCCGGCCAGATCCCAGCTGTGCGCCATGGCGCCAAGATCCGCGCGAACGAACAGCCAAACGAGCAACGTCAGGCCGAGCAGACCGCCGATATATCCCGCGATCTTCAGATCCGATCCCCGCTCAGCGACTGACCCGCAGCCGAGTCACAAGTGCACGCGGCGTGCAGAGCGAGCCTCACGACAGGCGGCGCATGACGCCATGGGCGTCCACGTCAAACTCGTGGCCGCGCCAGGTGATGCGCGAGGTGAACAAGCTCCGCAACCATACCCAGCACAGCAGCAGATCGCGCACCGGCACGAGCCAGACATCCGCCAACGCCGGCCGCTCGCCATGCAGGCGGTGCGCACCGTACACCGCGAGCCGGGCGGCGAGCGAAATCGCAAACAACGCCCAGGCGAACCTGGCGGGAGAAGCTTGCGCGCCCGTCGCGAGCAGGATGCCGAGGATCGCCAACGGCAGGCTGAAGCTGAGGAAAATGAAGGGGAAGGAACGCGGGCGCAGCACGTGCAGAGTGCGCATCCACCGTACCTCATGCCGGGTCAGCGAGACGAAGCTCGGCTCGTGGCACTCCGCGCTCGGCACGTACGGAGAGAGCACGACCCGCAGCCCGAGACCCTGCACCCGCTCGCCCAACTGATGATCGTCGGCCAGATGATTGGCGATCGCCTGCAGGCCGCCGATCGCCTGCAGCGTCTCGCGCCGCATGCACAATGTCTGCCCGGAAACATACCCCTGATACCCGAACAGCCACGCGATCAGCACCGAGGGCATGTACCACTCGTTGACATACATTGCGCCGAGCCGCGAGAAGATCGAACGGGTGGGTACCGCACGATACAGGCAGGTTACCAGGCCTACCGTCGCATCGCGCAGCGGCGCCGTGACGGCGCTCAGGTAATCCGGTCCCACGCAGGCGTCACTGTCGGCCATCACCAGCACATCGTACCGGGCCCGCTCGACCATGTTGATCAGGTTGCTGATCTTGCAGTTGCTGCCATGGAGTGCCGGATTGACCACGACGTCGATCGGCTGGGATGGGAACTCCGCCTGCAGCCGCGCCACCACCTCGAGTGCCGGATCGTGCCGATCGAGCACGCCGAACACGATCTGGTACTGCGGGAAGTCCTGGCGGCAGAAGGAGCGCAGATTCTCGTACAAGCCCGGCTCCGGACCACACAGCGGCTTCAACAGCGACACCGGGGGCAGTCGCTGCGCGCCGACGTGCCTGCTGCGGTGCTGCCAGACCAGTACGGCGATCAGTTCGACAGCGCCATAGCCCGCGGCAACGAGCAGACATGCGAAGCCGACAAGGGTGGCGAGCGATGCGATGTTGGGCATGGGAGTCTCCGCGTCCAACCTCTCATTCAGATCCGCGCGCCACCGGCCCGGCGCACCCGCACCATCTCCAAACGCCGCAACTGCACCGGCTCGCCCCCCGTTGCAGACGGAAGATCGCGCCCGCTGTCAGTCGCGTGGCCTGCGCCGCGCAGCGTCATTCGCATTCATTATTTGACGCAGGTCTACCGCGGCCAGCCTCCTGCATGCGACCGAGTGTGGCAGTTTAGGCCGCACACGGCAAGGGGCGCGCAGGCGGTGAACCGGCCGTGCGCCCTCAGCGCCTGCGGCCGGCCCGGCAACATCCGGCCCCATGTCGCGTGGCTGCCGTTCCGCGTGTCGCCACGGAACGCGTCCTTGCCTGCGCCCACGCCACAGCCGGATGGGCGACGCATGTTTCGCCGTGTTGCCTCGGTCTCGCGGAGAAACGCTCGGGTCATCATGCGGTCCCTTGCCGATCAATACCCCGTCTGAACTCCGGAATGGGCGATCATCTGGGCGCCGCGTGGGGTCATCGGAACGCGGCTCGAAAAATCGACCGGCTTGACGATGAGCATGTCGCAGGCAAGGCGGTCGAGAAGCTTCTCCGCGGTGTTGCCGATCACCAGGCGCCTCGCTCCCGAGCGCGAGATCGCGCCCATGGCGACGATCTGCGCCCCGATCTCTCGAGCCACCGAATCGATCGCCTCGACTGGATGATGCGCGATGAGGTGTCTTCGCGCACGGGTCACGGAGGAGCGCACCGTTCGATCGAGGACCGCTCGGGCTTGCGAGTGCGCCTTCTTGAAGGCATCCGCGGCGCCGGCCGAACCGTCCCCGGCAGCCCCCGGGCTCGCCGGCCTCGAGTTGTGTGCGTAAACGGCGTGCAGCGCACCGCCCAACGCACGGGTCATGGCCGATCCGTAGTGCAGAATCTGCGCATCGAGTCCCGCCGGTTTCGCGCGCGCATGTCCCGGGTCGAGCGCCACGAGCACCACCGGATGGGTGTAGGGCGTGCGAGTCTTCACGAGGAGCACGGGCGCGGCCGAGAGCCGCAGCAGTTCAAAGTCGGTGAAGCGCAGCAGCCAGGGCATGCGATGGGAGGCGGGATGGAGCTCAGCGACGATGAGCGACGCCTTGAATTGGTGCGCCGCGCGGATCACCGCCTCGTGCGGCGGGTAATCCCACTCCGCGGCCACGGTCACGGTGATCTCCCCTCCCAGGCGCTTGGCAAGCACCGTCAGTTGTGCAAGCACGCGCTCGCGCCGGATGCGCTCCAGGTTGCCGAGATTCTGGATGTCGCGCACGTCCACCACCACCGGTTCGCTCAGGGCGTGGAAGAGCCGCACCTCGGCGCCGAGCGCGCCCGCGAGCCGGAACGCCTTGTCGGCGGCGGGCAGCGACCGTGCCCAGGGATTCTTGATCGCGACCAGGATCCGTGAGATGGCCTTCATTGGGATACGATGCTGATGATGCCGGTGTGCCCGTGCCATACGGGTTCACCGCAATCCGGTCGCCGAAAGCCGCACTGCCCGCTGCGGTCCAGGCAGCGCGTAATTCCCGTACACCCGCAGCGAGGCAGACATCATGTCGCAAACCCCTGCAGCCGCCCGCGCGGCCGCTCTCGAGACCGCCGGCGCCGGCCTCACCGGCCTCTCCTCCGATGAGGCGCGCCGCCGGCTCGAACAGTACGGTGCCAATGCGGTGCCGGATGCCGAGCCGAGCCTGTGGCGGCGACTGCTGTCGAAATTCTGGGCCCCCGTTCCCGGGATGCTCGAAGCCGCCATTCTGCTGCAATTCATGCTGCACGAGTATCTCGAGGCGGCGGTCATTGGGGTCCTGCTCCTGTTCAACGGCGCGCTCGGCATGGTGCAGGAAGGCCGTGCACGGGCCACCCTCAACGCCCTGAAGGCTCGGCTCGCGCTGACCGCGGTGGTGCTGCGCGACGGCCGCTGGGGCACCCTGACGGCCTCTGAACTGGTGCCGGATGATGTCGTGAAACTCACCCTCGGCGGCATCGTCCCGGCGGATGTGCGGCTGCTCGAGGGCCATGTGCTTCTCGATCAATCCATGTTGACGGGCGAGTCCCTGCCGGTCGAAGCCGGCGCCGGGGCATCGACCTATGCCGGAGCGCTCGTGCGCCGCGGCGAGGCGCTCGCCCAGGTCACCGCGACCGGTCCACGCACGAAATTCGGTCGAACCGCCGAACTGGTCCGGGTCGCGCACGGGGCAAGCTCGCAGCAGCAGGCGGTGTTGCGCGTGGTTCGCAATCTTGCGCTGTTCAGCACCGCCATGGTGCTCCTGCAGCTGGCCTACGCGACGGCCCGGCACATGCCGGGCGTAGAGATGATTCCACTGATTCTCACCGCAGTGCTCGCCGCCATCCCGGTGGCGCTGCCGGCGACCTTCACGTTGGCCTCCGCCATCGGCGCACGCTCGCTCGCCGGCCAAGGGGCGTTGCCGACACGTTTGTCCGCCATCGATGAGGCCGCCACGATGGATGTGCTGTGTGCGGACAAGACCGGCACCCTGACACAGAACGCGCTGGAGGTGACCGCCGTGCGTGCGGCCCCAGGCTTCGATGATTCGCAGGTGCTCGCCCTCGGCGCCCTGGCGAGCGCCGAGGCGGGCTTGGACTCGGTCGATGCGGCGATCCGCGAGGCCGCGGCCCAACGTCCCCACGGCGAGTTGCCGCGCCGCATCCGCTTCGTGCCCTTCGACCCCGCGCAGAAGATGTCAGAGGCCGAGGCGTTGGACGCCCAGGGTCACGCGCTGCGCATCGTCAAGGGCGCATTCGCGCGCATCGCCGAGCTCACCCCTGCGCCCGCGGACATCGCGGCCTGCGCGGCTGACATGGCGAACCATGGCTACCGCGTGCTCGGAGTCGCCGCCGGATCGGCGGACGCCCCGTCCTGGGTCGGGCTGATCGCCCTCAGCGACCCGCCCCGCCCCGAAGCCCGCGAGCTCATTGCGGAGCTGAAATCGCTCGGCGTGCGCACGGTGATGGCGACCGGAGATGCGGCTTCTACCGCGAGCGTGGTCGCACGCGCCGTGGGCATCGAGGGGGGAATCTATCCGCCGGGCGCGATGCCCGAGCGGATCCATCCCGGCGATTTCGGCGTATTCGCCGGCATTTTCCCCGAGGACAAATTCCACATCGTGCGCGCCTACCAGGCCGACGGGCACACCGTGGGCATGTGCGGCGACGGCGCCAACGATGCTCCCGCTCTGCGGCAGGCTCAGATGGGCATTGCGGTCTCGAGCGCGACCGATGTGGCGAAGTCGGCCGCCGGCATCGTCCTCACGAAACCCGGACTTGCCGGAATCGTCGAGGCCGTCAAGACCGGGCGTGTGGCGTACCAACGCATCCTCACGTACACGCTGCGTTCCGTGACCGCCAAGATCAACCAGATGCTCTTCCTCACCGTCGGGCTGCTGCTCACCGGACAAGCCATCCTCACGCCGATGCTGATCGTCATCGTCATGATCGGCGGCGATTTTCTCGCCATGTCCGCGACCACTGACAACGTACGGCCGTCCTCCGAGCCAAACGCATGGCGGGTCGGAAACATCACGATCGCGGCCATCGTCCTCGGGCTCGGCAGCGTGCTGTTCTGCACGGCGGTCATCGCCGTGGCCGATTTCCATCTCGGCTGGAGCGCCGGCCACGGGCTGCGCACCCTGGCTGCGGTCACGCTGGTGTTCAGCACCCAGGCCGCCTTCTACGTGGTGCGCGATCGGCGCCGGCTCTGGAGCTCCAAGCCAAGCGCCTGGGTCGCGCTCTCCTCGGTGCTCGATGTGTCGAGCATTTCGCTCCTCGCCGCTTATGGGCTCCTCATGCACCCGCTCCCCTGGCACATCATCGGCGCCGTGCTCATCGCCGCGGCGCTGTTTGCGTTGGCGCTCGACTTCGTCAAATCCTGGGTGTTCGCGCGACTTCGTCTTACCTGAAGCCGCCCTGCGGCGTCCGATCAATCACTTACGCGGTGACATCGCTCAGCCGGGAGCCGCCGAGTAGGTAAATCACCGAATAACATCATGGCCGCTCACGCCCAAACTCCACTGGGTCCGATCCCGGACACTGCAGTCACACGGGAGTATCGCCATGAGCCTGATTCGATGGGATCCATTTGCGGATGTCGAGAACATGTTCAACCGTATGCTGCCGCGGCTCAGCCGTGGCCCGCGCCTGTCTCTGGAGGAGGACGGTGGAGTCACTTTCGAGTGGTCGCCGACCGCGGACATCAGCGAGACCGACAAGGAATACCTGGTCCACGCCGATCTGCCGGGCATGAAGAAGGAGGATGTGAAGGTCACCTACAGCGATGGACTGCTCACGATCCAGGGCGAGCGCAAGCAACACAAGGAAGAGACCAACGAGAAGTACCACCGGGTGGAGAATTCCTACGGCAGCTTCTCTCGCGCCTTCAGCCTGCCCGATAACATCAAGGCCGATGCGATCCGCTGCGAGAGCAAGGACGGCGTGCTCAGCGTGCACATCCCCAAGGCCGAGCAGAAGAAGCCGAAGGAGATCACGATTCAGTAGCCGCTTGGTGCTGAATCGCGTGTCGGGAACGGCCCAGGCGTCCCTCGCCTGAGCCGCTCCCGTGTTACGGACGGGCGATTACGCGCGCCGCCAACCGCTGTCGGCGCGCGCCTGACCCGCATCGCGGCGTGGACCGCGCCGCTCCGAGGTGAATCGCTTGCCCTGGTGGTGCTGGCCGCGGTGAACGTGACCGCCGCGTCCAGGAGTGCCCGCCGCGGCGCCGCTCTCCTGCCGATTGCCACGGCCCTCACCCGGACGAGCCGCCTGCTGCGGCTGAGACGCGCGCTCACCGCCCGGCGCCTGTCCCGATCCCTGCTGGCGGGGTCGCTGTCCTTCGCCTCGTCGCGGCATCCCGCGATGCATCGGCCGACGGTGGCCCGGGGCGCCCGCGGAAGCGCGCCCGGCATCCCGCTCGCCCCCGTCAGCGCCTTCCGCCGCATTGGCGAGCATCGCGAACTTCGGCAGCGCCGCCTCGGGAATGGTCCGCTTCAACAGCCTCTCGATGTCCCGCAGCAACGGGCTCTCATCGGGTGAGACCAATGCGACGGCCGAACCCGTGGCGCCGGCGCGCGCCGTGCGCCCGATGCGATGGACGTAGTCTTCGGGCACGTTGGGCAATTCGTAATTCACCACGTGCGGCAGCTCCTTGATGTCGAGGCCGCGTGCGGCGACCTCGGTGGCCACCAACGCCGTGATGCGATAGCTCTTGAAATCCTCGAGCGCCCGCACGCGGGCGCTCTGGCTCTTGTTGCCATGGATCACCGCCGCCGCGATGCCGGCGCCCTCGAGCTGCTTGGCCAGGCGATTGGCGCCGTGCTTGGTGCGGGTGAAAACGAGCACCTGCTGCCAGTTGCCTTCGTGGATGAGATGCGCGAGCAGGTGACGCTTGTGATCCTTCGGCACGCGATACAGGCACTGCTCGATGCGATCGGCGGTGGAGTTGCGGCTCGCCACCTCCACAGTCTTCGGATCGCGCAGGAACCGCTGCGCCAGGGAGCGGATGTCCTCCGAGTAGGTGGCGGAGAACATCATGTTCTGCCGCTCGGGCGGCAGGAGCTTAAGCACCTGGCGGATCGCATGGATGAAGCCCATGTCGAGCATCCGGTCCGCCTCATCGAGCACGAATTGTTCGATGCGGCGCAGGTCGAGCACGCCCTGGCCGGCCAGATCGAGGAGCCTGCCGGGCGTGGCGACCAGAAGATCGCACCCGCGGCGCAACTCATCGATCTGCGGATTGATGCCGACGCCCCCGAACACCACGGTGGCGCGAAGGTTGAGATGGCGCCCGTAGAGCCGGGCATTGTCGGCGACCTGGGCCGCGAGCTCGCGGGTGGGCGTCAATACCAGCGCCCGCGGTGACTTGCGCGTGGTGCTGGCGTCGGCCTGCGCCAGGCGCTGCAGAATGGGCAGCACGAAGGCCGCCGTCTTGCCGGTGCCGGTCTGGGCGCCGGCAAGCACGTCGCGGCCGGCGAGAATGGCCGGGATGGCCTGGGACTGGATGGGAGTGGGCGATGCGTAGCCCTTCTCGGATACGGCACGCAACAGCTCGGGCGAGAGCCCGAGTTCGGAAAATGACATGAATACCTCAATGGTAGTACCCGCGCGAACGGCCACCCGCCCCGCCCGGATTCCGGGGGGCGAGCCTGAAAAGGCCGTGGCGGTCAAAGCGAGGGAAGGTTATGGATATCGAAGCGAAGCCGGGAGTGGCTCGACCGCGAGCGAGTCAGGCGCAGACCGCTGGGCGCCTGTATAGTCTTGCGCCGCGCAGTATACCGATCTCAGGCCCCCGAGTCCATTTTTCGTCCACTAATTCCATCCATTCGCAATCCGATGTCACTTCTGACCCTGCGCGATGCGCATCTCGCCTTCAGCGACCGCGCCCTCCTCGATGGCGCTCAGCTCGCGATCCAATCCGGGGAGCGATTGGGCTTCATTGGCCGCAACGGCACGGGCAAGTCGACGGTGCTGCGCATCTTCGCGGGCCTCACCGCGCTCGATGACGGCGAGCTGCAGAGCCGGACGGGGCTGCGCATCGCCATGGTCGAGCAGGAGCCGGTGTTGCCCGAGGCCGAGGACCTCAAGGCGAGCCTCCTCGAGCGCGCCCGGACCCTGCCACACGCCTCGGCCTGCAGCGCCGAGCAGCTGCACGGCACGGACCGGGAGCGGTGGCAGCTCGAATCGCGCCTGGTCGAATACCTCCACCGCTTCGGGCTCGAGGGGACCGAGTGCCCCATGCGCTGCTCGGGAGGCGAGCGCAAGCGGGCCGCCCTCACCCTCGCCCTCGCCTCCGAGCCCGAGCTGCTGCTGCTCGATGAGCCCACCAACCACCTCGATATCGAGGGCATCGCAGTGCTCGAGGAGCAGCTGCTCAGGGTTCCCGCGGCCGTGATCGTCACACACGACCGGGCATTCCTCGATGCCCTCGCCACGCGCATCGTGGAGCTCGACCGAGGCGTCATCCGCTCCTATCCCGGCAACTTCGCCGCCTACGAAGCGCGGCGCGAGGAGGAGATCGCGGCCGAAGAGCTGGCGCGCCGGCGATTCGAGAAGTTCTGGCAACAGGAAGAGGTCTGGATCCGCAAGGGCGTCGAGGCGCGCCGCACGCGCAACGAGGGACGCGTCAAGCGGCTCGAGAGGCTGCGCGAGGCGCGCGCCGAACGGCGCGACCGGCTCGGCAACATCAAACTCGCGCTCGATGCCGGGGAGCGCTCGGGACGGCTGGTCGCGGAACTCACTGAGGTATCCCATGGATTCTCGGGACGCAAGCTCATCGAGGGACTCTCGACCCGCATCATGCGCGGTGACCGCGTGGGCCTCATCGGACCGAACGGCGCCGGCAAGTCGACCCTGATGCGCATCATCCTCGGGGAGCTTGCCCCGCAACGCGGCTCGGTGCGGCTCGGCACCGGCCTGCAGGTCGCCTACTTCGACCAGATGCGCGAGCGGCTCGACCCCGAGGCGACCCTCGCCCATGCGATCAGTCCGGGATCGGACTGGATCACCATCGGCGAGGAGCGCAAGCACGTCATCACGTATCTCGGGGATTTCCTCTTCCCGGCGCACCGGGCGAAGTCCCCCGTGCGTATGCTCTCGGGAGGGGAGCGCAACCGGCTGTTTCTCGCGCGTCTGTTCGCCCGGCCCGCCAACCTGCTGGTGCTCGATGAGCCCACCAACGATCTCGACATCGAGTCGCTCGAGCTCCTCGAGCAGCGCCTGCAGGACTACTCCGGGACCCTGCTGCTCGTGAGCCATGATCGACGGTTCCTCGACAATGTCGTGACCCAGACTCTCGTGGCCGAGGCTGAGGGCCTCTGGCGCGCCTACGTGGGCGGATACACCGACTGGCTGCGCCAGCGCCCGCAGGGCGCATCGAGCGCCCGCGGGCCTGGCGCCATGGATGAGACCCCGAAGATCATCTCTCACGAGACTCCCAGCGCCGCGCCTGCCTCAAGAGGCACCGCGCAACGCGCCCGGCTCGGATACATGGAGGGGCGCGAGCTCACGGCGCTCCCGGCTCAGATCGAGGCTCTGGAGAGAGAACAGGGCGAGATCACCGCACGCATGAGCGAAACCACCTACCACGCCCAGGGACAGGAGCGCATCCGGGCCGACACCCGGAGGCTCGAGGAGATCGAGGCGGAGCTCACCGCCAAGTACGCCCGCTGGGAGGCGCTCGAAGCGCGCGCGAGCGGCAGCGGTACTTGAGCGAGACTGCGCCCAAACCGGCGCACCGGACTTAAAACCGCACGAAGTTGGTGCGTTGACTTCTGCGCACGCCCGCGCACCAGGTCTCCTGGGGCGCATTGGCCCGCCTTATTCGGCCCCGGGAATGGCGCGGGCATCCGGCATGGCCCTTGCATCGCATTGCTCGACCTGGCAAACACGGGAGGTCGGCGATGGCGGTCATGACTTCGCGCGGGCAACCCCCGATCTTCGCCGCCCCGGAGCTCGATCGGGATGAGGAGAACCGCGCTGCCTTGTTCCAGGTGCTCGAGGCGGCGCGGCGCGCGAGATCCGAGGAGGAGCTGCTGCGCGCTGTGCTCGAATCCGTGCGGACGAGCTTCGGGTGGGTGTATGCGAGTTACTTCAAGGTGGTACGCCGCGAAGCGCACGCGCCCGAACTCGCCTTCGCGTTCGACTCGGGAGCGGTGCCGGAGGCATTCCGCCAGGCGACCGTCGCCGTGCGCTTCGCCCGGGGAGTGGGGCTTGCGGGGCTCGCCTGGGCGCGCCGCGACTTCGTGTTCGTCGAGGACGTGACCCGCGTCCAGGGCTTCCTGCGAGCCGAGGCCGCCCTCGTGAGCGGCATCCGATCGGCATTCTGGGTGCCGGTCGTGAGTGCCGCGCAGGTGATCGGCACGGTGGAGTTCTTCTCCCCCGAGCGGCTGCGCCCGGGCAGGGGGCGCATGGCCGCCCTGCGGGCGATTCAGGGGATCCTCGCGAGCGCGCTCGATCGCACGCGAGACGTCGGGCACCCTACGGAGGCAACGATACCGGCAATGCCCGGCGGGAGCTGATGCCCGCCTCAGCGGGAAGCCGCCGTTGACTCGGGCGGGCGGGACTGGGGCTTGACCAGCACGAAGTCGCAATGGAGGTCCTCGACCAGAACCGAAGTCAGGGTTCCCACGAGCGTCAGCGCACTCGCACGATGCGTCAGCGCGCCGAGCACCATGACATCGTAATCCCGTCCAGCGGAGAACCGGGACAGCTCACGCTCGGGGTGACCGGCGAGAACATGGACGTGACGGTCATCGATACCGGCCTCGCGGGCGAGTTGGCGCAGCTTCTGCGCGTGTGCCTGGCTGGATGCCTCATCAGGCGCCGCGCGCTCGGCATATACGACATCGAGCTCTGCACCGGTGGCGAGCGCGAGGGCTTTTGCGAGCGCGAGGATGGTGCCCGCCAAGCCCTTGGTCTCCTCATCCGATACGTCGATCGCGGCGGCCATGCGCAGCTTCTCCCTCCAGCGCCTGCCGCGCACCAGCGCCAGCGTGGAAGGGCAGGTGCGCATCAGTTGCCAGTCGTTCGCATCACATGCGCTGTGGTTGGCGCGCTCGCCGCCCACTGCCTTGATCACGAGCTCGGGCTCGCTCCTGCGCACCTTGTGCAGGATGCTCTCGTAGAGCGGACTCTCGCACGAGGCGTCGATCTGGACGGGCAGATCTGCAAGACCGAGCGCGTCCTTGTGCCGGGCGAGATAGTCCGTTGCCCGCGCAACACAGGCCTGCACCACCTTGCGGGCAAAGCCGTCGGGTTCGTACGAGTGCTTCAGGGCATACGCCTGCTCGGCATCGCACAGAAAGAGCTCGAGCGGCCGCGCAAGGGAGCGCGCCACTCGCGCCGCTTTCGTCAAGAGTGCCGAGTCGACCTCGCACTGAGTGCTGACAACCAGGATGGATTTCGCTTTCGCCATCATCTATGCCCCGCTCGATCGCCTGAGATCGCGCTCCATGGGACTGACGCTCTCACAGGCGATTCCCCGAATCCATCCGCACTCTCAACGACTGCGGCCAGGGCGCACCCGCCTCTCGCCCGCCAAGACCTCATGAGGCGGTCGGGATCCCCGGATTGCCATAGGTAATTACGCGTATTTGCGCCGCCGACCGCCCTCGGCCAAGCTCGCTCATGGCATCGAGCACCGCCACGCCGCTATCGCCCCTTCTACCCCAGGCGCTCGAGAGCGCGCCGGATGCGATGATCATCACCGACGCCTCGGGCGCGATCGTCTTCGCCAGCCGACAGGCCTGCGCGCTGCTCGGCTACGGGGCGGACGAACTCGACGGAATCCGCATCGAGCAGCTGATGCCCGAGCGCTTCCGCTCGATGCACATCCGACACCGGGCTCAATTCACCGCAGAGCGTCGCGCGCGTCCCCTCGGGACGGCACTCGAGCTGCGGGCTCTGCGCCGGGACGGGAGCGAGTTTCCCGTCGAGATCAGTCTCAGCCCGGTGGACCACGAGGGTCAAGCGCTCACCGTGGCGGCGATCCGCGACGTGACCGAGCGCAGGCGCTCCCAGGCTGAGCTCATAGAGGCGCGCGAGACCGCAGAATCGGCCCGTCGCGCCGCCAACGATGCCCGTGAAGCGGCCGAGCGGGCCAACCTCTCCAAGACGCGCTTTCTGGCGACTGCGAGCCACGATCTGCGCCAGCCCCTTCAGGCCCTCGCGCTGCTCAATGGCACGCTGCGACAGCTTGCCCGGGGTGAAGAAGCCCTCGCCATCCTCACCCGCCAGAGCGAGGCGATCGATGCGATGGCGCGCCTCCTTGGGGCGCTCCTCGAACTGAGCCGCCTCGAGTCCGGAGCCATCAAGCCGAGCCTCGAGGACTTCCCGGCCGCCGAGCTGTTTCTGGCGATGCAGGCGGAGTTCTCCGCGCCCGCCGCTGCCAAGGGCCTGACGCTCGAGATCATGCCTGCAACCCACATCCTGCATGGCGATCGGGCCTTGGTTGGACAGATCCTGCGCCACCTCATGTCGAATGCGCTCCGATACACGCCGCGCGGTCACGTACGCCTGCGGGCCGAGACACTCGGCGACGGCGTGCGGATCGATGTCGAGGATACGGGCATCGGCATCTCCTCCGAGGAGCTGCCACGCATCTACGACGAGTTCTACCAGGTGGACGACCGGGCAGCCGCGGCTCAGGGCGGCTGTGGGTTGGGGCTGAGCATTGTGCGCCGCCTGGTGAGCCTGCTGGATCTCGAGCTCGAGGTCCGCTCGGTCGTCGGCCACGGCTCGGTGTTCTCGCTCACGCTTCCCGGCCGGGAGAGCCCACCGGCACCACCGCCCCTCTCCGATCCCTCAGGCTCGCAACCGGCCGCCCAGACGCCCCTCGTGTTGGTCCTGGAGGACGATCGGGCCGTCCTCGATGCGATGCGACTCCTGCTGAAGGTGCACGGCTACCGCGTGCTCACCGCCACCACGATCGCGCAGGCCCTGCAACAGGCGCGCGAACACCCTGGTCTCAGGCTCCTGATCACCGACTATCATCTGACCGGTGGGGAGACCGGCATCGAGGCGATCAAGGTCCTGCGGGCCGAGCTCGGGGCGGATCTGCGGGTGGCGCTGGTGAGCGGGGCGATCCCGAGCGCCCTGCCGGGGCTTGCCGAGGATGCGCGGCTGCGCCTCGTGGGCAAGCCGATCCGCGCCGAGCAGTTGCTCGAGATGCTCAAGTCCCTGCGCGATGCCTAGCGCAGGTACGCCTCGGTGGCGTATCTGCGCATCATGCGATGGCTGTTGAAGTAAGCGGCATTGATGCCGATGGTCGCCTGCATCACCTTCACCCAGGCGCGCGAATCCTCGCCATAGCCGTAGTAGAGCGGTAGCACGGTGTGCTCGAGCTTCTCGTAGAGCGAGTGCGCGTCCTCGATCGACCATCCCGTGACCCCCTCGATGCAGCCCTCGACCCACCAGCCATCGAGCACCGAGAGGCTCGGAACTCCGTTGAAGGCCGCCTTCATACCGCTCGTTCCGGAGGCCTCGAGCGGTGGCAGCGGCGTGTCGAGCCAGATGTCGGCGCCCGCCACGAGCAAGAGCGCAGTTTCGAGGTCGTAGTCCGGCAGATACACCACGGTGATGGCGCCTGCAAGCTCCCGGGCGTGTCCGTGAAGCCGGGCGATGAGCCGCTTTCCCTCCTCGTCATGCGGGTGGGCCTTGCCGGAGAGCACGATCTGCAGGGGCTTCTCGTGAGCGATCTTGCGCAGACGCTCGATATCGGTGAACAGCAGCTCCGGCCGCTTGTACGCGGTCATGCGCCGCGCGAATCCGAGCGTCGCCACGCCGGGCTCCAGGGTGAGGCCCGTCAACGCCTTGACCCGCTCGATGAGTAATTGTTTCGCCTGCGCGTGCGCGGCGAGCAGCACGGCGTCCGGAACGCCGTACACCCTCACGAGCAGCTCCGGCTCGTGGCACCACCCCGGGATGAAACGGTCATACAGCTCGCGAAAGCTCGCCGCGGTCCAGGTGTTGGGATGCACGCCATTGGTGATGGCCCGCACCTGGTATCCCGGATACATGCGGGCGGAGACCTCGGCGTGGCGCTTGGCGACACCGTTGACGAAGTCGCTCACGCTGAGGGCGAGCTGCGTCATGTTGAGATCGTTCGGACCGCCAAGGGAAGTCAGCAGGGAGAACTCGATCGGCCCGTGCTCCGTTCCAGGCTCACCGGGCTTCGGAAGCGTGCGCTCGTCGTAGCCGTAGACGCTGCTCGCGAACAGGCGCTTGACGAGCTCGTAAGGGAATCGGTCGTGACCAGCCTCGACCGGGGTGTGCGTCGTGAACCGGCACAGGTCCCGCACCCGCGGCAGATCGTAGGCGAGCTCCCCGGGGCGCACGTCCTCGGCGGGATAGGCATAGCGGCGCAACAGCTCCACCCCGAGCAGCGCCGAGTGACCCTCGTTCATGTGATAGGCGCTGATCTCGAACTCGAGCGCCTGCAGGATGCGCACGCCCCCCAGGCCGAGCACCATCTCCTGCTTGAGCCGATAGACATCATCGCCTCCGTAGAGGTAATGGGTGATTTCCCGGTCATCGGGGCGGTTCTCCGGCAGATCGGTATCGAGCAGCAGCACCGGGGCACGCCCGCCCATTCGGCTCTCGATGACGTACAGCCACACGCTGACCCACACGGGCCGGTCCTCGATGCGCACGGCCACCTTGGCATCGAGCTCTCGCGCCCAGCGCGCCGGGTCCCAGGTGGCTGGCCGCTCGAGCTGCCCGCCATCGGCAATCTGCTGGCGGAAGTATCCGGCGCGACTCACGAGAGTCACTCCGACGAGCGGCAGATTCAAGTCGGCCGCCGAGCGCAGGGTATCCCCGGCGAGCACTCCGAGTCCTCCGGCGTAGTTCGGGATCTCGTTGCGCAGGGCGATTTCCATGGAAAAATACGCCACCCGCGGGTGATTCAGAAACTCATCGAGCACTATGTGATCTCCTTGGGCGATCCAACCCGGCGCGTGCGGCGACCTCGCGAGGGCTTCAGCGCGAGACAGTGGATGTTGGCCTATCGCATCACTTGCGCCGGCAGATGCGCGCGCACCGCCTCTTCGGTCTGATGCACCAGATCCTTCGGGACTTCGGCGGCGACGCTAGAGGCGAGTCCGGATGGCAACTCTTTGCGGATCAGACCGAGGAAGCCCGGTTCGGCCATGAGTACGATCCGATCGAACCTTCCCTCACGCCGTGCAAGCGCCAACGCCTCGCCGATGCGGCGCGCGAAGAGCAGCTCCACGTGCCGGTGTGGCAGACGCTCGCCTGCGGTCCCGTGGTGCGCGACCGCGCCGCGGCGGCCGCTGCCGAATGGCGCGTGGTCGAACACCCGGCCCGGCCGGTCCGAGACCAGATCCCGGTCGTGCAGGCGCGCTCGCGCATCCGAGAGCCGCCCGGCCGCATGCAGCGCCGGATCCGGCGGTTCGATGTCATAGAAGCGAGCCTCGGCCTGATCCGCCACCACGATTCGCACTCGCATGGCATCCCCCAT
>DAIDHH010000108.1 GCA_027452045.1 Gammaproteobacteria bacterium
TGCATGTCGAGCAGATAGGCGTAGAGATCCTTTTCCTTGCGGTAGCCGAGTGCTTCGAGCCGGTTGGCGATGTAGGGGCGGTCGTGGGGCATGAGCATCACCGGCGGGGTGTCGAAGCCCTTGATGAGCAGGCCCGACTCCTCGTTGATCGAGAGCGTGAACGGGCCGTTGACGTGCCGGATGCCCTGGCCTTTGAGGAACTGCTCGGCGGTGGCGAGCAGCGCGGCGAACACCTCGGGGTCATCGCCTGCGCTGAGGCAGCCGAAATGACCGATGGGATCGCTACCGCTGCGCTGCTCGAGCGGATCGATCTGTGCGCTGATCCGTCCGACGTCGCGGCCGTCGCGCCGGGCCAGCCAGAAGCGCACCTGCGAGCGGCGCACGAACTCGTTGTCCTTCGCCGAGAAGGCCTGCTCGCGCTCCATCCGCAGCGGTGGAACCCATGCGCGGTCATCCTGGTGAACGGCGAACGGTACGCGGATGAAGCGGCGCAGAGTCGCCTTGTCCGTCACGGGAATGATTTCGATGGTCATGTCTTCTTGTACCGTCGCGGGCAGGTGAGATCAGCGGGTAGATCGCCGTCGGGAGTGCACGGCAGGGGTCTTCCGGGGCACGAGTTCACGTTGCGGGGAGCGCCGCTGCGCTCGCACGCCGCTCGAGCACGTGCAACTCGTGGCCGACAGCGGTCATGATGGAGACGGCCCGGTCGATCTGCGCCTCCTCGTGGGCGGCGCTGACGCTGGAGCGGATGAGGGAGAGACTCGCGGGTGTCGCCGGCGGCAGGGCGAGATTGACGTACAGTCCCTCCTCGATGAGCCGGTTCCAGAACCGCACCGCGGTCTCCCGGTCGGGCATCTTGACGGCGACGATCGGGTTCGGTTCGGGACCAACCTGAAAGCCGGCCGCGGTGAGGCCGAAATACAGCCGTCGGGCGTTCTCGAGCACGCGCCGGCCGAGCGAGGGGTCGCGCGCGATGCGCTCGAGCGAGGCGTTGACCGAGGCCACCACGGCCGGCGGCAGCGAGGCGGTGAACATGAAGGGGCGGCAGACCACGCGCAACAGCTCGAAGCCCGGCAGGTCTGAGGCGGCAAAGCCGCCGATGGCCCCGAGGCTTTTGCTGAAGGTGCCGACGACGAAGTCCACATCGGCCTCGACGCCGGCCGCCTCGCACAGGCCGCGCCCGCGCTCGCCGAGAATTCCGAGCGAATGGGCCTCATCGACGATCAGGCAGGCGCCCAGTTCGCGCTTCACCGCGGCAATCTCGCGCAACGGGGCGGTGTCGCCGAGCATGCTGTAGATCCCCTCGGTCACGACGATCCGATCGCCGGGGCGACCTTCGAGGCGGCGCAGGCGACGCGCGAGGTCGTCCGGGTCGTTGTGCCGGAAGCGGATCACCTCGGCCGCGCCGAGCCGGCTCGCGTCGTAGATCGAGGCATGACAGTCCGCGTCGATGAGCAGGTGATCCTCGCGTCCCGCCAGTGTCGAGATCAGGCCGAGATTCGCCTGATAGCCGGTGGTGAAGATCATCGCGGCGCGCTTGTCGTAGAACTGCGCGATGCGCCGCTCCAGCAGCGCGTGGTCCGAATAGGTGCCGTTGGCGATGCGCGAGCCGGTCGTGCCGGTTCCCGCCTCATGCAGCGCCCGGGCGCTCTCGGCGATGCAGGCCGCATCGAAGGTCAGGCCGAGGTAGTTGTTGGTGCCGAACAGCAGGACGGGACGACCGTCGAGCAGTGCCTCGGTGGGCGAGAGGATCTTCTCGAAGCGGATGTCGAACGGGTTGCGCCCGAGCGCCCTGAGCGCGTCGATTCCCGCCTGGATCTCGGCGAATTTCGAGCCGAGGGACATCATCCCCTGGCGCTCACCAGAGTCCCGATGGCGCCGCTGAGCTCGGTGACCGTCTGCACCTGCGCGATGCGGTCGAGGGGAATCGAGATGTCGAAGTGGTCTTCCAGATCCATGATGAAGTCGAGGACGGCAACCGAGTCGAGACCGAGGCCATCGACGATACGCGTCTCGCCGGTAACCTGGACGCCCGCCGGGATCCTTCCTGTGAGCATTTTCACGATTTCCGCTTCGATAGTATCGCCATTGTACGTCAAGTCACTCACCCTTCGATCAGATGGCCTGGATTGTCGCTGCGCGATACCCGGCCGGTGTCATGGGGCGCCGAGCCGCTGCTGCGCGGGACGCGGCCCCCGGAAACGCTGTGCGGTGCAAGCTAATGCACTGCGCCGCGAGCTGCCAGGCGGGGTGGCGCCGCGGAGAGCCAACGCTGGCTCCGGTACCAGCTCACGGTCTGCCTGAAGCCCTGCTCGAGGCTGATCTCGGCTCGCCACCACTCGCGCGGCGGCTGCCGTTCGGTCGTCGAGCCCCAATCGGCATGGAGGATTTCCCGGGCCTTCCCAGGGGTCAACATCGGGGTTCGGCCGAGCGCCAACGCCGTGACGAGGTTCAGGGCGGCGGCGGTTCGAAGCGCCACCCGCGGCACGCGGATGGCGGCCGCCTTGACGCCAAGGGCCCGTTCGGCCGCGGAAATGATCTCCTCCCACGCATATCCTTCAGGGCGCTCGTCGGCCAGTTCGAGGACAACCCCCGCGGGAGTGCGATCGCAAATCGCCGCGATGGCTCGTGCGGCGTCCTCTGCATGCAACAGCGCAATCCGCGCGTTCGCCGCCGGCACCCGCGGCGCAATGCCGTGCAGGACGGCCCGAAAGATCCCGAGCGTCTCCCGGTCCCATGGCCCGTAAATCGCGCACGGCCGCACCACGGTCCACGTGTGGCGCGCCTGGAGCTCTCTCGCGAGCACCTCTTCACTCGTCCGCTTGGTCCGCGCGTAGCTCGACAGCTGCGGCTCGCGGGCTGCCATCGAGGAGACCAGGATGACGCTGCTTGCGCGGCGGCAGTCATTGACCGCCTTCGCGACGTTGACGGTGCCGTCGACGTTGACGGCCCGGAAGGCTGCTGCGCTGCGCGCTTTGATCAGCGCGGCGGCGTGGATCACCATGTCCGCGCCGTCGATGAGCTCGCGCAACGCGTGAGCGTCCGACAGATCGCCGCGGATGGTCTCGAACTCGAGGTGTTCCAGTTGCGGGTGAGCGGCCGGGCGGCGCGCCAGAATCCTCACGCGCCAGCCGCTGGCGGCGAGTGCGCCGACGACGTAGCGGCCCAGAAAGCCCGTCGCGCCGGTGACTGCCGCGAGACGGGTCATGCGCTACGCCGCCGACGGAGCATCCGGAACGCGGTCCGGTGCGCAGCTCATCGCGGCCACGTTGAGTGGTGATTCACTGCGCACGGAGGCGAGGTACTGCTCCCGGGCGCGCACCCGGCTCAGCTTCCCGGAGGAGGTGCGCGGCAGCCAGTTGTGCGGCACGAGCACGACCAGGCACTTCAGGCCCGCCACCCCCAGGACCACCTCGGAGACCTTGCGGCGCAGCGCCTCGCGCGAGGCGAGGTCCGTTTCCCGGCATTGCACGAGGACGACGACGTGCTCGGCCTCGGCCTCATCGACCGAGAATGCCACCACGTCCCCATGGCGCACGCCCTCGACCTGCTCCTCGACCGCCCACTCGAGATCCTGCGGCCACACGTTGCGCCCGTTGACCAGGATGAGATCCTTGCTGCGGCCCGTGACGACGAGGCTCGCGCCAAGTCGGTAGCCCAGATCGCCCGTATCGAGCCAGCCGTCGGCCGAGAGGACCCGCTCGGTCTCCTCGCGATTGGCGAAGTACCCCTGCATCATGCTCGGTCCGCGGATCATGATCCGGCCGACCGCGCGCTCGGCGAGCACCGCGCCGTCCGTGCCGCGGATCTCGAGCTCGTGACCGGGCAGAACGCGACCGCACAGCACGAATTCCCGCACGCCATCGCTCGTCTCGGCCGGCACCGCCCGACCTTCTTCCTGCAGGCGCTTGAGGTCGATCCGGTCGATCTCGATGCCCTGATTCAGCGGCCCGAAGGTGATGCCGAGGGTGATCTCGGCCATGCCGTAGCTCGGCACGAAGGCCTGGGGACGAAAGCCGCAGCCGCGGAAGGCATCGGCAAACCGATCCAACACCGCCGGGCGGATCATGTCCCCGCCGATCCCGGCCACGCGCAGGCGGGAAAGATCGAGATGATCCACCGGCGCGGTGAGTGCCCGCCGGGCGCACAGGTCGTAGCCGAAGGACGGGCTGTAGGTGACCGTCCCGCCGTTCTGCGCGATCAGGGTGGGCCAGATGAGCGGGCGACGGGCGAACTCTCCCGTCGCGACATAATCGGTCGACAGCTGGCTCGCCAGCGGCGCCAACACGCACCCGACCAGACCCATGTCGTGATAGAAGGGCAGCCAGGAGGTGCAGCGGTCAGCTGCGTCAACGCGCAGCGCATCGCGCGCGATGCCGCGCGCATTGGCCATCAGGGCGCGGTGCGTCACGGCGACTCCGGTGGGTGCGCGGGTGCTGCCGGAGGAAAACTGCAGGTAGGACAGATGTTCCGGTCCGGTCGCGGGCAGGTCGCTCCCGCTCTCCGGAAGTCCCTCGAGCTGCGCGAGCGTACCGAGCACCTTCAAATCGAACGGCTCGGCGGCCTGCTGGATCATGTCGAGGAACGCCTCGGGAGCCAGCACGGCCGTCGCCTCGGCTCGCTCCAGCATGGCGCGGATGTGCTGAACGTATCCAGCGCGTCCCCCAAATGCCGCCGGTGGCGGCAGCGGCACGGCGATCAGGCCCGCATACTGGCAGGCGAAGAAGGCGCGCATGAAGCTGGCGTTGGTCTCGGCAACCAGTGCCACGCGATCGGGCGCGCTCAGGCCGGCCCGAAGCATTCGTCGTGCCAGCGACCTCGACTGGTCCTTCAGGTCCCGGTAAGGGAGCACCTCCAGCAGCTCACCGCGCCCGGAGTAGAAATTGAAGCCGGCCTCACTCTTGGCCGCGTAGTCCAGCGCCTCGCTCAGTGTGGAAAACTCCCCGACGCGGCATGCACAGCCTCCGGTGGGCGTCGGTTGCGAGCCTGCTCTCATGCGAATCCATCCTCCGCGGTCAAGTCACGATGATAACGACTGGCTGCCGATAGGCCCAGCGCCAAGCGCACGGCGGATCAGGTGAAGAGCCGCGAAGCGGGGCGGAACACGGGACTTCGGCGATGAAGTCGATACGATCGGTGGGAGTTGACGTCCCTGGGCGGGCGATCACGATGCCGCAATGTCAGGGCCCTGTTCCGTGCAGATCGAACGCCCCTAAAAGAATATCGAATCATAAGGTCCTTGCGGCCTTTTGTCTAAACACGACGATCGTCTCGCGGTGGCCGCAGGCATGTCCCGTCCGTGCTCGCCCAGGAGTGACGCCTGAGGCCGACACGCCCGCGCTGGGAGCGCCCGGCCG
>DAIDHH010000109.1 GCA_027452045.1 Gammaproteobacteria bacterium
CGGGCAGCGAAGAGCGACCAGAACGCCGCAGACGTTGACGGAACGTGACCGGTCGGAGTAATAAACCTTCACAGCGCCGACCCGGCGGAATGCCCGGTCACGTTCGGGCGGAACAGCCGGTCAAGATCGCCGGAATACGCAACAATGCTCCAGTGCACGGACCGCTCGGCGCTTGCGTGGATGCGGTCCTCGTATCGATTCGGCTGGTGACACTAACATCCGTCTGTACACGGCGAGTGTCGGGGGTTCGAGCCCCTCGGCACCCACCAATTCAACAGCGCTCCCCTCAGGACCGGCCGTCTCGGCCGCGAATATTTCCCTGTGTGCGTCCAGCACTGCGCGTGCGCGGTTCCCAGCTTCTTGGCGTCGCCGACGCAGCAGCCATAACTGCCGGTCAGCAACACCGAACCCGAGACTGGATCCTCTTCGAGCGCCGCGATCGACATCGGCGCCAAGGTGCCTCGCAGGTAGTCCCGGGATCAAAGTTCTCCGTCACCGAAGCTTCGTATACCGCATTTAAATGCTAATTAGCGTAGCACGTAGCCACTAAATAGCATTATAATGCCAGTTATGGACATCGATATTCATCTCGATGGGACCTGGCACTCGTGCGCGTCGGTTCAGCGGACGAGCACTGATTCAACGTTACGGGGACCGGTACGTCTTCAATACGATGCCGACTATGCACTCGAGCATCTCGATGCCAATGACCATCGCGCACTCACCGTACGCGCACCCGTCGATCTGGGGATTCGTACACTCCCGCAATGGCCGTCGTTCCTCATCGACTTGTTGCCGCAAGGGGCGGCGCGGCGCCGGATCGAGCGTACGGCGGCCACCGCCATCTCGGCTTGGGAGCTGCTCGAGCGCGGGGCAGTCAATCCCGTAGGAAATCTCAGGGTCCGCCCGTTGCGGCCGAGAGGGTCCGAGAGTCACCCTGGATTCGCTTTGCAAGAGATGATCGAACGCGGCGACGCGTTCGTCGACTACGCGATCGAGCGCGGCGCTGCCGTGGCCGGAGCAACCGATACGCAGGGCGATGCTCCCAAATTCTGGGTGGTTGAAGACGAGCATGGTCGTTGGCATCCGGACAGCGGCGAAATTCCCTTTGCGATCTGCAGGCACGCGCTCCTGAAGTTCCCGGTGTCCGAATCCGGTCCACGTGCGGCGGATATTCTGAGGCACGAGGCCGCCTATCAGCGCATTGCGGCGCGGGTCGGCCTTCGGGTGACTGCACCTCTCCCGGAGTTCAGTGATGGCGCATTGCTCATTCCCCGCTTTGACCGTCGCGTAATCGATGGCCGAGAGATCCGGCTCGGTGTCGAAAGCCTGTATTCGATCTGCGGAGTCATTGACTCGGCGCTGACGGCGCTTAGGCATGATCAAGTGCTGATCGCGCTGGCCCGGTGCGTCAGCGACTTTTGTGTCGAGCTCATCGAATACGTGCGGCGGGATCTTTTCAATCTGGCGCTTGGCAATCGCGACAATCACGGCCGGAACACCGCAGTGCTCAAAGATGTCGACGGAACCATGACTCTGGCGCCGATCTACGATTTCGGTCCCGCCTATCTCGATGCGCGTGCCATCGCGAGAGTGATCCGGTGGGAAGGGGAATCGCCGGGAGGACGGGGGTGGAGCCGCGTGCTGGATCTGCTCGACGTGCGCTTCGAGGAGGCTGGGCTCGCCTCGCCGCGCGAACCTCTTTTGCAGACATTTTGCGAGACCGCAGAGGTGTTCGAAACTCTACCGCAGATCATGAGCGAGTGCGGAGTCGATGAAGCCATTGTCGCCCAGCGGGGGGATGACATCGCCCGACTCGCAACCGGACTGCGAACCGCAGGAGGGTGATCTTGAGGCGCGTGCACCGCAATCTGGAGCGTGACGAAGTCGAGGCGCTGCGAAACAGGCTCGCCGAGCTGGTGCCCCAGGCGCAGGCCGAGATTCCCGAGCTCATCCGGACGATGCGGCTCATCGCGCGCAAGTCGCAGATTGAATATGCGCGGCTCTGCGGCGTGTCCCCTCGGGTGCTCGCCGACATTGAAGCCGGAAAGGGTGTGCAGACCACCGAGACCTTGGGAAAGCTGCTCCGGCCTTTCGGCTTCAAGCTTGGAGTCGTGGCCCCGCCGAGCAGGCCCCTGTGACCTTTGTCGACCATGCGAGCCGGGCGCCCGGCGCAGGTCGGAGTGAATTGCAGCGGTTCAGAAGGACCTTGTTCCCGGAGCCCGGTGCCCAGAAGAAGGCCGGCAGGTCAGTGCCGCCTCTTGCAGGGCCATTCCCATCAACGGCTGTCTCAAATTGATGGACAGGTTACGAAGAGGTTGCGGTGGCATTCGCATGAGTCGGGCTTCTCGGATGTCGTGACGCGGATCGAATCCGCGGAGCGGCTCAGCTGTCAGTGGGATGCGAAAATCTCGCGAAATTGCCGAAGCTGCCTCTTCATCTGATTTGCGTTGGCGGCCAACTGGCGCTTGATGTCCGGGGCTTCGGCGGCTGCTGCTTTGGCGAAGGCGAGATCCGCCCGCGGGTCATCGCCGGCGATCAGGTAGCACTGGCCGGCCTGCCGGTATTGCGCCCTTTGAAATGCGAGGTCGGCTCGCTCGTGAGCCAGCTTCGCATCCATTCCACGGCACTCATTCGGCACGGTCTCGGTGACCGGACTGTCCGCTGCGGCGACACGCATATCCTGCAGGACGGCGAGGCTTGAACAGAGACCGAGGACGACGAGAAGGCCCGCTCCGATTCGCATATGTGAATCTCCTCAAAAGTGACCTGTGGAACACGAGATGTGTCCGACATGTGTCCCGGCGTGCGACTGGTGGGTCTGCGACGGCGGGCTGGCAAATTCGATCACCGATGAATGGGTTCGATCTCAAGGTTCACAAGGACGAGATCCTCTGCCGAAGGAGAGAGAGCGTCCGGCCCTTCCGGGGGAATGCGCGCCCGCAACGCCGGCGTGGCGGCGCTGGCGTCGGATTTGGTGCGCCGAGCGAGCCTTTGATCACCGTCCATGATGCACGGAGCCTCAGGTCCATCACGGATGCTGTCCGTGCCCGAAAGTTGGGACGGCCATCGTCCATACGATATAGTCTGCAATCGAAGAGGTGTGGTCGATAAATCCGGTTAGAACTGTTGCTTTGGCAGCCCATCCGTGAACGGTGGACATAAGGTAATGACATGAAAATTCCACAATGGATCGTGATTCTCGTGATTCTCGCCTTCGTGTCGACTTACTGGAGCATCGATCGCCGTATCAGGCGTCTGGAGGCCGTGCTCGATAGACTGTCCCGTCACGTTGGCGCACTGCCGCCTCTGGCGACAGAGCCTTCGCAAAGGGTGAGGGAGTTGGCGGCGACGCCCGGAAAGAAAATCGAGGCGATCAGAGCCCTGAGAGAGGAAATGGGGTTGGAGTTGAAGGAAGCCAAAAGGATCATTGACTCGCTGGAGTCGCAGGGCCGCTAAGGGCATGCGTGCCTCTCATGCTCGGATCCTGAATCGAGCACCGTCCGTACCGCGCATCCAGGCGCTCGGGGCGCTCCTCGAATCCCTGCATCTCCTGCTTCTTCCAGCGGCGTCGATCGACGTAGCGATGCTGTTTGACCGAATGCCACCATAGCGGGCAGTCGAAGCGGCGGGTCAGCCAGCCGGACATCCCTACATGATCCGGGTGCATGTGGGTGCAGATCACACGACCTACAGGGCGCCCATAGCCGCCTCGCTACGCCCGGTTCGCTTGGCACGACCGCACGGAGGCACCGCGCCGTCGTCGGCTTCGGGCCGTGGAGGACGGAGATAACCGTGCCCCATCAGGCCTCATACCCCACGGGCGGGGACACGATTTTGCCATGCTCTCGGACTCGTAGATCGAGTGAATCACGCTCGAGCAATATAAGGGCTCTCGGCTGCCATCTTGAGCGCGATCGCACCTGAGCTGGGCTCGCAAGGATGCTTTGGTGGCTCGCTCACTCCCTGCGACCTGCGCGTCGAAGGCGGGGAATGCGGCCATGCGGGTAATTGGGAACTCGTGTGCCCCGGAAATCTCCTCCCCATCGTTCCTGTCCGCAACTATCCAAACGAGTGACCCATGGAGCTCGGCAACGTGAGCCCTGGAGTCGGACGATACCTCCAGTGCAGGGGGACGCTTGAGCGGTCAAAATCCCCCAATTAGCGTACTCAATTTGCCACCTCGGAGGGTTGGACGTACGCTCGCGTCCATGTCTTCGCGGCGCGATACGATCAGCCGACTGTATTTGAGTAGCCAGCGGGCATTGCGCGGCTATGTACGCCGTCTCGTCCCCTCGGGCGACACTGCAGATGAAATCGTGCAGGAGGCGTATTTGCGCACGTTTGAGAATGCAGAGCGCCTTGAGACACCGCGGGCCTTTCTCTTCACGACGGCGCGTAACCTGGCTTCCAGCGCACGGCGATCGACCGAGACGCGCAAGACAGAAACTTTGGGGGATTTGGAGTCGCTGGGCGTCGAATCCAGTGAGAGTCCCGAGCAGCGGGCGGAGGCCGACGAGGAGTTGCGTCTCTTGCAGCAAGCCGTCGCGCAGCTTCCGCCGCAATGTGGCGCCGTGTTCTCGCTCAGAGTCTTTCACTCATGCTCGTACAAGGAAATTTCGGAGCGCCTGGGGATTGCGCCGAAGACGGTGGAAAATCACATTGCCCGGGCGCTCCGCGAGACGTTCGTCTATCTGCGAAGGCATGCGAAATGAGCAAGGAGAGCCCTCATGGCTGATATTCATCGCCTGCCCGAAGAAGGCCAGGTCCTCGAGGAGGCCTCCGCCTGGATGGCGCGCTTGCAGGCGGAAGATGTCACGGCCGAGGAAAAGGCACGCTTTCAGGCGTGGTGCAGCGCTCATCCCTTGCATCGGCGGGTCATCGAGGATCTCACTGGGATCTTGAATCGATTCGCCGCGGTGCGGCCCCTGGTGAGCGCGGTGGCGTTTGGCCAGTCGATGAACGAGACGGCGGCAAGGGCGGAAGCAGACCAGGCACGCGCGCGAAGGCGTCGGTATCGCCTTGCGTGGGCCGCAGCCTTGACCGGTGTGCTCGTTGGGTTTGGCCTATTCGTCTATCTCCGTCCAATCCGAGGGCGCACATACGTGACGGCTATCGGCGAGCACGCGACGGTCTCGCTCCCCGACGGTTCGACGCTTGAATTGGATGGCGACAGCCGAGCCAGGGTGGATTTCTCCACGCGCTACCGGATCGTGCATCTAGAGCGCGGAGAGGCCTTCTTCAAGGTGATGCACAATGCCCGATGGCCATTCTGGGTCGTGGGCGGCGGTTCCTGGGTCCGCGATGTGGGAACGGCGTTCAACGTGCGGCTCGGTGCCTCGGGCATGCAGGTAACCGTGAGCCAGGGAACGGTCAAAGTGGGCGCCATCGCACCGTTGCTTCAGACGATCCCCTTCCAGAATGTGGTGCTCTCCCACGTGACGGCGCTATCGGTGCTGACGGCAGGAAATCAAGCGGACGTATCGGGAACCACGGTCAAGATCGAGACTCTCAGCCCACCGCAGCTCGCAGACGCCATCTCTTGGCGCGCGCAGACACTGTACTTCGAGAACGCTCCCCTATTCGAAGTCGCCCAGGAGCTCAGTCGGTACACGAAGTTGCGGCTTGTGGTCACAAACGAACAGCTTCGGGAATTGCCCGTCGCGGGCACCTTCGACGCCAGCCCTCAGGGAGTGGAGACATTTCTCGCCATGCTGAATCAGGGGTTGGGTCTCACCGTGCATCGCGAGGCGCACCAGGTCGTTATCGGGCCCGCTCGCGAGACTGCCAACTAAGCGGCCCATGCGCTTAGGGGTTTTTCGCTCCCCCGGAGTCGTATAAGTCAATCGGCTCCAAGACATAGAGGGGGGGTAGCGATATGCCGCGGTTTCATCGGTTCGTTCCGCTTGTGCGGATTTTGGCGTGCACTCTGGTCGTCTCACTGCTCTCTCCGGTGCTCGCCCTGGCTGACACCGCGCAATTCGCCATCAAGGCCGAGCCGCTACCGCTCGCCCTCAAGGCATTCGCGCAGCAGGCGCATATGCAGCTGCTGTACGAATATGCAATCGTGCGGGATATACGGGGTAATCCAGTCAGCGGCGTGATCGAGAAGCACGCCGCGCTCGAACAGCTCCTGCGCAACACCGGCCTCGAGGCCATATTCAGCTCAGAGAGTGCGGCGACCATTAAGCCCATTTCCCGGACCCCGCCCGGCGAGCCAGGCGCTGCCAAGTCGCCGATCCCAAGCACTAACGCCACCGACCCGAAGCAGGCGGCGAAATCGCACGCTGCAGACGGCAGGACCGCGGGCGCTGACCGCACAGATCCCGCAGCCGAGACGCCAGCAACGGCGAGCCTCGCAGCAGTCACGGACCAGACCCAAACCCTCAATGAGGTGATCGTCACCGGCGCGCCTACCTTCAGCGGCGTTTCGAGGCTCCATGCGAGCTTTTCCGTGACCACCGCGTCGCGGCAGGAGATCAAAGAAGCCAATCCGGTGAGCGTTGCCGACCTCCTGAAGCTCTCGCCCGGAATCTTTCCGGAGTCCTCGGGAGGTCAAACCGGAGCGAACATAGAGGTCGCCGGTTTTCCTTCCGACAGTGGCGCGCCGTTCGCGACGTTCGAGATGGAGGGCATGCCGTTATTTCCCAGGTGGTCGTACTTCGAGGACGCGATGTTCCGCCTCGATGACACCATCAGTCACGTCGAGATGCTGCAGGGCGGCCCATCGGTTCTCTACGGCATCGGTCAACCCGGCCTCATCGCCAACTTCCTGCTGCGGAAAGGGAGCAAAAAGCCGCATGGCGACGTCGGCGTCACCTTCTTCTCGGAAGGGGGGGAGCGGGTGGATGCGTTCTACGGATTCCCGATCGGACACAGCGGCTGGGTCGGCAGCATCGGCGGATTCTGGCAAAAGTCGGACGGCGTTCGCGATCCGCAGTTCCCGGCCGATGAGGGAGGGCAGCTCACGGCGACGCTGTCGAGGGACTTCGACCATGGCTCGGTGATGTTCTATGCACGAGCCCTGAAGGTGCACAATCAATTCGTGACCGACACGCCGATCTACAATCCGGCGCCGGGAAAATTCTCCCCGTGGCCCGGCTTCAATCCGTTGACGGGCACCTTCGGAAGCTACGCCAACCAGCACCAGGTCTGGCAGGTGAGTCCCTGCTTCACGCCAGGGTGTACGCCCGGTACCTACAATGCCGATATGGGCATTGGACGCGGCGCCAATATCCAGATCGTCGGCGGAAGCCTCGGCTTCGATCTCGGAAGAGGCTGGTCGATATCCAATGCTTTCCAGGGGATGATCGGCCGCGCTCCGCAGTTCGCGTTCTTCAGCACGGGACAGAATCCGGAGACCCTGGCGAGCTTCATCTCGGGCGCCGAGAGCAATTTTGTGCTGCCTCCCAATTTGACCGCGACTGCGAGGTATACGACCGGGGGCGCGGTGCCCATGAACGAGCTGGTGACCGTTCAGAACCCAGAATCCATCCTGGAGCATCCCAAGTCCATCAGCGACGAGTTCCACGTCAATAAGGAGCTCTTCTCCGGGAACACGTTGACGGCCGGCACCTACCTCGCGTTCTTCGAGCGCAAGCTGGTCGGTCACGAGGGGGCGATGCAGCTGCTGCAGGCGCAAACCAATCCGACCCCGATCGTCGTCGCGCTGAATGATGGCACGAACAATTACCAGCTGACCGACTCCCAGGGAATCTTCTACACCCAGCCGCAATCCTGGATGGAGGATACCGAGAACTACCACGAGTCGAAGGTCGCCCTCTTCCTCACTGATAGTTGGCACATCCGGAAATGGTGGCTCAGCGGCGGCCTGCGCGAGGAGCACGATCGGCTGAATGGGTGGATCCAGAATACCTCCTCCGGAGATCTGGATGCGAACCCCTATACGCTTTATAACAATCAGGCGCCGTATTTGGTGAGCGGGATCACCTCGGCATCGTACTCAAAGACAGCGCCATTGGCATGGACAGTAGGAGGCACCTACGCATTCGACAACCACATGAGCACATACGTTCGTGTGAACGACGGCGTGTTCATGCCGGGATTCGATACCGTGTACTATCAACCAGACGTGCCCGTGGAAGAGATCCACAACGTGGAAGTCGGATTCAAATATCAGGCGCCGTGGGTGTTCGTCGACATCAGCGCATACCGACGCCTCTTTTCCGGCATTCCATATCAGTTCCAGAGTCCCACCCAGACCATTAATCTGGTATACGGCTCGAGCACCAATGGCGTGGACCTGCAGGGTGTGTTGCGACCGTTCCACAACTTCTCGATCGGCTTCGGCGCCGACTACATGGACGGAACGTACACCAACTATATCGGTTGCGTCCCGTACACGGCGCAGGATGGAAGCACTCAGTGTGGGGTCATCGACGGCAAGCAGCTCGACCGGCAGCCGAGGTTCCAGTATCGGTTGACACCCGCCTATGTCGTGCCCATGAACTGGGGCGGAATGCGATTCTGGTTCACATATGAGTACGTCGGGAACCGCTATGGTGATCAGCTCAATCAGCAGCCGTTGGGCAGCTATTATGATTTCGCGGTCGGTGCGTCCGCCGATATCGGGGACCACTGGTCACTGATGCTGCGAGGGACCAACGTTACCAATGAGGTAGGCATCACCGAGGGGAACGCGCGACTCTTTGGGTTTGCGAGCGGCGGTGGGGTCATTCTGGCCCGCTCCATCCAGGGGCGAGAGATGAACTTCCAGATCAAGTACCGGTTTTGACGGTGCGCCCGGGAATCACGAGCGTCAAGTGACGGACCGGACTTGCGCAGACCGGAGAGGTTGCATCGCTCACCGGAGCGGAGAGTCATGCCCCTGAATCGCTTCCATGGCTAGCGGGCAAGATCGGGCGCCGTGCCCTCATCGATGCGGCGTCGCCTGCAGGACCCGGCAGCGTGGGCTGTGCATCAGCGCCAGGGAAGGCCGCGCGCGGCGTCTCTCCTCCGTACGGTCTCTGGGCGTGGTGCTGCTGGTATTTGCTCTCGGAGTCGGAGCGGCCAGCTCCTCGCGGGCCAACGAGCGTGTGACTGTCGGCCCACGCGCGTACTTTGACGTGCTCGACATACACGGATCGCCAGCGTCTGCGCAAGACCGGTCCTTCAACATCTTTTTCGATGCGGGTGCGTGGCAGGGATATAGCCTGCCGCCCGAGGGAGATGGCACGACGGGCTTCATCGGGCCTTTCGTCCATAGCTGGGGCAGTGGCAGGTGGGCTGGAAAGCGATTCGCGCTGCTTTCGCTTCGGACCGGTATCGGTCATGTCCCGATCGTGCTGAGGCAGGTCTCTTCGCATTCAGCACCGGGCTACCTGGTGAGACGCTTCGCCGCACCTCACCTGGCGGTCGGCGAAACCCTTTTTTACGCTGATTCGTGGAGCGCTGTAGTCAGGATTTCCCTGACCTCGAGTGAGGGACAGTCGATCACCGTCGCTATCGGCGGGCGGGACATGCGTGGAACAGCGCCCGATCAGGTCGTCGACGGTGGCGACGTCGTGCAGCGACTGGCGGACTCCGGCTGGGAGCTCGTGACGCAATTGCAAGCGTCGAACGAGGCGACAAGGAGTGTCACAGCCTCTGGGAGGGATTATCGCATCGCGCTGAGCCAGCCGGTGCGTTTGAGCGCGCACCACACCACGGTCGTTTATGTTGTCCAGAGCCTGCTCGACCATGCGCCGGCTGCACGGGTCCCTCCCATTGACCTCGCAACCGCCTGGAGGCGCGATCGTGAGCGATGGGCCAGCTACCTGCGAGCCGCAAGCGCAGCGCATTTGCGAGGGTTGCCCGATGAGACCGCGCGGCGTGTCGTGGTCAAGGCCATGGAAACCCTGCTGGGAAACTGGAGGGCACCCCGCGGAAGTCTGCACCACGCGGGCGTGATTCCGTCCTACTCCAATCCTGACTTCAACGGGTTCTGGGCTTGGGACTCCTGGAAACACGCCGCCGCGCTCGCCGTGTTCGCGCCGAGACTCGCGCGCTCACAGATGCGGGCGATGCTCGATTATCAAAAGCCCGACGGCATGATCCCCGACTGCATCTTCATCGACAAAGCGGCCGACAACTGGCGGGACAGCAAGCCGCCGCTGGCCACCTGGGCGGCGTTGCGGATCTACCGGGTGAGCGGTGATAGAGCCTTTCTCGAGGAGCTGTATCCGCAGCTCGTACGCTATCACGACTGGTGGCTCAGGAAGCGCGACCACGCGCATGATGGACTGACCGAGTACGGATCAACGGACGGGACAGCGACGGCCGCGAAATGGGAAAGCGGCATGGATAACGCGGCCCGATTCGATCACATCAGGATGCTCAGGAACGGAAAAGGCGCCTGGTCGATCGACCAGGAGTCGGTCGACCTTAATTCTTACCTTTACAGGGACGCCGTGGAACTTGCGCGGATGGCGAGTATCCTGGGCAAGCCTCGGGACCAAGCCCGCTGGCTGAGGCGCGCCGCGTCGATCAAAGCGAAGATGCAGTCGCGGTTTTTCGATGAGAAGCTCGGCTACTTCTTCGACGTGAGGCTCTCCACCGGCCGGCCCGTCACCACCTATGGCCCGGAAGGGTGGATTCCATTGTGGGCTGGCGCCGCAAGCCAGCGCGAGGCGAATGCGGTGGCGCGCGTGATTCGCGATCCACGCAAGTTTGCAACGTTCATGCCCTTCCCCAGCCTCGCCGCCGATGATCCTCGGTTCTCACCCGTCACCGGGTATTGGCGCGGTCCGGTATGGCTGGACCAGGCCTATTTCGGTGTCGAGGGTCTGCTGCGGTACGGCCATGACCGCCTGGCCGAGCGCCTGGCGCTGCGCCTGGTTCTCCATGCGAAAGGACTGACAGGGGATGCCCCGATCTATGAGAACTACGATCCGCTGACCGGCGTCGGCTATCAATCGCGGAACTTCAGCTGGTCCGCCGCGAGCTACATACTGCTGCTGCTGAGGCACCGGGCACCCGCGGGAACGGAGTCGTCGCGGGATCCCAAGGGGAGGGTCACTCGATGACAGAGCCGCACGAAGCAAAGCCCTGGCCGACGAGCGCGGTCGAATCGCTCGCCAGCAGACTTTACGGTCTCACGGTCCAGGCGCGAGCACTGCCGAGCGAGTACGACCAGGTATTCAGGCTCGTCACCCAGGATGGCGGGTCCTTCATCATGAAGGTGATGCATCCGTCCCGGGACGAGGCGTTCGTCGAGATGCAGTGTCGCGCGCTGCAGCATCTGGCCCGGACGGCGCCCGACATCGAGCTCTCGCGGGTGATCCCCTCCAAAACGGGAGAAGCGCTCACCAGGGTCCGGTACGCGGAGGGCGATGAGCGGCTCGTCTGGGTGCTGAGCTACGTGCCTGGGAAGCTTCTTTTCGAGGCGCGGCCGCATGCGCCCGGGCTCTTCGAAGCCCTCGGCGAGGTCCTGGGCGCGGTGGACCGGTCACTCAACGACTTCCGTCACCCGGCGGCCAGGCGGGAGCTCAAATGGGATCTGTCCGCCGCGATGTGGATTCGAGAGCAGATCCCGGTCATCGAGGATCCCGCACGCCGCGCGCTGGTTGCGCACGCGGTCTCACGCTACGAGACCCACGTCGTGCCTCAGCTACCGGTCCTGCGCAGGAGCGTGATCTACGGCGACGCCAATGATTACAACGTGCTCGTTCGGTGGGAAGCTGGCGAGGCACGCGCCTCTGTCGGCCTGATCGACTTCGGCGACATGCACGAGGGGATCACGGTGGCCGAGCCCGCGGTCGCCGCCGCCTACGCCCTGCTGGGAGAGGACGACCCCCTATGGCCCGCGGCGTCGATCGTCGCCGGCTATAACCGCGTCGTGCCCCTGGAAGAGCGCGAGCTGCGAGTGCTGTTCCCTCTCATCGGGATGCGGCTCGCGGTCAGCGTCGTCAATTCCGCGCTCGCCAAGCGCTCGGGGGCTGCCGATCCATACCTCAGCATTTCGGAGGCGCCGGCCTGGGCGGCGCTCGAGCGTCTGTGCGCGGTGCATCCGCGATTCGCCCACTGCGTATTTCGCCACGCGTGCGGCCTCGATCCCGTACCCGCCGCCGGCCGCTTGGCGACCTGGCTGGCGCGTCACCGCCAGGAAATGGCGCCGATCGTGGATGTCCCTTTCACCAAAGCCACGCCGCAGGTGATGGATCTCGGGATCGGCAGCGAGCTTCTGGGTGCGGATCCAGAGCGCTCTCAAAATCCGGCTCGTGGCAGGGTCGTCTCTCAGGAACTGCGTCGCGTGGGCAGCTCTCTCGGAATCGGCCGTTACGATGAGGCGCGATTCACGACTGCCGCGCATCGATGCATCGGGAGCGAATACCTGGTTGGAGGGGCGCAGAGCGTCCATATCGGCCTCGACCTGTTCGCGGCCGGTGGGGCGAATGTGAGGGCCTGCCTCGATGGAACCGTGCACCACGTCGCTGGTGCCGTCGAAGGAGGCGACGCCGAGACCACCGTGATCATCCGGCACGAGTGCGGCGATGCCGGACCGCTGTTCACGGTCTACCGTCACCTCTCCCCGGAGAGCAGTTCACAGCTCAGAGCAGGACAACGCGTGGATCGCGGACAGGTCATCGGCAAGATCCCCTGTATCGACGCCACTACGAGCGCGCCGACCCACCTGCACTTCCAGCTCGCCGTCGATCTGCTGGACCGAAACGAAGGCCTTCCCGGCATGGTGTCTGTCGCCTATCGAGAGGTATGGAAGGCGCTGTCGCCGGATCCGAATCTGATCCTTGGCATCGCATCCGAGCGCATCCCCCCGCAGTGGTCCTTTGAGGAGACCCTCGAGCATCGACGGGAGCTGCTAGGGGGGAATCTCAGTATCTCGTACCGAAGGCCGCTCAAGATCGTTCGGGGCTGGCGGCAGCACCTCTACGACGACACGGGACGTGCGTATCTCGACGTGTTCAACAACGTGCCACTGGTGGGACACGGCCATCCCCGTGTCACGGAGGCCGTGTGCAGGCAGCTCGGCCTGCTGAATACGAACACCCGCTACCTGCACGACACCATCCTGCGCTACGCCGAGCGCCTCGTCGCGCTATTACCCTCACCCCTTCGGGTCTGCTACTTCGTGAATTCGGGAAGCGAGGCGAATGAGCTCGCGATCCGGATGGCACGCACTCACACCCGGGCCGACGATGTGGTCGTACTGGAGAACGCCTATCACGGCAATACCGGAACGGCCACGGATATCAGCCCGTACAAGTTCAACGGTCCCGGTGGCGGCGGCCGAAAGCCCTGGGTCCACGTGGCACCGATCCCGGACGACTACCGCGGCCCCTATCGCCGCGGTGAGCCCGATCTCGCGAAGCGCTATGCGCGGCAGGTAGCGCAGCTTTTAGACGAGATGAGATCCCAAGAGCGCTCTCTCGCGGCCTATATCGCCGAGAGCGTGCCGAGTGTCGGAGGACAGGTCTTTTTCCCGGAGGGCTACCTTGCCGAAGTCTACGGGCTCATTCGCGCAGCGGGCGGCCTCTGTATCGCCGACGAGGTTCAGGTGGGGTTCGGCCGGCTCGGCAGCCACTTCTGGGGATTCGAGACCCAGAGCGTGGTACCGGACATCGTGGTTCTGGCGAAGCCGATCGGAAACAGCTTCCCGCTCGCTGCGGTGGTCACGACACCCGAAGTGGCGGCATCGTTCCACAACGGGATGGAGTTTTTCAGCACCTATGGCGGAAATCCCGTCTCGTGCGCCGCTGGCCTCGCGGTGCTTGATGTGGTGAGGGATGAGAATCTGCAGGCCAACGCGGCTCACATCGGCGGTGATCTCAAGCGGCGATTGACCGAGCTCGCAACGCGGCATCCGCTGGTGGGCGATGTCCGTGGCCTGGGACTCTTTCTCGGGGTCGATCTGGTGACCGATCGCGAGACTCGCGATCCGGCGACCTTGCGGGCGAGCCACATCGTCAACCGCTTGCGGGAGCGGGGAGTTCTGGCGGGCACCGACGGTCCGTTTCACAACGTGATCAAGCTGAGGCCCCCTCTGGTGCTCTCCCGAGCAGACGTCGACCTCTTTGTCGCGACGTTGGATGAGGTGCTGAGCGAAGACATGCCATCGTGATGCCCGTGTGGCGCCACATCATGACTGGGCGCCCGAAACTGTGGACGGAGGACTCATTGGCCAAGATTTCGCGATTATCCAACCGCGCGCCGCGAAGCGCGGGAGCATCAATAGTCCGGGCGGCAGTCATGATAGGCATGCTGGCACTCCTGCCATGCTGGCGCGTGGCCCATGCCCGGGTGCCACTCTCGAGCGGGAAGGCCGCCGACGCGCCCCAGCGTCACACGATCACGTTCGACCGCTACTCGCTCAAGATTGACGGCAGGCGAACCTACATCTGGTCTGGATCGTTCCACTACTGGCGGCTGCCGAGCCCGAGCCTGTGGGAGGACATCCTTCAGAAGATGAAGAGCGCAGGCTTCAACGCGGTCACCATGTACTTCTCGTGGGGATACCACTCTCCCAGGAAGGGGGTCTATGACTTCTCCGGGGTGAGAAACGTCGATCGAGTGCTCACTGATGCGCAACAGGCCGGGCTCTACGTGATTGCGCGTCCGGGGCCGTATATCGAGGCGGAAAGCAATGCTGGAGGGCTGCCGGGCTGGACGACGACGATCAAAGGGATGTCGCGATCGACGGCGCCGGACTACACCGCGGATTACCGCCAATGGCTGTCGCATATCGATGCCATCCTCGCCAGGCACCAGCTGACCAACGGGGGCGGGACGGTCATCCTCTACCAGCCGGAAAACGAGTTCTACGACGGGTCCAATGCGGGACGGGCGTACATGCAGGCCATCGAGACGAAAGCCCGGGCTGACGGAATCACCGTCCCCTTCATCGGAAACGACGACGGTACCTTCGCCACTGGGGTCGGCGCGGTCGACCTTCCCGGTTACGACTCCTACCCGCAGGGCTTTGATTGCTCCCACCCGCAGGTCTGGAATCCCGGCCGCGATTTCAGCGCGCAGCGACTCGCGCAGAAGAAGAGCCCGCTCTATTTCCCGGAATTCCAGGGGGGATCCTTCGACCCCTGGGGAGGCCCCGGATATGCGGCCTGTCGTCGCCTCACAGGAGCTCGATTCGAGCGCGTGTTCTACGAAGCGAACATCGCCGCCGGCGCGACCCTGCAGAACTTCTATATGACCTTCGGCGGCACGAGCTGGGGGTGGCTGGCCTATCCCGGCGTGTACACCTCCTATGATTACGGAGCGGCGATCAACGAGAGCCGGCAGCTGACGGCGAAGTATTACCAGCAAAAACTGCTCGGGTACTTCGTTCACGTGGTCAAGCCACTGACGGATACCGTACGGCTCGCGGTCAGGCAACCTACGAATAAGTCGCTGCGATTGGACGGGCGCGCGAATCCAATTCACGGTACTCGCATCTACATTTTACGTCATGCCGATTTGACGTCGAACGCGATCGATACCTCTCACATCTGGATCAGTCTGCCCGATGAATCAGCCTCGCAGAAAGGCGGCCCGCGAGGAAGCCGCCGCGTGCTCATTCCCCAGAAGCCGGGAACCGATATCACCCTCGATGGCCGCGACTCGAAAATGCTCCTGGCTCATTACCGCTTTGGGCACCAGAGGATGGTGTATTCCACCTCGGAGTTAATGACCGATATCGCGCGCAAGCATCACGATGTGCTCGTGCTCTATGGAGAGCCGGGCAGCGACGGGGAAACCGTGTTCCAGTATCGCGATAGACCGAAGGTGGATGTGCAATCGGGTCGCGTGCAGGCGCACTGGGACGCGACGAGCCGGCAGCTGCAGCTCGACTACGTGCACGATGGCTTCACCAGAGTGAAGATCGCAGAGAACGGCCGCGAGCTGCTCCTGCTCATAGGCACCCCGCAAGTCCTACGGAACCTCTGGCGGCTCGGCGCGCGCTCGAGCGCCGTACTCGTGGCCGGTCCTCATCTAGTTCGTACCGCGACACTGAAGCCGGCTTCGGGCCGCCCAGCGCTCGTAGCCCTCACGGGAGACACCGACAAGCCGACGCGGATCGAGGTCTATGCGCCGGCGGGCATCGAGCGGGTCTCGTGGAACGGAAAAGACATCCCCCTGACCCGAACCGGCTCGGGGAGCCTGATCGGGAGGCTACCCGGTCCGCAGCCCGTAGCCGTTCCCCAGCTCACCCAGTGGAAGCGCAAAGCCGGGGCGCCCGAGATTGCGCCCGGGTTCGACGATTCGGCGTGGAAGAAGGCCGATCATCGCTCGACGAACAATCCCTTCTGGCACGGCACGGAGCCGGTGCTAGACGCGGACGACTACGGATTTCACCAGGGAGATGTGTGGTATCGCGGCCACTTCATCGCGACCGGCAAGGAAAAAGGGGTGTTGTTGACCGCGGGAACGGGCGCTGACGGAGTGTTCACCGCATGGTTGAACGGCCATTACCTCGGCCGGGGTGCGAGCGGCCGCTATATGGACGATAGCCAGTACTTCAACATCGATCGCTCCCGTCTCGCGGTCGGAAAGGACAATGTCATTTCCGTTTTGATCGAGAACATGGGGCACGAGGAGAACGATGACTCGAACAATGCATACAAGGAGCCGCGAGGCCTGATCTCGGCTTCCTTGATAGGATCCCATGCCGCGCTGAGCTGGCGCATCCAGGGCAACCGCGGCGGGGAAACCCCGATCGACCCGGTGCGCGGCCCGTACAACAGTGGAGGCCTTTACGGGGAGCGCTTTGGCTGGTCCTTGCCCGGCTATCCGGATGCCGCCTGGCGCAAAGTGACCCTGCCAAACCGGATCGATCATCCTGGAGTCGAATGGTACCGCACGACGTTCGAGCTCCATGTACCGGCCGATCAAGACGTCCCGATGGCGCTGAAGATAACGGATGACCCGCTGCGCCACTATCGCGCGCTGATCTTCGTCAATGGCTGGCAGTTCGGGCGCTACATCAATGCTCTGGGTCCACAGCACGTTTTCGTGCTACCCCCCGGGATACTGAACCCGCATGGGCTGAACACCATCGCGATCTCGTCATGGTCCACGGAGGATAGCGGAGGCCTGGGGAAGGTCTCTCTTGTCGAACTCGGCAACTACCTCACATCGCTGCGAGTACGGCTAGTGAGGTCACCTGCATACGACAGACCAAAGTACTCCGAGCACCAGAACAGAGGCTCGAGCGTGCATTGAGAGGCTCATCGAGACGCTCGATATGCCAGTGGCCGCAGCACCAAATGCAAGGACTACCGACGAGGTGATCCTGTGCCCGGGGGCGGCTCGGAGACCCCCGGACTTCGCAGCGGATCGCCGTGGTGACTGAGCCTGCTGCAGGCGCGAGCCCGGGATGGCGGCGGATGGCAAGGTCGTGGCCCCTTCACGAGCTCCTGGCCGTCCATCCGCTCCCGCCCCCCGATCCGACCCGCGCGGACCGCCTCAAGCGAGCTCTCAGCGCCTGGTCTCTCATGGCGATCGGCATCGGCGCCACGATCGGTACGGGCATCTTCGTGCTCACGGGTACCGTGGCAGCCAATCAGTCCGGACCCGCCATCACGCTCTCGCTCCTCATCGCCGCCTTCGGGAGCACCCTGGCGGCGCTCTGCTATGCGGAGTTCGCGGCCTTTCTGCCGGTGCCCGGAAGCGCCTACAGTTACACCTACGCCACCCTTGGCGAGGGGATCGCCTGGTTCATCGGCTGGAACCTGCTGCTCGAGTACGGGATATCGGCCTCCGCGGTGGCGGTGAGCTGGTCGGGGTACGTGGTGAACCTGCTCGCCGAAGCGCACATTCATCTGCCGGCGATGCTGGTCAACGCGCCACTGCAGGAGAACGCCGCCGGCCATCTGGTGGCGACCGGCGCCCTGCTCAATCTGCCCGCCGTCCTCATCATCGCCGCGATGAGCTGGGTCTGCTATGTCGGGATCCGGGAGACCGCCGGCGCCACCAACCTGATGGTGGCCCTGAAGGTCGGCGTGATCGTGATCTTCGTGGTGGCGGGGCTGAAGTTCATCGACACGCGCAACTGGCACCCCTACATTCCTCCCAATACGGGCACCTTCGGCCACTTCGGCTGGACCGGAGTGCTGCAGGGCGCCGGGATCATCTTTTTCTCCTACGTGGGATTCGATACCGCATCGACCACGGCGCTGGAAGCGCGCAATCCCCAGCGGGACCTGCCGATCGGCATCATCGGCACGCTGGTGGTCTCCACGGTGCTCTATATCGCCATGGCGGCGGTCATCACCGGCATGGTGCCCTACCTGAAGCTCAATAGCGCCGAGCCGGTCGCGGTGGCGCTCGATGTCCATCCGAGTCTGTCCTGGCTCGGCGCACTACTGAAGCTCGGCGTCATCGCCGGAATGACCTCGTCGATTCTGACCTCGCTTCTCGGTCAGCCGAGAATTCTGCTCTTCATGGCCGATGATGGCCTCCTGCCACCGGCGATGAGCCGCTGTCATTCCCGGTTCAAAACGCCGCATGTGGCGACGGTGGTCACGGGCGTGGGCGCGGCCCTGATCGCCGCGGTGTTCCCGCTCGATGTGCTCGCGGATCTCATCTCCATGGGAATCCTCCTGGCGTTCGCCGTGGTCTGCATCGGCGTGCTAGTGATGCGCCGCACACGTCCAGATGCTCATCGTCCATTCCGGGTACCCGCGGCATGGCTATTGTGTCCAGTGGGAGCCGTCGTCTGCGCCGGCATGACATTCTTCTTGTCCGACGCCACATGGATCCGACTTGTGGTATGGACCGTGCTTGGAGCGGTGATTTACGTGTGTTATGGATTCAAGCACAGCAAGCTGCGCGAGTAAACGAGGATTCGATGAGAAAATCGACACGAATATCCCGGCATTCAAAGCGTCTGTAGCGCCGGACCCGTTGCGGGGTGAGACGACGGAGGTTGAGTCTGGTGGCCGAAGCGTCTGAGGCCGTCGGGCAGCTCCGCAACTGTGAATTTGCAGGCGCTCTTCTTGCGATCCGGAAATCAAATTGGATCGGTCCGTGCTCCGATCCATGCTGAACGGGGTTGTGTCTGTGACATGAAGAGACATGGAGTCCGCAATGACCGGTCATCATGATGGAAGGCTCTGCTGTTGCAAGATGTCAGTGCACGTGGATTCTCTCGGTGCCGTGATCGGCGGTCACAACGATTCTGGTGCCGCGTGACACGAAAAAAGCTGTCTTCGACGCGGTCTTGGCGGCGTGCGCAAAGCCATGCTCCATGGGGTCGGTGCGCTTGCTCATCGCCTTTCGCGAACCGAAAGCCATTCGGCATGCCCATTCCGTCAACGCCCTGATTTTCGTCTCCCCGGGGTAGTCCAAGGGCGCATTGCCATGACCGTATCGCTCAGGCGTGCATTCATTGTGCGAAATAGACTAAACGTCTGGCACCCACTCCTTGCAAATTGCGCGCGCCCGCCTCGGTCTCAGGGGCGGGAACGCCGAGTCGTATTGGACGTTACGGATGGATGGGGCGCGAGCAGCCGATCGCGCGGTACCAGGCCACTCCTTCGGCGTCGAGCTGACGCGTGACCCGTCCACGATGCACCAAGTGGCTCAAGTGAGCGAGGCTCTCTCCGGTGGCGAAGATCAGCAGCCCAGGACCGACCCGGCGGCGAAACATCACCTCGAACACATCGATCGCGCGTTTGGGTGTGGCAAGGGCCTCGAGCAGTCTGTCGAGCACCTCCATGTGCCCGGTGTCGAGCTGCGACAGGCGCGCGTGCAGGCCGCGGAAGGGCTCGTTGTGGGAGGGCAGGACCAGCACATCATCAGGCACCCGCTGCCGGATCGAGTCGATCGAGGCGAGCCAGTCCGCAAGCGGATCGGCATCCGGCTCGGTCGGAAACACGGACACATTCGAGGTGATCCGCGGCAGCACCTGATCCCCGGAGATCAGGAGGCTCAATTCCGGGCAGTGCAGGCAAAGATGCTCCGGAGAATGCCCGCTCCCGATCACCGCGCGCCAACGTCGCCCGCCGATCTTTATCTCATCACCGTCGCTCACCCTGTGGAAGCTGTCCGGCAGCGCATGCACGCGCCTGCCGAAGCCGCCGAAGCGCCTCTTGTAGTCCTCGATCGCCTGCTCGTCCCACCCGGCGGCGCGATAGAAGCGCAGCGCATCTGCGGGGGCCTCCCGGCCCGTATCTGCGATCAGCATGCGGCAGGTCACATATTCGAGGCGTGTCATCCATAGCGGGCAGTCGAAGCGGCGGGTCAGCCAGCCGGACATCCCTACATGATCCGGGTGCATATGGGTGCAGATCACACGACCAACGGGGCGGCCCCCTAGCGGACCCGGGAATGCGCTCTGCCACGCCGCCACCGTATCCGGTGTATGCATGCCGGTGTCAACCACGGTCCAACTGGCGCCGTCCTCGATTGCCCAGACGTTGATGTGATTGAGCGCCATGGGCAGGGGCATCCTGAGCCACTGCACGCCCGGGGCGACTTCGATGGTCTCACCCGGGGAAGGGATGGACTTAAGAGGGTAGACCAGGGATTGCGCGTTCACCGGGACTCCGAGCGGCAGTTCTTGATACCTCGCGATCGGCACAGAGGATACCCGAGCGGCGGCCGCACAGAACCCTTCGCGAAGGGGCGGCCGCAGGAGCCGAGGATCGAGGCAATCCATGGATATGCCCTTGCACGGAATGCCGGCGCGCTAAACTGCCGGTTCTTCATGATCCAGAAACGTCACCGATGAAAAAGTCGAAAACACTCGATTTCGATGCGGTCAAGGCGTTTGTGCTGATTGCTGACCTGCAGAGTTTCACGCGTGCAGCAGAAGCTCTCGCCACCACGCAGCCGGCCGTCAGCCTCAAAGTGCGACGGCTCGAGCAGCAACTGGGTCGGCGGCTGCTGGAGCGTACGCCACGGCAGGTGCGACTGTCCGCGGAAGGCGCGCTTTTCCTCGAAGCGGCACGTTCGCTGGTCGGCGCACACGCTCGCGCCGTAGCCTCTCTCGAGGTTGAGCGGCGTCGGCTCACTGTCGGCATCAGTCAGCTCATCGTCGGCTGCGAACTCCCGGCTTTGCTGCGTCATATGAGAGAGCACGACCCACACCTGCTGTTGGAGTTGCGTGTGGCCGGGTCACGTGAGCTCATGCAGGCTTATGAGAAGGGCGAAATCGATGCGGCTCTGGTGGTGCAGCCGGAAGGCTCGCGCCAGCGGGGCGAAACACTCTACCGGGAGCAGTTTGCCTGGATTGGCCTCGCCGGTTGGCGGCCTCGACCGGGGGAACCCTTGCCCCTTTCGACTCAGGGGGAATCCTGCGGCATCCGCTCGGCTGCCGTGCGCGCACTGAACCAGGCAGGCGTGGCCTGGACCGAAGTGTTCATCGGAAAGGGCGCTGCAGTGCTCGGGGCCGCCGCTGCGGCTGGGTTTGCCGTCTCCGTACTCGCCCGACGCGCTGCGCCGGACGGTACCGTCGACCTCGGACCCGCCCTGTCTTTGCCGGCTCTGCCGAGCCAGGGTGTGGTGCTCTACACGGCGCTCAACGACCGCCGCTCACGCCAGGCACTGCATGCACTGGCCGAGGCGTTCAAACAGATCGCGGCGGGGTAGGGGCTCAATCGAGGCGCTGCCAGACGACCTCTCCACGGGCCCCTGCCGATGTGCCGCTGGTCGGCTTGGCGACGATGTAGGTCAGACGGTCGCCCTCGCGGGTATAGCGTCTCGTGCCGCCGTGTCCGTTCCAGTTAGGAAACGAAGCCCGCTCGATGTGCATGATCATCCGGCCGCCTCGAATGGCGACGCGTCCGAAATGTGCATTCATATCGAGTGATGCGGCCCGATATTCAGCAGTCGTTCCCCTCGTCTTGTCACCTGAGGCGAACGGCAGGCTCTTTGCGCGGGCGATCATCATCATGTAGTGGCCGTGTCTGTCGATCATCCACAGGCCTTGCGGGTCGCGCCCGTAAAGCTCCACGCGGCGCCCGTCAGGGTAGACATTGTCGCATCGAACCAGCTTCCACGTGCCGACCAGCCAGCCCGGCACGGAGGCAGACATCGCCATCGCGGAATGGGTCTTCTCGTGCGGTGACGCCTGAACAGCCGATGTCACCAGCGCCAGCGCCGCAGCGCACATCAACGCAAGGCCTTTATGAGCGGACATGGGGATCCTCTTCGGGTGGGGTGCACGCGGAGCCTATCCCCCACTCACGCCCGCCAACAGCGGGTAGAATCGTATTTCAGCCATGGCGGAGTCGATATGGTCGAGGCACCTGGGCTTCCTTGCTTGCCGGATCGGCCCGCTGAGCAGCGCTGCCAATCCGGCAGCGTAGTGAGGGACCTCGCCGCTGTTCCAGCGCTCGGGCTGCGTGCCCGAAGAGCTCCGTTGCAGGTCCACCAGACCTGGGGTGGCCTGGCCGGAGGGTGAAGCGGCGCCCTGGGCGCCGGAGAATCAGCCCATTGCGGGTGTTCCGTAGTTTTGCGTATTCCCGTACACGGGCACGGTTGGCATTCTGACCGCGTCGCGGCGCCCACGCATTCCGCGTGAGTGCGCTGCAGCCTTCGGTCCTGCAAGGAGAAGGGCGCGTGAATGACGAGGTGACCCCGGGTCCAGATGATCACAAGGGTGTCTCTCGGGGAGGTTCCGCGCGCCGATCCCGAATCCAAGAGGCCAGCGTCGAGGCGCTCCTCGGTGAGCTGAAGAGCAGTCGCCAGGGCCTGAGCACGGAGGAGGCACGGAAGCGTCTCGAGCGGTACGGTGCGAACGCCCTTCGCGAGGAGCGCGTCAACCCGCTGCTGAAGTTCCTCGGCTACTTCTGGGGGCCGATTCCCTGGATGATCGAGACCGCCGCGGTGCTCTCGGCGCTCATCCGCCATTGGGCGGATCTCTCCATCATCGTGGTGCTCCTCGTGTTCAACGGCGTGGTGGGATTCTGGGAGGAATTCCAGGCCGGCAACGCCATCGAGCAGCTCAGGAAGACCCTGGCGCTCAAGGCCCGGGTGCTTCGAGATGGCGCATGGCAGGAGCTCGATGCCCGGGCGCTCGTCCCCGGGGATATCGTCCGGCTGCACCTCGGCATGATCGTTCCGGCCGACGTCAAACTCATCGAGGGCGACTTCCTGAGTGTCGACCAGTCGGCGCTCACCGGGGAGTCGCTGCCCGTTGAGAAGCGCTCGGGCGATGTCGCCTATTCGAGCTCGATCGCCAAGCAGGGCGCCATGCTCGGGCTCGTCGTGGCAACCGGCATGGAGACCTTCTTCGGCGAGACGGCGAAGCTCGTCGGCATCGCCCGTCATGTCTCGCACTTCCAGAAGGCCGTCATCACCATCGGGCGGTATCTCATCTATCTCAGTCTTACGCTCGCGGCGATCCTGGTGGTAGTGGAGCTCTCACGCCGCGCGCCGATCTTCAATCTGCTCGAGTTCGTGCTGATCCTCACCGTCGCATCGATTCCGGTCGCGATGCCGGCGGTATTGTCCGTCACGATGGCCGTCGGGGCGCTCGTGCTCTCGAGAATGAAGGCGATCGTCTCGCGACTCGAGTCGATTGAGGAGATGGCGGGCATGGACGTGCTGTGCTCGGACAAGACCGGGACGCTCACGCAGAACAGGCTGAGCGTCGGTGAGCCGGTGTGCTTCGGCGATGTGTCGCCCGGTGAGCTTCTGCTGGCCGGTGCGCTCGCCTCGCCGCCCGATGATGGCGATGCCATCGACCTCGCGGTCATCAAGGCGCTCAAGGATCCGGGGGCGCTCAGCCGGTATCGGCAACAGAAGTTCGTGCCCTTCGATCTAGTCAGCAAGCGCAGCGAGGCGCGGGTTGCCGATGCTCGGGGCCACACGTTCAGCGTCACGAAGGATGCGCCCCCGGTCATCCTGAGCCTCGCCCGGCCCGCCCCCGAGCTCAAGCGGCGGGTCGACGCGCAGATCGAGACGTTCGCGCGCCAGGGTGATCGGACGCTCGGCGTGGCGCGCAGCGAGGACGGTGCGGTCTGGACGTTCCTCGGTCTCTTGCCGCTCTCTGATCCACCACGGGTGGATGCCGGGGAAGTGATCGCCCAGGCGCAGCGCCACGGCGTCTCGGTGAAGATGGTCACCGGCGACAACGTGGCGATCGCCAGGCAGATCTGCTCCAAGATCGGTCTGGGTACGCACATCTTGCCCGCCGACACGCTCTCGAGGAACTCCCGGGACGGAGAGCTCACCGCCGAGGCGATAGGCAGCATAGAGGAGGCAGACGGCTTTGCGCAGGTGACGCCCGAGCACAAGTTCACGATCGTGAAGGCGCTGCAGCACGAGCGGCACATCACCGGCATGACCGGAGACGGCGTCAACGATGCGCCGGCGCTCAGGCAGGCGGAAGTCGGCATTGCGGTCTCGGGTGCGACGGATGCGGCGCGCGCCGCGGCAGCTGTTGTCTTGACCGAGCCAGGGCTGGGGGTGATCATCCGGGCGATCGAGGAAGCGCGGCGCATCTTCGAGCGCATGACCTCGTATGCGATCTATCGGATCACCGAGACGATCCGCATCATGATCTTCGTGGTGCTCGCGGTCTCGGTGTACCGCTTCTTTCCGATCACCGCGGTGCTCATCATCCTGCTGGCGCTGCTCAATGACTTCCCGATCATGACCATCGCCTACGATCACACCTGGCTGAGTCCGCTCCCGGTGCGGTGGGACATGCGGCGGGTGCTCTCCGTTGCCTCCGTCCTCGGCGTGATCGGCGTCGTGGAGACTTTCGGTCTGCTGGTGATTGCGCAGCACTTTTTCGGATTGACGAACGCCGAGGTGCAGTCGCTCATCTTCCTCAATCTCGCGGTGGCGGGGCACCTGACGCTGTTCGTCGCGCGCACCAAGCGCAGGTTCTTCCAGTCGCCGCTCCCGGCTCCGATCCTGCTCGTCGCGGTGCTCTCGACCCAGGCCGTGGCGGCGATGATCGTCGGATTCGGGTGGTTCGTCGCGAAAATCCCCTGGATCGATGTGGGCTTCGTGTGGGCGTATGCGCTCGCGTGGATCTTCATCGAGGACGAGATGAAGGTGCGGGTGTACCGCTATCTCGATCGCGCGGACCACGCCCCCGTGGGCGCACGGTGAAGACAATGAGCTACATCGAGCGATTCAAAGTCCACCCCGCCTCGCGCCCGAGGCTCGCCGACATCGATCCGGCCTTCAAGGACCGGCACGCGACCCGGGAGGCGGCGCTCGAGGAGACGGCCCACTACAGCGAGCGCCTGCGCGCGCTGCAGGACCTGCTCTATGCCGAGGGCAGGCGCTCGCTCCTCATCTGCCTGCAGGCGATGGATACGGGGGGCAAGGACGGGGTCATCAATCACGTGCTCGCCGCGATGAATCCTCAAGGCTGCCGCGTCGCGCACTTCCGCCAGCCTTCCTCCGAGGAGGCGGCCCACGATTTTCTCTGGCGGGCGCACCGGGTGGCGCCGGCGAGCGGGGAGGTGGTGATCTTCAACCGCTCCCATTACGAGGCCGTGCTCATCGAGAGGGTGCACGGACTCGTGCCGAAGGAGGTCTGGTCGGCGCGCTACGAGCGCATCAATGAATTCGAGCGAGCCCTCGCCGAGAGTGGCACGCAGATCCTGAAGTTCTACCTGCACATCTCGAGCGAGGAGCAGCTCGCGCGCTTCAAGCAGCGACTCGAGGATCCGACCAAACAGTGGAAGATCAGCGAGGCGGATTACGCAGAGCGCAAGCTCTGGCCGCAGTACGCGACGGCCTACGAAGAGGCGCTCTCGCGCTGCAGCACCCCTCACGCGCCGTGGTTCGTGATCCCCGCCAATCACAAGTGGTTCCGCAATCTCGCGGTGGCGCGCATCGTGGTCGAGCACCTCGAAGCGCTCGGCCTCACCTATCCGAAGCCGAGCGTCGATCTCGCGCGCATCCGCCGCGAGTATCACGCGGCGAGCAAATAGGGCCAGGGCGGGAGCAACCCTGGAAAGCGACGTCCTGGCCCCCGGGGCAGGCCGCAGCGGGGCGATTCAGGCGAGCGGCGCCAACAGCCGGTTCAGATCGCAGGACGCCTCGATGGCATCGGCCAGCCGGTCGAGCATCTGCTCGCGCCTCGCGGCGTGATCGATCTGCTGCGGCTCGCTGAGACCCGCCCAGCGCAGCAGCGCCGCGCAGGCGGCGGGCTCCTCGAATATGCCGTGCAGGTAGGTGCCGAGGATACGCTCATCGGCCGACAAGGCCCCGTCCGACACGCCACTGTCGAGGCGCACGGCGGGCCGTTGGAGCGCCGGTCCGTGGCTCTCCCCCATGTGGATCTCGTAGCCGCGGACCGAGGCATCCGTGAAGGCGAGACGTCCGGTCACATTGCGCAGTTGCTTCGCCGGCAGCAGGGTCGTGACGAGATCGAGCCACCCGAGGCCCGGGCTCTCTCCCGGAGCCCCCTCGATGCCCTCGGGGTCGAGGATCGCGCGGCCGAGCATCTGCAGACCGCCGCAGATGCCCATCACCCGGCCGCCGTAGCGCAGGTGGCGCTCGAGATACCCGGCCCAGCCGCGCTCGCGCAGCCATTCGAGGTCGGCACGGACCGACTTCGAACCGGGCAGGATCACGAGGTCGGCCGGCGGCGGGGCTTCCTGCGCGACATAACACAGCTCGATCTGCGGGTGCGCGACGAGGGGCTCGAAGTCGGTGTGGTTGCTGATCTTGGGTATGAGCGGCACGAGCACACGCAATCTCGGCCCGGCGGGGGAGGCGTCACCGGTATCACCCGCCTGACGGCTCAGGCTGTCCTCGGCGTCGAGCCTCAGGTCGCTGAGATAGGGCAAAACGCCAAAGGAGGGCTTGCCGGTATGGCGGGTGAGCCACTCGATGCCCGGCTCGAGGAGCCGCAGGTCGCCGCGGAAGCGATTGATGAGAAATCCGCTCACCCGGGCGCGCTCGCTGTCGCTCAGCAAGGCGAGGGTGCCGGCGATGTGCGCGAAGACCCCGCCGCGCTCGATGTCGGCGACCAGCAGCACGGGGCAGTCGACCGCCTCGGCGAATCCCATGTTGGCGATATCGCCCTCGCGGAGATTGATTTCCGCGGGCGAGCCGGCGCCCTCGACGAGGATGACATCGTAGGCGCCTTGAAGCTTGCGGAAGGAGGAGAGCACCGCCTCGAAGGCCCGCGGCTTGAAGCGGTGGAACTCGGCGGCATCCATGTTGCCGACGGGCCGGCCGTGCAGGATCACCTGCGCGCACCGGTCGGAGCTCGGTTTGAGCAGCACGGGGTTCAGGTCCACGGTGGGGGCGATTCCTGCGGCCTGCGCCTGCAACGCCTGCGCGCGGCCGAGTTCCCCTCCATCGGCCCCGACGGCGCTGTTGAGCGCCATGTTCTGCGGCTTGAAGGGCGCGACGCGCACGCCGCGCCGGCGAAGGATGCGGCACAGGCCCGCCACCAGAGTGCTCTTGCCGGCATCGGAGGTCGTGCCCTGGATCATCAGGGTGCGCGCGCTCACGGACTCGCCTCCGCGAGGGCCTCGGGCAGCACCCTCTCGAGCCGCCTCCATTCCTCCTCCGCTCCCGGCAGGCCGAAGCGCAGGCTCGCGGGCGCATCGAACAGCCGGCAGAGAATGCCGTCGCGGGCGAGGCGTTCGTGAATGCGCGCCGCGCGCGCCGTGACGACCCATTGAAACAACTCGCAGCCGCCCGTTGGCGCAAGTCCCGCGGCGCTCATGAGGGCCGCGAGGCGCGTGGCGTCGGCGCGCAGCCGCCGGCGCGTCTCGCTCTGCCAGGGCCTGTCGTTGAGCGCGCCCACGGCGATCGCGCGCGAAGGGCCGGCGATCGTCCAGGGACCGAGCCGCTCGGCGAGCGCCTCGCGCAGCGGCGCGGCCGCGAGCACGAAGCCCACGCGGGCGCCGGCGAGACCGAAGAACTTGCCGAGCGATTTGAGGACCACCAGACCCTCGCGATGGGTCTCCCCCGCCACGCTCTCCCCGGGGTCGGTGTCGGCGAAGGTCTCATCGACGATGAGCCAGCCGCCGCGGGCGGCGAGCCCCTCGTGCCACTTCAGGAGCTCGCAGCGCGTGAAGCGGTGGCCGGTCGGATTGTTGGGGTTGATGAGTGTCAGTACGTCGAGCGTGGCCGCCGCGCCCGGGCATTCGGCGGGAGTCACTGGTACGACCTCGTGGCCCGCCTCGCGCCAGCGCGCACCGTGCTCGGCATAGCCGGGATGCAGTACACCGACGCGGCACGGGGCTCGCAGACGCGGGAGGTTCAGGATCGCGGCCTGGGAGCCCGCCGTCGGCAGCACGCCGGGGGCGCCGTAGTATTCCTGTGCGCTCTGCGCGAGGCCGTCCTCGTCCTCCGGCAGGCGGTGCCAGAGCGTGAGCGGCGCGGGCTCGCCCGTCCAGGGCCGGGGGTTGATTCCCGTCGACAGATCGAGCCATCGCTCGAGCGCGATACCGTACACGGCACTCGCGCGGCGCAGCCTTCCTCCGTGCTCAAGCATGCCGGAGCGCCTGCGCGGCGGCGAGCGTCGCGCTGCCGAGTGCAATCAACGCGAGCCACAACAGCACCGAGCGACTGACCAAGCGCAGGGCACGCGGTATGTCCCCGAGGTCGGCCGGGCGCCCCTCCCCGAGCGCCGCGCGCTCGTGCCACTCGCCGCCGTAGAAGGCGCCGCCGCCCAGGCGGATTCCGAGGGCGCCGGCTCCGGAGGCCATCACGGGGCCGGCGTTCGGGCTGTCCCAGAGCGGAGCCTGTACGCGCCAGCAGTGCAGCGCCCGCTGACATCCGCCGATCGCGGCGTACGTCAGAGCCGTCAGCCGGGCTGGAACGAAGTTCATGGCGTCATCGAGCCGCGCTGCCGCCCAACCGAAGTGCAGGTAACGCGTGGTGCGGTAGCCCCACATGGCATCCAGGGTGTTGATCAGGCGAAAGGCGAGCGCCCCGGGAGCGCCCGCCACGACGAACCAGAAGAGTGCGCCGAACACAGCGTCATTGCCGTTCTCCAGCACCGACTCGACAGCCGCGGCGCTGACCCGCGCAGGATCCATGTCGCCGGTGTCCCGGCTCACCATCATGGCGACATTGCGGCGGGCCTCCGGAAGGTCTTCCCGGGCGAGCGCATCGTGCACCCGGCGGGCATGATCGTGGAGGCTGCGGTGTCCGACCACCAGGTAGAGCAGCGCGACGTCCCAGGCGAGACCCAGGCTCTTAAGCCGGGCGAGGAGAGCGGCGAGAAGCACCCAGGGCGTGACGGCCAGAACGAGGGCGAGGCTCCCCCAGAGGCGTCCCGAGATCGCTCCATGGGCCGACAGGGGCTGCAAACGTCCCTCGATGCGCCGCGCATAGGCTCCAAAGAGCGCGAGCGGATGCCAGCGGTTCGGCTCGCCGAGGAGCCAATCGAGGCCGAGGCCGAGGGCGGCGAGCAATGCGATCACTGGGGAGGGGAGGTCGATGTCCGGGGAGGCGCCACTTTACGGGTCGCCCCCGGGACCGGCAAGACGCGCCCCGTGCGCGGTCGCAAAAGAGCTCCGCGGCGACGCTCTCGGGCAGGAGAGCGCTCAGCCCGGACCGGGGATCTCGAGTCCCCTCGCCACCGCGGGGCGTCTCACGAAGGTCTCGAGCGCCCGCGTGACGTGTGGAAAGTCTCCGATGCCGATGAGATCGCCCGCCTCGTAGTAGCCGATGAGGTTGCGTACCCAGGGGAAGATCGCGATGTCGGCGATGGTGTACTGCGGGCCGCACACCCAGGCGTGCCGCCTCAGTTGTCCCTCGAGCACCCCGAGCAGGCGCCTCGACTCGGCGACATAGCGCTCGCGCGGACGCTTGTCCTCGTACTCCCTGCCCGCGAACTTGTGGAAGAACCCGACCTGGCCGAACATCGGTCCAATGCCGCCCATCTGGAACATCAGCCACTGCAGGGTCGCATAGCGGGCGGGCGGATCCTGCGGCAGGAGCGTGCCGGTCTTCTCGGCGAGATAAATGAGGATGGCGCCGGATTCAAACAGGGGGAGCGGTGCGCCCCCGGGGCCGTTGGGATCGAGGATCGCGGGTATCTTGTTGTTGGGATTGAGGGAGAGAAATTCGCTCGAGAGCTGCTCGCGCGCATCGAAGCTCACCCGGTGCGCCTCGTAGGGCAGACCCGTCTCCTCCAGCATGATCGAGACCTTGACGCCGTTCGGAGTCGGCAGGGAGTAGAGCTGCAGCCGGTCCGGGTGCAGCGCGGGCCATTTGCGGGTGATCGGGAATGCGGTCAGGTCGGCCATGGGATCCCTCGCTGCGAATGGGAGACGGCGGCGGCGCCGAGTGCGCGCTAGAGTGAGCGCCGCCCGGGCCCGCCACAAGTCTCCCGGATGGGAGAGTTGTCGTCTCGCGCCGGCCACACGCAGAACGTGATCGGCGTCGGCTGGACCAATGCGGCCTACCTGAAGCTGCGTGACCTCCTGCGCCGACCCTGAGGGGCGAGTGCCGCCTGCCTGCGGTGGGGGCGGGCAAGTCGAGGGGGCCGGCGGGACGGGTGGCGGAATGCGCGAGAATCGCGCTGCCGCGCCCGAAGGGCAGCCTGCCGAGGCGTTGGGGCCGGGCGGGGACGCCGGCGGCCTGAATGCGCTATGGTGCGCCTTTTTTGGGGGTCCTCGCATGACCGCTACCGTGCGCCGCGAACCGGGGCGCCATCCGGCGCTTAGGCTCACCGGCTCGAGCCTGCTGCTCCTTTGCCTCGCCGCCGCTTCCTCCGGCGCGCCGGCCCAGGCCCTTCAGCCGGCAGCGCAGGCTCCCCCCCCGGTCGCCCCGCTCGCCTCGGGCGGTGCGCTGCCGCAGACGGCGCTCGCCGGCCTTAGCTGGCGCCTCGTGGGACCCTTCCGAGGCGGCTGGGCCACCATGGCGGCCGGGGTGCCTCAACATCCCAACACCTACTACATCGGCACAGCCGGCGGGGGTGTGTGGAAGACCGTGGATGCCGGCAGGACCTGGCATGCGGTGGGCAATGCGCTCCCTCCCTCGATCGGCGCCATCGCCGTTGCCCCCTCCGACCCCGATACCCTTTACGTGGGTACGGGCCAGGTGGCGCCGCGCTATGACATCGGAGTCGGCCACGGGGTGTTCAAGTCGACCGACGGAGGCAAGACGTGGCAGTCCCTCGGCCTCGGCTCAACGCGTTATATCGGACGCATCTGGGTGGATCCGCACAACGCCAACGTGGTGCTGGTGGCCGCGATGGGCCATCTCTACGGCAGCAGCGCGCAGCGCGGCATTTACCGCTCGAGCGACGGGGGCAAGACCTGGACGCACGTCCTCTTCATCAATGACCGCACGGGCGTCGTCGATCTCGCCGCCGACCCGGCCAACCCCAAGTTGCTCTATGCGGCCGCCTGGCAGATGCGCGACTGGCCCTGGCTCGATTACTTCGAGCCGCATGGCGGTCGCGGCAGCGGGATCTATCGCTCGAGCGACGGCGGCAAGCATTGGAAGCGCCTGAGCGGTGGTGGCTGGCCCCAGGGTCCGCTCGGCCGCATCGGGCTTGCCGTCACCCATACGGCCGAGGGGGCGCGCATTTACGCCGCGGTGGACTCGGCCACCCAGGGCGGCGTGTGGCGCTCCGATGACGGCGGCGATCACTGGAAGCGAGTGAACGATGACGAGGATGTGTTCGGCAACTGGTATTTCGCCCGCCTGACCGCCGATCCGCGCAACCCCGACACCGTGTACTCGGCGGGGCAGTCGATCCGGTGCTCCACCGACGGGGGACGCACCTGGCACATCATCAAGGGCGCCCCGGGCGGGGACGATTACCACTTCCTGTGGATCAACCCGCTGCATCCGGATCACTGGATCACCGCCTCCGACCAGGGCGCGGTGGTGACCGTTGACAATGGGCGGTCCTGGAGCAGCTGGTACAACCAGCCCACGGGCCAGTTCTACCACCTCGCCGTGGACAACCGATTCCCGTACTGGATCTACAGCGGACAGCAGGACAGCGGCACGGTCGGGGCGGCGAGCCGCAGCGACTACGGCTCGCTCACGTACCGCGACTGGCATCCGGTGGGCGGCGATGAGCGCGACTACATGGTGCCCGATCCCGATGATGCGAACCTCGTGTTCGGCAGCGGGTTGGGGGGCCGGGTGTCGCGCTGGGATGCGCACACCGGGCAGGTGGCCAATGTCTCACCCTATCCGGTGAACAGCTACGGCGCGGATCCCCTCAAGGTGAAGTATCGCTATGGTTGGGTGACACCGCTCGTGTTCACCCCGACGAAGCCCCATGCGCTGCTCCTTGGGGCGCAGCTGCTGTTCCGCTCGCGCAACCTCGGCAAGACCTGGCGGATCATCTCCCCTGACCTCACCGGAGCGGTCGCGGGCACGCCGGGGTGCAGCAAGGCCGCCACCGGAGCGCTCGCGCGCAAGTGCGGGTTTGGCGTGATCAGCACCATCGCGCCCTCGCCCGTGAACGCGGGCGAGATCTGGGTGGGCACGGACAGCGGTCTCATCCAGCTCACCCGCGATGGCGGTGCGCAGTGGCGCAACGTCACCCCGCCGACGCTCGCCCCGTGGGAAAAGGTGAGCGCGATTTCCGCTTCCAGCCTCGATCCGGCGACAGCCTACGCTGCGGTGGACGACCAGCGTCGCAGCGACTTTCGGCCGCACGTGTTGCGGACCCATGACTACGGGCGCACCTGGCGGGAGATCGACACCGGACTGCCGCCCGGTGAGCCCGTCACGGCCGTCGAATCCGACCCCTTGCGCCAGGGCCTCCTCTACGCGGGAACGATCCGCGGGGTGTTCGTGTCCTTCGACGATGGGAGGCACTGGCAGTCGCTCTCGCGCAACCTGCCCAATGTGCGGGTGTCGGACCTGCTGGTCCACGACAACGATCTCATCGCCTCAACGGTGGGGCGGGCGATCTGGGTGTTGGATGACGTGACGCCGCTGCGCCAGCTGTCCGCGGCGGTGCTCGCCGCCCCGGCGCACCTGTTCGCGCCGGAGGTGGCCTACAGGGTGCATCCGAACAACAACCGCGACACACCGCTCCCGCCCGGCACTCCGCAGGGACAGAATCCCCCGGCCGGGGCGCTGGTCGATTACTGGCTGGGCGCGGGCACCCATGGTCCGCTCACCCTCGCCATCTACGATGCCAGGGGGCGGCTCGTGCGCAGCTTCTCCTCCGACCAGAAGCCGCAGCACATCCATGCGGACCGGTATTTCACCCGCGACTGGCTCAAGCCCGCCGAGCGGCTGTCCGCCTCGCCCGGCATGCATCGCTTCGTGTGGAACCTGCGATACGAGCGGCCCGAGGCGCTCTCGTACGAGTACGGCATGGCCGCGGTGTTCGGCGAGGACACCCCGACCGCCGTCGACGGGCCCTTCGTGTTGCCGGGGATTTACCGCTTGGTGATGACGGTCGACGGGCGCAGCTACGCGGCGCCCCTGGTGGTGAAACTCGATCCGCGGGTGCATGTCAGCAGCGCAGACCTGCGCTCCCTTCTCGCGTTCAGCCAGAGCGCGGATTCGAGCCTGGCGCGCGTCAAGAGACTCCATGACGCCGAGAAGCTGGCACACCTCGCCCTGAAGAAGCTCGCGGTGGGCATCAAGGCAGGCCCGGGCTCGCAGAGCCTGTTGCCCCGCATCGAGCGTCTGAGCGCCGCCACCGGCGATCAGGGCTCGAAGAGCCTCGGATCCCTCAACGCGCAGCTCAGCGCCCTGGAGGCCGATGCGGAATCGGCGGACATGGCGCCCACCGCGGCGCAGCAGGCGGCGCTCGCGGCGTCGGTGAAGTCGCTGGAGGGGCTGGAGGGTCAGTGGAGTGCGCGCGTGGCGCAGCTGCGCAAGCTCAATCAGGCCTTGCGTCGCGCAGGGCTCCCGACCGTATCGGCGGGAGAGTGATCAATACGCGAAGTATGGCCCGAGGCCGGCCGAGGTGTTCGCGCCGGCGATCGCCACGAACACGTTGCGCCCGAGGAAGAACGGCAGACCGAAGTCGAAGGAGCCTTGATTCGAGCCCGAGACGCCGAGGTCATTGAAGGCGGTGTATCCGGGATTGGCCTCGAGCAGCGCTACGGCGCTGCTCACGCCGATCGTGACGCTCGAGGGCAACCCGTTCTGGCCGGCATTGGTGAGGGTGAGCGTGAGGGGCGAGGCAGGGCAGAAGAAGCCGGGGGCGATGGAGCCGGCGGAGCAGGTGGGGATCGCGCCGTCGGAGAAAAAGTAGGCGTTGGAGCCGGTGTCGAAGTACGACTCCGGCAGCACCGTGCCGTTGAAAGTGGTCGTGATGTCACCGGTCGAGGGGTCGGCGGGGAGCACCGCGGCCCCGGTCATCGTATTGTTGCCTTGCGTGTCGATGCCGAACACGAGTGAGCCGGCGACAGTGCTCGCTCCTGCCGCGGGGACCGCGGGCAGCTCGACGATCACCCCGTTATCGTCGGTCTGGAAATCGACCACCGGGTTGCGGACCTGGGCGTCGAGGCTCGCGGTCGACTGCGTGCAGCCGCTCGCCGGGCAGACGTAGTAGCGCCCATTGCCGGCATTGCTCAGGCAGCCGGGGCCACAATCGTGCACGAGGGGACCGACCCCGAGGAGGCCATTCGCGCCGAAGCTCGCCACGGTGTCCTCGGATTTGCCGGTGCTCGCGCACGCGCTCGGCACGGTGCCATAGGCCGGATCCCCGATCACCTGAATGGGAATGGCGCTCGCGGATTCTCCGCCGATATGCACGTCGGCGGTCTTGACCGGGCCCCAGCTGTAGCCGTCCGTGAACTGCGTGCATTCGACGACAGCAGCGCCCCCGGTGGCGGTTTCCTGCGGCAGGGCGAGAGTGAACGCATTGCCCGAGGTGTCTCGGGCGTCCGCGAGAAGCCTGAGGCCATACGAACCGGTGTCGAGCTCGATGTCGTTGAAGGTCTGGCAGCCGGCCGCGCTGCCCGGAATGCACACCGTGACGCTCACATAGGGCATATCGACCCATCGGCCACCCGGGCCGCCATTGACGGTCACCGGGATGACGTTGGCGGCCGCGGCCAGGGTGTGAACGCTGGTGCTGGCAGGGAACACTGTGGCGCCGGAACCCGGCGACCCGCCGCCCCCGCAGCCGGTAAGGGCAAGCGTCAGGGCGCACGAGAGAACTGCGAGTCTTCGCACCGACCCCCCTGAACGCGCGCGTGTCGAACCCTGTAGCGGCGCGGGCCGTGAAAGCTTGAGCCCCCTCGGGGAATGATCGGGAAGCGCGCGGGGGGTGGCCTGCCCCCTGGCCCGGTGGGGCCGGCGCTACGCGGCGGTGCCGGCCATCGGGGGCCGATCAGTAGGCGTAGAAGGGCCCGAGGCCGGCCGAGGTGTTCGCTCCCGAGATGGCGACGTAGACGTTGCGCCCGAAGAAGAACGGCAGGCCGAAGTCGAACGAGCAGTTGCTCGTGCTGTTGGGGCAGAAGGCGGACTGGTTGCCGCTGCTCGCGGCGATGTTGTCATAGGCCGTATCGCCATTGCCGAAGAGCGAATTGGCATTTCCGACGTCGACGGTCACGGTCGAGCTCGCACCGGTCTCGACCCCGCTCGAGTTCACCGCGTAGTTGGTGGCGGTGAGCTGGATCGGGGCGGGCGGGCAGAACCAGCCGCTCAGGCTGCTGCTCGTGCACTGCGGGATCGAGGAGTCATTGAAGTAATAGGCATTCGAGCCGGTGTCGAACAGCGAATAGGGGAGCGACTGGCCGTTGAACTGGGTGGTCACATCGCCATTGCTGTTGGCGTAGAGCACGTTCTGCGCGTTCAGGGCATTGTCGCTTTGCGTATCGATGCCGAACACGAGTGAGCCCGTGACGGTGGCGGCGCCCGTGGACGGGACGGAGGGCAGCTCGATGATCACGCCGTTGTTGTCGGCCTGGAAGTCGGCCACGGGGTTGGTGGTCTGTTGCGTGGTGTCGACTGCGCTTCCCACGCAGCTGTTGCCGGCGGGGCAGCTGTAATAGACACCGTTGCTCGCAGCCGAGGATCCGGTGGCGCAGCCCGAGCCGCAGTCATGAACGAAGGGACCGACGCCGAGAATGCCGTTGGC
>DAIDHH010000110.1 GCA_027452045.1 Gammaproteobacteria bacterium
GCTGGTCGCGATCCCGGTTCCAGGTGCTCTCCGTCAGGGAATTCCGCTTGGTCTCGAGCCACTCGTCGGCGACGGCGGATAAGGTGTTCGCTCGAGCGGACTTTTCCGCATGCCGCTGGGCACTCGGATTGACGTGCGCCGCGACCTGCTTACGCGCCTCGTCCCGTCGCTCACGGGCAAGCTTGAGGGGGACGTCCGGATAGGCGCCTAGCGAGAGGAGTTTCTCGGTTCCGCCGTGAACGTACTTGAAGCGCCACAGCCGTCCCCCGCTGGGCTTCACCAAAAGGTAGAGGCCCTTCTCGTCGTACACCTTGTACTGTCTGTCCCTCGGCTTGGCGGCGCGGATGGCGACTTCGCTCAGGCTCATGACTGGGGTACCGGCCAGGCTGAGTCGCATGGTACCCCAAAAGATACCCCAATCAAGGGCCGTCCTGGCCGTGCACCCGAATCGACCCGTCTAGACTCGGATAGACTCTAAGTCATTGATGTTATTAGATTTTTTACAAGCCTCCGGCCGCGAGTGGACGCCGCCGGACGGGTGTGGAGGGATGGATGGTGGAGCGGAAGGGGATCGAACCCTCGACCTTCGCATTGCGAACGCGACGCTCTCCCAGCTGAGCTACCGCCCCACACGAGGCCGGCGATTCTATATGCGATACTCTCCAAAGCCAAGGCCATCCCGGGCAAGGCCCATGCTAGCCATCGGCACGCGCGCACCGGAATTCACTTTACCGGATGCGGACGGTGAGCCCGTCTCGCTGAGCGGATTGCTGAGCCACGGACCGCTCATCCTCTACTTTTACCCCGCCGACTTCACGCCCGGCTGCACCCGCGAGGCCTGCTGGTTCCGCGACTTGCATCGATCCATCGCCGAGGCCGGGTTCGAGCTGGCCGGAGTCAGCCCCCAGAGCCCCGAGAGCCACCACGCCTTCCAGGACAAGTACCACCTGCCCTTCCCATTGCTGTCGGACATCGACCGGTGCGTATCTCGGATGTACCAGGTGGAGGGCCCTCTGCATCTGGGCGTGCGCCGCGCCACCTTCCTGATCGATACAAAGCGCACCATCCGCGACCGCGTGGTGTCGGATTTGCGCATCGGGTTGCATGCGGCGTTCGTGAATCGCGCCGTTGGCAGCGCGTGATCAGTTCGTCATCCGCAGCACTTTTGCGGGACCGTACCGAGGGACGGTAACGATGTAGAGATCGCGGGGAGTCGGTGCACTGATCACGAGCCCGCTCAAGGCCTCGACGAGCGCCGCGATGTCCGCCCGGTCGCACACCACGAGCACCGCACCGGCCCCGTGCCGGCTCATGATCTCGGAGGCCATGGCATTGCCCTCGCTGCTTGCGAGAACGAGCGGTTGGAGGCCAAGCAACTGCGCGAGCGGCGAGGCGGTCTGCTCGGCCCGGCGGGTTCGGCTGACGAAGATCGCATCGAGACCCTCCGGGCCCGACGCTCCGGAGAAGCGCTGAGCGAGCTGCTGCGCCTGCTGCCCGCCGACGGCCGAGAGGGGCGGATTGTCGATCGAGCCGAGCGCCCCCTCCGCAGCGGGCACGATGACTATGACCGTATTGGTGGCCGACTTCCACAGCGCCAGGGCGAGGCCCACCACCACCAGGCCCGCGAGCAGGATCAGCCAGACGGGGGCGAGAAAGGGGCGTCGGCGGCGGGTAATGGCGGGTGGGTCCATGGCCTCGGGCGGGGAAGGGAATGAGGAGGGCGGCACAAGTATCCGCAAATATTATGGTAACCGCGTGACGGATTCTGTGGAATGCGCAATTCATCACGCAGGCGGCACCCCGTCGGCCGTAGAGTGCTGCCACGCCTGTGCTGGATGCCTTCGCCCCGCCGAGGCAAGGACGCACTTCTTTGGCACGCGATCGCATCCACGCCGGCTCACATGGCGAGGGGAAATCGGTCGATGCGCAATGGTGGACAAACCACCCTAATCCGGAGGCTACTGGAACGTCGGATTCACGAGACAGTGACCGACCAGGACACGACGGCGACCGTAGCCGTCATGCTGCGCGTGCTGCCGCCCCCGCGCGCGCTGCTCGCCGTCTGGGACGCTGGCATCCGTAGCACATTCGAGCGGCTCATCTGCGAGGACATGCTCGAGCTCGCCACGGTGGCCGACGAGCACGAGGCGCTCGCGAGCCTGGAGGGGGACTTCCGCCCCATCGTGGTATCGGACAGCCTGGAGCTCATTCGCAGGATCCGCAGCTGCGAGCTCCCCCGTCATCCACACATTCTTTATATCCCCCAGCTCGATGAATCGGCCGAGCGGGACGCCGGCCTGATGGCCGGCGCCAACGATTGCGTCGGGCGCCGGGCCGAGGAACGTGAGCTACGTGCGCGCATCGGCACGGCGCGGCGCATCGCCGAACTCGAGGAGGTCTTGCGGATCACGCTGATAGAGAATCGCAAGCTCTCGACCACCGACGACCTGACCCGCATCGCCAGCCGCCGCTTCTTCAGCAAGCACTTCCCCCGGGAGGTCGAGCGCGCCGCGCGCTACGGCAGACCGCTGTCGCTGATTCTCTGTGACATCGACTTCTTCAAGAACGTCAACGATACGCTCGGCCACGTCGGCGGGGACGAGATCCTCAAGCAGTTCGCCATGCGGCTGCAGGAATCACTGCGACGGGGCGTCGACTGGGTGGCGCGCATCGGCGGCGAGGAGTTCGCGGTGGTGCTGCCCGAGACCGCCTACGAGCAGGCGCTCGATGTGGCGCGTCGCCTGCGCGCGCGCGTGGCCGACAAGGAATTCAAGGCCCAGGCGTGCAATCTCAACGTCACGGCGAGCTTCGGGCTGTGCAGCATCCTCCGCGTCCCGCTCTCGGAGCGCAGGACCGCCGACCACATGCTGCGCGTTGCGGACGCCGCACTCTACCGCAGCAAGAATGCCGGCAGAAATCGCGTCACCGCAACGCTGATGCCGGGCCATGCGGCGAAAACCCCCTCATCCCCTGCGCCCCCACGCAATCGCAAGGTCGGATAAGGCTCGGCGCAGGGGAACCTCAGGCGCTGCCGGCCACCGGTGCAATCCCCCGCAGGTCTGGTACCCTATCCCCGGCCACGAACCGCGCTGCACATCGCGCGCCGGGGGTGAGTTGAGATACCTGTCCTATCTCCTGCCTTGGCAGTTCTCTCCTACAGTGCTCGCCGTCTGCGCGCTGACGGTCGCGTTGTACGTGCGTGGCCTCGTAGTCCTGCGGCGTTCCGGTAGCGCTCCGGGGTTCTGGCGACCCCTCGTGTTTTTCCTTGGCGTTGCCCTCAACTACGCCGTGCTGCAGACCCATTACGACTTCCTCGCGCAGCACATGTTCTGGATCCACCGCCTCCAGCACCTGATCCTGCATCACATCGGACCGGTGTTGCTCGTGCTCTCGGCCCCCGTGCCGGCGCTGCGGGCAGGGCTCCCGGAGGGCGTACGCCGCGTTCTGCGCCGGCCCTCGGTAGGCACGGTCGTCGAGTTGCTCTGGCGCGCCCTTCAGCATCCCGTCATTGCCCCGATCCTGTTCGTCGGCCTCATCTATTTCTGGCTGATTCCCTCGATTCACTTCACGGCCATGCTCGATACCCGGCGCTACATGCTGATGAACTGGAGCATGCTCGTCGATGGGATCCTCTTCTGGTGGCTCATGCTCGCCCCGCGCGAGGCGCAGGGACGGGCCGCGATCGGCTATGGCATGCGGTTCGTCATCCTCGGCGCCGTCGCCGTGCCTCAGATCGTGATCGGCGCCTATATCGCCCTCGTCCCCTGGCCGATCTACAGCATCTACGCCGTGTGCGGGCGCGCCTGGGCGATCAGCCCCCTGCTCGACCAGCAGATCGGGGGACTGCTCACCTGGATCCCCGCGGCCATGATGTCGGTGGTCGGAGTGCTCGTCGTGCTGCATCACATCCTTCACGAAGGCCGGTCGAATCGCACGCAGCGGCACGGACCGTCGCCCGAGGGCGGCAGAGCCCGTGCCGGGGCGGCGCACGCATCGGCCGGGGCGGCCGCGTGAGCTCCCCCATCAGGCACACCGCCTTCGCATGGGCCATCGCACTCATGAGCGCTCTGCTGCTGAGCGGCTGCGCTCGGCACCCGCTGCAGCCGGATGTGACGGACGTGACCGGACTCGTGGCGCCGCTTCACTTCAACCTGACCAACCAGGCGGGACGGGAGGTGAACGCAGGAGACTATCGAGGCGAGGTCGTGATGCTCTATTTCGGCTACACGCACTGCCCCGATGCCTGTCCGACCACGCTCACGACCCTTGCCGACGCGCTGAGCAGGCTGGGGGCCGGCGCCTCCCGCGTGCGCGTGCTGTTCGTGACGGTCGATCCGCGGCGGGACACCACCGCGGTATTGAAAAACTACGTAAGCGACTTCGGGCCGCAATTCGTAGGGCTGCGCGGCACGCCCTCGCAGCTGACCTCCATGATCAAGCGCTATCGGGTCTCCTATCATTACGAGAAGCCGGACCGCAACGGCAACTACGAGGTCGACCACAGCAGCGCGGTCTTCGTGTTCGATGGCCGCGGTCGGGCGCGGCTGCTCGTGCAGACCGGCGCCCGCGCCGGCGCCGTGGCGACCGACGTGCGCCGCCTGCTGTAAAGAGTTGTCGCAATTATTCAAGTGCACCGGCGACCTCGTGCTCGTAAGGCGCCAACCCCCATCCGCATGATTGGCGAGCGACCGATCCCCGAGAGGCCACTTTGAACGCTCATTCTAAATCCGGCTCCACGCACGGCGCCGACAGCGGCATGGAGCACTTCGGCTACAAGGAATCGCTGGCCCGCAGCATCGGGTCGTTCGGGAGCTTTGCCGCCGGCGTCAGTTATATCTCGATACTGACCGGCACCTTCCAGCTCTTCTACTTCGGCTTCGGCACCGCCGGACCGGCGTACCTCTGGTCCTGGCCGATGGTGCTGGTCGGACAGCTGGCCGTCGCTCTGTGCTTCATGGAGCTTGCGGCCAAGTACCCGATCGCCGGCTCGGTGTACAACTGGTCGAAGATCCTGGGCAGCCGCATCGTGGGGTGGTCTTCGGGGTGGCTCATGCTCACCGCTTCCATCGTCACGCTCTCCGCCGTGGTGCTCGCACTGCAGCTCAACCTGCCGCGACTGTGGAGCGGGTTCCAGATCATCGGCAATGGCAGCGGGCCCTACGATTTCGCAACGAACGCGGTGATCCTCGGCACGGTCCTCATCGTGTTCACGACGGTGGTCAATGCGCTCGGCGTTCGGCTGATGGCCATGATCAACAGCGCCGGAGTCTTCATCGAGCTGATCGCCGCCTGTCTGATCGCGATCCTGCTGGCGGTTCACATCAAGCGCGGCCCCGAAGTCTTCTTCTCCACCAACGGCTACGGTGCCGGCAAGAGCTGGGGGTATTTGAGCGACTTTCTGGTCGCCTCGCTCGCCTCCGGGTACGTCATGTACGGCTTCGATACCGCCAGCTCCCTCGGCGAGGAAACGCTCGAGCCGCGGCGCACCGCCCCGCAGGCGATTCTACGGGCCATCCTCGCCTCATTCGTGATCGGCGGCTCCATCCTGGTGTTCGCGATTCTGGCGGCGCCCAATCTTCATGATCCACAGATCGGCACCGGCGGCGGCGGCCTGCAGTACATCATCGAGCAGGTCATGTGGGGTCCGCTCGGGAAGGTCTTCCTCGTGTGCATCGTGGTCGCGGTGACGGTGTGCTCGCTGGCGGTGCATACCGCGGCGATCCGCCTGACCTTTGCGATGGCCCGCGACAATGCGCTGCCGTTCGGGGAGAAGCTGGCGTCGGTGAATTCCCAGACGCAGACGCCCATCGTTCCCGCGATCGTGATCGGCGTGATCGCAGAGCTCATCCTGGTGCTGAACATCGGGCAGCCGAAGATCTTCACGGTGCTGACCTCGATCGCGGTCATCATGATCTACCTGTCCTACCTGCTGGTGACGGTGCCCCTGCTGAGCAAGCGCCTCGCTGGCCAATGGCCGCCCGCGGATCTCGCGGCGGGCGGCTACTTCACGATGGGCCGGTGGGGAATGCTCGTCAACATCGTCGCGGTGCTGTGGGGCGCGGGCATGGCTCTCAACCTGGCTTGGCCGCGCGTGGCCGTATACGGCGCCCCCTGGTACAACACCTGGGGAGCCTTCGTCTACATCAGCGTGATTCTCGGAGCGGGCCTTTGGTGGTACGCCGTCAAAGGCCGTCATCACATCGGCACCCTGGCCTCTCACACCCTGAGTACGGCCGAACCTGCGCAAATGATGACGGATGAGACATCCGCCGGTGAAGGTGCCGAGAGCGGCTACCGAGCCGGGGTGGCTGGAGAGCGAATACAGGAAGGAGGCCAATGAGCGCCGGGCCGTGCCCGGCCGAGTTCGACGCGGCGCCACCACCGGCCGCGCAGAACACCGCGGGCAATCGCTTCACGATACGCCCCGCCACCATGCGGAGCATACCGTGAGCGCACTCGAGTTTCGTAACGTCGACATCCTGTTCCCTCCCCCGGGCTCGGCCCGCCGCCGTGCGAGCGCTGCAGTGCGAGGCGCGCTCGCCGCGCTCGATTCGGGTGGTTCGCGCAGCGAAATCGCCGAGCGCACCGGAGTCATCGTCGGGGTCAATCACGCCAATCTCACCATCGAGCGGGGACAGATCTCGGTGCTGATGGGGCTCTCGGGCTCGGGAAAATCGACGCTGCTGCGCGCGGCCAACGGCCTTAACCGCATCACGCGCGGCGAGGTGTTGGTGCGCGATGGCGAGACTATCGTCGACATCGCCCGCTGTGATGCCACGACGCTGCGCCGGGTGCGCCGGCTCCGCATCGCCATGGTGTTCCAACAGTTCGCCCTTCTGCCCTGGCGCACGGTGCGCGAGAACGTCGGCTTCGGGCTGGAATTGCGCGGTGAGCCGGCCGAAAGCCGCCGCCGCATCGTCGATGAGCAGCTTGAGCTCGTCGGGCTCGCCCAGTGGGCGGACCGACATTGCAGCGAGCTCTCCGGCGGCATGCAGCAGCGCGTCGGGCTGGCGCGCGCCTTTGCCACCAACGCCGAGATTCTACTGATGGACGAGCCGTTCTCCGCGCTCGATCCGCTCATCCGCAGAAAGCTCCAGGACGAGCTGCTCGCGCTGCAGGAGCGGCTGCACAAGACCATTCTGTTCGTCAGCCACGACCTCGACGAGGCCCTCAAGATCGGCGACCGCATCTCGATCCTCGAGGGCGGGCGCATCGTGCAGACCGGCACCCCGAGGCAGATCGTCGAGTCTCCCGCCGACGAGTACGTCGCGGAATTCGTCCGCCACGTCAACCCGAACACCGTCTTCAAGGACCGTGCCACGCATACGGCCTAGCAGCAGCTCGCGGCGCGATCCCGCGCCGCTGGACGCCATGCCGGCCGCGGCGTACTGTCATCGAACATGTTGAGGAAACATTCCGTGCGCCCCGACCCCGCCTCGTTCAGCCACTTCGGTTTTCTCACGCTGCGGCGTTTTTCCATGATCGCCTTCACCAACGCGGTCGAGCCGCTGCGCATGGCCAATTATCTGGCGGGGCGCGAGCTGTACCGGTGGTCGATCTACTCGCTCGACGGGCAACCCGTTGCCGCGAGCAATGGCCTCTCCCTCACCCCGACGCGGCGGATCGAGGAAGCCGCGCTCCCGGACGTCCTGTTCGTGTGCAGCGGGGTCGACGTCGCGCACTCCGTGGACGATGAGCTCATCCGGCTGCTGCGCCGCCTGGCGCAGCGGCGCGTGCCTCTCGGAGCGCTGTGCACGGGGGCATACGCGCTCGCCAAGGCGGGACTGCTCGAGGGCTACCGGTGCGCCATCCACTGGGAGAACCTGTGGGCGCTGCGCGAGACCTTCCCGCACGTCGTGTTCACGCCGGATCTGTTCGTGATCGACCGCGACCGGCTGACCTGCACGGGCGGCATCGCCCCGCTCGACCTGCTGCTGCACATGATCACCCCTCGCATCGGGCGCACCCTGGCGGCCGGCATCTCCGAGGAGTTCATCGTCTCGCGCATCCGCGACAGCAAGGACCGCCAGCACATTCCGCTCGCGGCGCGCCTCGGCGGCAGCCACCCCTCGATCGCCCAGGCCGCGCAGCTGATGGAGGCCAATATCGAGGAGCCCCTCTCGCTCGAAGAGCTCGCCCAATTGACCGAAGTGTCGCAACGCCAGCTGCAGCGCCTTTTCCGGCGCAACCTCGGCATCACCCCGGCTCAGTACTACGCCACGGTGCGCCTGCGCCGTGCCCGCGAGCTCCTGCAGCAGACCGCGATGCCCGTCATGGACATCACCGTGGCCTGCGGATTCCGCTCTCCCTGCCATTTCAGCCGCTCCTACCGGGCGCTCTTTGGTCACCCCCCCAGCCGGGAGCGCCGCTCTCCCACCGCGGCCATGCATACGCCGGACCAATCGATGGCGGCGGGCAACGTACCTTCCTAAATATTCAATCAATCGCAGCCCGGAACCACCTGGCTGAGCGAATTTCACGTAGTGCATTGTTTTTGGGAATATTTTTAATTCCTAGCTCGGGGGTCTTGCATCCCTTCGCGCATTGTGGAATATACGTAGGCGTGCAGCCCAAAAACTTTGAGTGACCGTTCAATGCTCCAGCCATGCGGACCTCGTAAGGCGTTACCGGAGGGGCTGCAGCGCCCATCGCTGCGCGTCGGCATCGTCCTCGCCGAGCACTTCACCTTGTCGGCCTTCGCCGTATTCGTCGATCACCTGCGCCTCGCGGCCGACGACGGCGACCGCAGCCGACCGCTGCGCGTGCAGTGGTCCATCATGTCGGCACGTCATGAGCCGATCAGCGCGAGCTGCGGGGTCGCGCTGCAACCGACCAGCAATCTGTTGTCGCCCGACACGCTCGATTATGTGGTGGTGGTCGGCGGGATCCTCCACGCGGGCCCCCAGGTGGATGAGCACACGGTCCGCTACCTGCGCGAGGTCGGCGCAAGCCGCACTCCGCTCATCGGCATCTGCACCGGCAGCTTCGTGCTGTGCCGGGCGGGTCTGATGAAGGGCCGCCGCTCCTGCGTCAGCTGGTATCACTATCAGGATTTTCGCGAAGCCTTTCCCGATCACGAAGTGATGGCCGACAGGCAGTTCCTCGTGGACGGACCGCGCATCACCTGCGCCGGCGGCGCCGGAGCCGCGGCGCTCGCCTCGCACCTGATCGAGCGCCACCTCGGACGGGCGACCGCCTACAAGGCGAGCCAGGTGCTGCTGTTCGACGGGCCGCGCGAGGGCAACGACGCGCAGCCGCACCCGCCGATGTCCGAGAGCGTCTCCGAACCGCGCGTGCGCCGGGCCCTGCTCCTCATGGAGCAGAACCTGACACGCCCGATCGCCATCGCCGTGATCGCCGAAGAGCTCGGCGTGTCGGTGAGGCAGCTCGAGCGGCTCTGTCGCGAGCAGCTCGGGCTCGGGCCGGCCTCGCTCTACCGTCAGCTGCGCATGCGCTACGCGAACTGGCTGATCGAGAACACGGATCGCTCCGTCACGGAGATCGCCATCGAGGCAGGTTTCGCGGACTGCGCGCACTTCTCCAGGCAGTTCAAGGACGTCTACGGCTTCTCCCCCTCACGCCACCGGCTGCAGCCCCACGAGGCAGGAGCCGATGTGGCCCACGCGCGGGTATTCGAATAACGCGGCCAACGCCCGGCCACTCACATCGAGCTCCACGTCCGGCCCGCTCCTCACCTGGCGCAGGAGCCGTTGCGCTGCCTGCGCAGGATTCGGTTTCGCCGCATGTTCCAACACTCGTTCGCAACACTGTTTGTTCGAAACGCGCAAAGGCGGTTGCGTAACATCCGATTGACGCATCCGTTCAATCCCGTGGCGCGCGCCTCGGATCTAATCGGACCTTATAGTGCCATTACCATTCGGCATGTCCGCGCCGATGCGATGCGATGGCCCGAGCACCGCTCGATGCGGCCGGAAACATAAATACATTGGAGGGTTCGCGCGATGAAGTCGAAGGTGTCTTTTGCGGTGGCCGCCATCCTGAGCGGAGCATCCCTCGGGGCATTCGCCGCCACCCCCGCGCCCCAGGCCGCAACTGGCACGACGCCCACGGCGCCGAGCTCCGCCACCGCCGCACCCGCCGCCGCAAACACGGATCTCGGCGCCCTGACGGAGGTCGTCGTCACCGCCCAGCGTCGCAGGCAGAACATACAGGACGTGCCGATCACGATGCAGGCGCTCACCTCGCGCACGCTGTCGCGCCTCAATATCTCGACGTTCGACGACTACATCAAATTCCTGCCGAACGTCACCGTCGCCAACAACGGCCCGGGCCAGAGCGAAGTCTTCATGCGCGGCCTGTCGGCCGGCTCGCAGGCGAGCCAGGGAAGCGGCTCGACCGGACTCTGGCCGAACGTGGCGGTCTATCTCGATGACCAGTCCGCGCAGCTCCCGGGCCGCAATCTCGACGTCTACGCCGCCGACATCAACCGCATCGAGGTACTGGAGGGGCCGCAGGGCACTCTGTTCGGCGCGGGCGCCGAGGCCGGCGTGATCCGCTACATCACCAACAAGCCGAATCTCGATCGGACCGAGGGCAACGTCAGGGCGGGCTACGGCATCACCGCCCACGGCGATCCGAACACCAGCGCTTCCGCCGTGCTCAACCTGCCGCTGATTGCCGGCAAGTTCGCCGTACGCGGGGTGATCTACGACGACCGTCGCGGCGGCTACATCAACAACGTGCCCGCGACATTCTCCCGCAGGGATACCGACATCGGCATCCATTACGCCAATTATCCGGCCGTCAACGGCCAGTGCCCCGATGGCGGGGCGAACAACGGCTATTGCGTCCCTCCGGGCAGCCCCACGATCAACAACTACGCGATCGCCGGTCGCGCCATCAACCCGGTCACCTACCAGGGCATCCGCGTCGAAGCTCTGTACAAGTTCAACGACGATTGGGATGCGCTCATCACGCAGTCCTACCAGAACATGGACTCCCAGGGCGTCTTCTACGATCAGCCGACCAGCTCCGACGGCCGCGCGCTCTCGCCCCTCGAGGTGACGCTGTTCAACAACGCCTACGACAAGGACAGGTTCGAGGATACCGCCTGGACCGTGCATGGCAGGATCGGCCCGCTGCGCGCGGTCTACACCGGCGGCTACCTCGATCGCAACGTCGACCAGACGGGCGATTACACCAACTACGCCCGCGGCGTATACGCGGACTACTACCAGTGCTATGGGCCGGGTACCGGCTACAACAGCAGCCTGACCTCGACCTGCTACTCCCCGAGCGCCACCTGGCACTCCGCGGAGCGCAATACCCACATGCAGCACGAGTTCCGCCTGAGCACGCCGAGCACCTGGCGTGCCCGCGGCATCGTCGGCATCTATTACGATGACCTGAAGCTCTGGGACCAGACGGACTGGCGCTACCGCACGGTACCGAGCTGCACGAGCAACGCTCCGGCGGGCAGCCCCGGAAACTCGGGCTGCTTCGCCACCATCGGCACCATCCCGGGCACCACCGTGCAGAATCCGGGGGTTCAGACGCCGAACAGCTCCTTCTACCAGGACACGATGCGCGAGGCGAAGCAGCTCGCCTTCTACCTGTCGGCGAGCTACGACCTGATCCCGCACGTGCTCACCTTCACCGCCGGCACCCGCCACTTCCGCTTCCAGAACCTGTCGGTCGGCAGCGTGACCAGCAGCTTCGGCTGCTTCCAGGGCGGTGTGCCCGCGGGCGGCTGCGCCAATCCCACCTACTCGTACAACCTCAACGCCCAGAACCTGCGCGACACGGAAAGCGGCTGGCGCAGCCGCGCCAACCTGAGCTGGCACATCACCCCGAGCGTGATGGTGTATTACACCTTCTCGCAGGGCTACCGGCCGGGCGGCTTCAACCAGAACGGCGGCGCGCTGCACGCGCCGGGGCCGGACGGAGTCGATCAGTACGCGGTGCCGAAGTCCTATCATCCCGATACGCTCACCAACAACGAGCTCGGCTGGAAGACGGTGCTGCTCGACCACCACCTGGAGTGGAACGGCGCGATCTATCGCGAGGACTGGAAGGACGTGCAGGTGGAGTTCTTCGACCCGGGGCTGGTCGGCAACATCTTCTACGACACCAACGGCCAGAACTTCGTGGTCAAGGGGATCGAGACCTCGTTCATCGCGCGGCTCATGCCGGGCCTCACGCTCCAGGGGGCCGCCTCCTGGAACCGCAGCGAGCAGGTGAACTCTCCGGCGCTGCTCGACAACAACCCGGCGAGCGTCAACTACGGCAAGCCGATCACGGAGCTCTGCTCGACCTCGGGCGCAAACTGCGCCCCGATCACCAACCCCTTCGGCCCGATCGGTTCCCCGACCGCCGATTCCCCGCCGATGGAGTTCAATCTGCGGGTGCGCTATCAGTTCAAGCCAATCAACGGTTACTTCCCCTCCATAGAGTTCGGCGCCACACACACCGACCATTCCTTCACGCAGGCGGGCGCCAATCCGACGATCGCGCAGGGCGGATCGGTCAGCACTGCGAGGCTGCGCTTCGAGAACCCCTCCTACACGACGTACGAGGCCTCGCTCGGGGTATCGAAGGGCAGCTGGTTCGTGCACCTGTACGGGGACAATCTCGCCAATTCCCACGCCAGCACCTTCATCAGCACCGACCAGTTCATCGTCGCCCAGACCCCGCTCAGGCCGCGGGTGATCGGCATCAACTGGGGCTACGACTTCTGATCCGCGGAGCCTCCGGGGTGCGCCGCCGTGCCGGGCAGGCGGCGCACTCCGGCCCCCGCAGCGATACCCTGGCCACCCGGCGCTCGGTGCAGACGGCTTGACGCGCATGGCGCGTCGCCGCATCATTGCGGTCATGTTTGAACGGGCGTTTAATGCCGGCTCCGGAAGGCCCCAGAGTTCATAAGCTAACGCTTTTGAAGCGTTTTTCGATACGAAGTCACGCTGCCAGCGCCATTACGGGACTTCCGTCAGTCGGTTCAGGAGCCCTACATTGAACAAGCAATCAAGTCTCCGACGAGACGGTGCACATGACGGTACGGCGGGCCGGGAAGAGCCCGAGGACCAGCGGCGCAGGCAGCTGATCGACGTCACCATCGACAGTCTGGCCGATCTCGGCTACGTGGGCAGCACCCTGGCGCAGATCGCGCACCGCGCCGGAGTTTCCCCCGGCCTCGTCGCCCACTATTTCGGGGACAAGGACGGGCTGCTCGAGGCCACCTTCCGCACGCTCGCGCGGCGCATTGCCGAACAGGTACGCGCGCGCTTCAGGCTCGCGGGGACACCGCGGGGACGCGTGCAGGCCATCATCGACGCCAACCTCGGGCCCGAGGAGTTCGACCAGCGCACGGGAAGGGCATGGCTCGCGTTCTGGGGACAGGTACCGCATGAGCCGGGCCTCGAGCGCGTGCAGAGGGCATACCAGCGACGGATGTTGTCGAACCTCCGCCACGCCCTCGCTCGCCTGCTGCCCCTCGATGAGGCGCACAGCCTCGCCTCCATGATCGCGGCGATGATCGACGGCGTGTGGCTGCGCGCCGCGCTGTCGCACTGGCAGGAGGCCGACAGCGAGGGCGCGCGCGCCCTGCTCACCGAGTTCGTCGAGTCTCGCCTGAGGGAAAACGCTCGCGGCGAGCAGCAGACCGGGCCGGTGACCGCGAATCAACCCACGGAGGCCCCCGGGCGCCTGCGCAGCTTCACCACGCTCAACCCGGCCACCGGCGAGGTGTTGGCCGAGATCCGCGTGGACGGGCCCGCCGAAGTGGCCGCGTGCGTGACCCGGGCGAGCGCCGCACAGCGCCACTGGGCAAGTCTCACCGGCGCCGAGCGCGGCCGGATTCTGCGCCGCGCCGCGGAGCTCTTGCGCGCGCGCAACGATGAGCTCGCCGAACTCGAGACCCGAGACACCGGCAAGCCCATTCAGGAAACCCGCGTCGTCGATGTCATCTCGGGCGCCGAGTGCATCGAGTACTACGCCGGGCTCGCCGCCCAACTCGCCGGCGAGCACCTGCAGCTCGGCCCCGGCGCCTTCGGTTATACGCGGCGCGAGCCGCTCGGGGTCGTTGCCGGCATCGGCGCCTGGAACTACCCGCTGCAGATCGCCTGCTGGAAGTCCGCGCCAGCGCTCGCCTGCGGCAACGCCATGATCTTCAAGCCCGCCGAGCTCACGCCGCTCTCCGCGGTGAAACTGCGCGAGATCTATGCCGAGGCCGGGGTCCCGGAGGGTGTGTTCCAGGTCGTACAGGGCTTTGCCGACACCGGCAGGCTCCTCACGGCGCATCCGCAGATCCGCAAAGTCTCGCTCACGGGCGAGGTGGGTACCGGCAAGGCCGTGATGGCCGATTGCGCGGCCACCTTGAAACAGGTGACCCTCGAGCTCGGCGGCAAGTCCCCCATCATCGTCTTCGAGGACGCCAATCTCGACAACGCCGTCTCCGGCGCCCTGCTCGGCAACTTCTATTCGGCCGGCGAAGTGTGCTCCAACGGCACGCGGGTCTTCGTCCACCGCTCGGTGAAACGGGCGTTTCTCGAGCGGCTGCTCGAGCGCGTCGCCGCCATGCGCATCGGCGACCCGCTCGACCCTTCGACCCAGGTCGGCGCGCTCATCTCGCAAGCGCACATGAACAAGGTCCTCGGCTACATCGCGCGCGGCAAGAGTGAAGGGGCGCGGCTGCTGTGCGGTGGCCATCGCATCACCACGGGCGATCTTTCCAACGGCTGCTTCGTCGCCCCCACGGTATTCGATGACTGCCAGGACGACATGACCATCGCGCGCGAGGAGATCTTCGGGCCGGTGATGGCGGTGCTCGAGTTCGAGGAGGAGGAGGATGTCATCCAGCGCGCCAACGCCACGCCGTTCGGCCTGGCCGCGGGCGTCTTCACCAACGACCTCGCGCGCGCGCACCGCGTCATCGCCCGGCTCGAAGCCGGCACCTGCTGGATCAATCACTACAACGTGACGCCGATCGAGCTGCCCTTCGGCGGCGTGAAGCTCTCCGGGCTCGGCCGCGAGAACGGCCGGGCAGCCATCGAGCATTACACGCAGCTCAAGAGCGTGTACGTCGCCCTGGGAGACATCGAGTCCCCCTATTGACCACCCCTGGAAGCGCCATGAAAGAAGCGACTTTTGATTACGTGATCGTCGGCGCGGGCTCGGCCGGATGCGTGCTCGCCGATCGCCTGAGCGAAGACGGCGCCGATTCCGTGCTGCTGCTCGAGTTCGGCGGCTCGGACCGCTCGGTGTACATCCAGATGCCCTCGGCGCTGTCGATCCCGATGAACATGCCGAAGTACAACTGGTTCTTCTACACGGAACCGGAGCCCGGGCTCGGCGGGCGCCGACTGCACACGCCACGCGGCAAGGTGCTCGGCGGGTCCTCCTCGATCAACGGCCTGGTGTACGTGCGCGGCAATGCGCTCGACTTCGAGCGCTGGCAATCCGAAGGGGCCGAGGGCTGGGCATACCGGGACGTACTGCCGTACTTCAAGCGCGCCGAACGGCACGACGGCGGCGGCGACCGCTACCGGGGCGCCGACGGCAAGCTCGACACCCGCTACGGCCTGCTCACCAATCCGCTGCACCGGGCGTGGCTCACGGCCGGCAGACAGGCCGGCTACCCGGTCACCGACGACATGAACGGCTTCCAACAGGAAGGGTTCGGGCGCATGGACATGACCGTCGGCCGTGGCCGGCGCGCCAGCGCCGCCAACGTCTACCTCCGGCCCGCGATGCGCCGCAGCAACCTCGCGGTGCAAACTCACGCGCTGGCCACGCGCATCCTCTTCGAGGGACGCCGTGCGGTCGGAGTTGCCTATCTGCGGGGCAACGAGGAGCACGTAGCCCGCGCGCGGCGCGAAGTCATCGTGAGCGCCGGTCCGATCCAATCGCCGAAGCTCCTGAAGCTCTCGGGCGTCGGCCCGGCGCAGGAACTCTCCGGCCACGGTATCCCGCTGGTGCACGAGTTGCCTGGGGTAGGCGAGAACCTCCAGGACCACCTGGAGTTCTACTTCCAGGTGGCCTGCACGCAACCCATCACGCTCTACTCGCAGCTGAGCCCGTGGCGCAAGGCGCTGATCGGGATGCGCTGGATACTGCGCAAGGATGGCCTCGGGACCAGCAACCACTTCGAGACCGGCGGGTTCATCCGCAGCCGCCCCGGAATCCGCCATCCTGACATCCAGTACCACTTCCTGCCCATGGCCGTGAGCTATGACGGTTCCTCTCTCGCCAAGGAGCACGGTTTCCAGGCCCACGTGGGGCCGATGCGCTCGAAGAGCCGCGGCTGGGTGCGTCTCGCGTCGGCCGATCCGCGCGAGAAGCCGAAGGTGTTCTTCAACTACCTGTCCCATCCCGAGGACTGGATCGAGATGCGGGCCTGTGTGCGCCTGACGCGCGAGATCTTCGCACAGCACGCCTTCGATCCGTATCGCGGCCGCGAGATCCAGCCAGGCGAGCAGGTGCGCTCGGACGAGCAGATCGATGAATTCATCCGCCAACACGTCGAAAGCGCCTATCATCCGTCCTGCTCGTGCAGGATGGGTGCCGCCTCGAACCCGATGGCCGTGGTGGATCCGCACACCCGCGTGATCGGCCTCGAGGGCCTGCGCGTGGTCGACTCCTCGATCATGCCCTCGATCACCACGGGCAACCTCAACGCTCCGACCATCATGCTCGCCGAGAAGGCGGCCGATCACATCCGCGCACGCCCCCTGCTCCCCCCGGATGACGCTCCCCACTACGTCGCGGAGAACTGGCAGAGCGCGCAGCGCTGAGATGAAACGCCGCGACTTCCTCAAGTCCGGATTGAGCACCGCCACTGCGGCGTTTCTGCGTGAGAGCCTCGCGCGCGCGGCGGCTCTGCCCGCCGCCCGCCGCTCCGGCACCATCGAGGATGTCGAGCACGTCGTCATCTTCATGCAGGAGAACCGCTCGTTCGATCACTATTTCGGGCACCTCGCCGGCGTGCGCGGCTACAGCGACAGATTCCCGCTCGAGCTCCCGGGCGGCAGGCCGGTGTGGTTCCAGCCGCGCATGCAGCGCCCCGGCGAGAGCATCCTGCCGTTTCATCTGGACACGCGGCGCAGCGCCGCCCAATTCCTCCAGGATCTCGATCACAGCTGGGCCTCGCAGCACGGCGCGATCGCCGGCGGACGGCTCGACGCCTGGCCGGCCAACAAGACCGACATGACGATGGGGTACTTTCTGCGCACCGACGTGCCGTTTCATTACGCCCTCGCCGATGCGTTCACGATCTGCGACCACTATTTCTGCTCCATCGCCGGCCCCACCTGCCCCAATCGCGTCATGCTCTGGTCCGGCTCGATCGATCCGCACGGCCTCGGCGGCGGTCCGTACATCGACGATGACCTGTGGCTCTATACCCGCGGCATGAAGCCCTTTACCTGGACCACCTACGCGCAGCGGCTGCAGCGCGCCGGCATCACCTGGCGCGTGTACCAGGAGGGTCTCGGCTGGGACAAGGACAGCCCCATGACCGGCAACTACGACGACAACGCGCTGGTGTACTTCGAGCCCTTCGCCCGCGCGCCGAAGGACTCCGAGCTGTATCGGCGCGCCATGCGTCCCGCCGGCCTCGCGCAGCTCAAGCGGGACGTGCTCGCCGGGCGGCTGCCGCAGATCTCCTGGATCGTCGCGCCCGCCGGATACTCCGAACACCCCTCCCATCCGCCAGCTTATGGTGCGATCTACATCGCCGGCGTGCTCGATGCGCTCAGCGCCGATCGGGACACCTGGAGCAAGACCGTGCTCCTGCTCAACTACGACGAGAATGATGGGTTCTTCGATCACGTGATTCCGCCGCAGCCACCGACGCCGGTGCTGCCGGGCGTCTCGACCGTGTCGACGGAAGGCGAGATACACGACCTCGTCAATCCCGATTACCCCACGCGCTATGAAGCCGATCAACTACCCTACGGGCTCGGCCCGCGAGTGCCGATGCTCGCCATCTCCCCGTGGAGCAAGGGGGGGTACGTGTGCTCGGAAGTGTTCGATCACACCTCGGTGATCCGCTTTCTCGAGACCCGCTTTGGTGTACGTGAGCCGAATATCACGGCCTGGCGCCGCGCGGTGTGCGGCGATCTCACCTCGGCCTTCGATTTCTCGGCCCACGACGCGCGGCACGTGAGCCTGCCGGCCACCTCCGGGTACTGGGACCTCGCACACCAGGAGTCGAAGCTCCCGCCGCCCGAGGCTCCCGAGCACCAGCCCGTGAGCCTCGCTCCCCAGGAGCCGGGCATCCGGCCGGCACGTCCCCTACCCTACGCGCTCGAGCTGAATCTGGTGGCGAGGCGCGATGGCGTAGAGCTGCATTTCGACAACCGCTCGCGCGTGGGAGTGTGCTGCACGGCCTGCTGGGATGCGAGCGCGGGCCTGCCACGCCGCTACACGCTCGGGGCGGGACACAGGCTCGAGGACTTCGTGCCGCTGCCGCCGGGTGCGACGCCCGCCCTGACGGTCTACGGCCCGAACGGCTTCGTGCGCAAGATTCGCGGTGGCGCGGCCCCGCTCGAGCTCTCGAGCGCCGCCGAGGCCGGCAATATCCGCCTGCATCTGCGCAATGTGGGTGATCGGGCGTTGACGGTGCGCGTGCGGGATGAGGCTTACGGCAGCGGCGAGCACAGCATGCGCATCTTGCCCGGCAAGACGGAGCAATGGCTCTGCGAGCTCGAGGCGAGCCATCACTGGTACGATCTCAGCGTCGACACCGGACGCAATCATTGGCGCCTGGCCGGGCACATCGAGACCGGACGGGAGAGCTTCACGGACCCGGCGACCGGTGAACCGGTCTTGAGCCTCTCCGAGGCTCGAGCGGAGCGAGCCGGCTGAGGCCCCTCAGGAGAGGAACTGCGTGGTGTTGCCGCGCTCCTCGATGAGCCAGCGGCGAAAGTCCGCCACCACCTGATCCTCTCCGCCTCCCGGCGGCTCGACGATGTAGTAGCCGCGCTCGGTGCGCAGCGGAGTCTCGGTGAGGCAGACGAGTTGCCCGCTTTGAACGAGATCATCGATGAGCGGCCGCCAGCCGAGCGCCACGCCCTGGCCGAGCAGCGCCGCCTGCAGCACCAGCTGGTAGTTGTTGAATGTGAGATCGTGCGTCCGCAGACCCATCGGAACGCCCTCGGCGGCGAACCAGTCCGCCCAGGACATCCACAGCGGCGGATCGATCGCCGCGACGTGCAGCAGCCGCTCCTGCAGCAGAGCCTCGGCGCCTTCGAGACTGCGGCGCCGCGCGAATTCCGGGCTGCACACCGGATAGACGGTCTCGGGGAACCACTGCGCGATGCGCCGGCCGCGCCAGGCGCCCTCTCCGAACCATACCGCCACATCGGCCTCGGTCTGGCGCAGATCGACCTGGCGCTGCGCGGTCACGAGCCGCACCTCCACCTCCGGCGCGCGCGCGCTCCAACGCCCGAGCCGGGGAATCAGCCACCAGGAGGCGAAGCCATAGTCCGTGAAAACGTTGAGGACCTTCGGCCCGCCGTGGCGGCGCAGCGCCGTCGCCGCATCGTGGATCCTGGCCAGGCCCTCACTCACGGCATCGAGCAGCTGTGCCCCGGCGGGAGTGAGTACGACGCCGCGATGCAGCCGCCGAAAGAGCGGCATACCGAGGCGCTCCTCGAGGAAGCTGACCTGATGACTCACCGCCGGCTGGGTGAGCCCCAACTCGACGGCCGCGGCGCTGAAATTGAGGTGCCGGCCCGCCGCCTCGAACACCAGCAGGGCATTGAGCGGCGGCAGTCGCGGATATCGCCCAGCCATTACCCCTCCTTATGCCAGTATGAAAAGATTATCCCTTCACCGTCGGTGGCGATCAAGCCATGATGCGGCGCGTCTGGCCCGATGATTCCTTGGCGAAACACATGAAACGCAGACCCAACTTCCTGATCCTCATGGCCGATCAGCTTGCCGCCTCGGCCCTTCCCGCTTATGGCAATCGCACCGCGAAGACCCCCCACCTGGATGCGCTCGCCGGGCAGAGCGTCGTCTTCGAGTCCGCCTATTGCAACAGCCCGCTTTGCGCCCCGTCGCGCTTCGTCTTCATGACCGGCCGGCTGCCGTCCGCGATCGGCGCCTATGACAATGCGGCCGAGCTGCCCGCGCACGTGCCGACCTTCGCTCATTATCTGCGCCATGCCGGCTATCGCACGGTGCTCAGCGGCAAGATGCATTTCTGCGGCCCCGATCAGCTGCATGGCTTCGAGGAGCGTCTGACGACCGACATCTATCCGGCCGACTTCGGCTGGACCCCGGACTGGTCGGACTTCGCCGCGCGCCCGAGCTGGTACCACAACATGGATTCGGTCACGAAGGCCGGCCCCTGCGTGCGCACCAACCAGATCGATTTCGATGACGAGGTGGTGTTCCACGCCAAGCGGCGCCTGTTCGACATCGCAAGGGGGAACGACCCGCGCCCGTTCTGCATGGTGGTCTCCCTCACCCACCCACACGATCCCTACGCGATCTCCACCGAGTACTGGAACCGCTACGCCGGCCTCGAAATCGACATGCCCCGTGTGCAGATCGATCCGCAGGACCTCGATCCTCACTCGCGCCGCCTGCGCCACGTCTGCGCCATGGACGCGCAGCCGATTACCGCCGAACAAGTCCGCGCGGCACGGCGCGCCTATTACGGGGCGGTCTCCTACGTTGACGACCAGTTTGGATCCATCCTGCGGACCCTCACCGAGGCGCGACTCGCCGATGACACCGTCATCGTCGTGCTGGCCGATCACGGGGACATGCTCGGTGAGCGCGGTCTGTGGTACAAGATGAACTTCTTCGAGCCCGCTGCGCGCATTCCGCTCATCGTGCATGCCCCGCGCCGCTTCGCGCCGGGCTCGGTGCGCCAGTCGGTCTCCTCGATCGACCTGCTCCCGACGCTCGCCGAGATCGCCGGTGACGGCCGCGCACCGCACTATGCGAGCGAGCTGCAAGGGCGCAGCCTCCTGCCGCATCTCGAGCGCCGGGGCGGCCACGACGAAGTGATCGGCGAATACCTCGGCGAGGGGGCAGTGGCGCCTATCGTCATGATCCGGCGCGGCGTGCACAAATTCGTGCACAGCCCCGCCGACCCCGATCAGCTCTACGACCTGGCGGCGGACCCCGAAGAGCGACACAACGCGACGGACACAAACCCGGCCGCCGTCACCGCCTTCCGCGAGGAGGTGCGCAGGCGTTGGTCGCTCGACTCGCTCCACGCCCAGGTGCTCTCGAGCCAGCGCGAGCGGCGGCTCGTTGCCGCCGCGCTGCAGTCGGGCCGGCAGACCCCGTGGGACCATCAGCCACCGCTCGATGCGAGCGAGCAGTACGTGCGCAACACCAAGACTCTCGATGAAATCGAGGCCGCTGCGCGTTTCCCGAGGCCAGCGTAGGCTGCGGGCGTGACGCAACGGCGCACACAGCGACCCTGCTTCGAACGCCCGCGCCTGGCGGCTCTCGCCCTGGTGGCGCTCGGCGCGCTCTGCGGCCCGCTCCCGAGCGCGACAGCCGCCCCCACCCCGGCGGCCGCGCGACCCGCGCCCGCAAGCGATGGCGCCCAATGCCGCACCATCCGCCTCGCTGACATCGGGTGGGCGGATGTGACCGCCACCACCGCGCTCTTCAGCGACATCACCGCCGACCTCGGCTATCGGCCCAAGGTCACGCTGCTCTCGGTGCCGGTGACCTTCGCATCGATGAAGTGGAACAACATCGACGTGTTTCTCGGCAACTGGATGCCCGCGCAGACCCCGATCATCGCACCCTATCTGAAGGACCACTCGATCGATGTCATCGGCGCCAATCTGACGGGCGCACGCTATACGCTCGCGGTTCCCGCCTACACCTATCGGGCGGGCCTGCGCACCTTCGAGGACATCAAGCGCTTCGGGCGCTCTTTGCACGACACCATTTACGGACTCGAGCCGGGCAGTCCCGCCGACCACATGCTGCTCGGCATGATTCACCGGAACCTCTACGGCCTCGGCGGCTTTCACGTCACCTCATCGAGCGAGGCGGGCATGCTGGCGCAGGTGGCGCGCGCGGTGCGTGCGCGCCGTCCGATCGTGTTCCTCGCCTGGGAGCCGCATCCGATGAACATGGAGTTTCATCTGAAATACCTTTCGGGCGGCGCGCAGGTCTTCGGGCCCGACTATGGCAGCGCCGAGGTCTTCACCAACACCCGCGCAGGCTACTCCGCCGAGTGTCCCAACATAGGGCGTCTCCTTCGGAACCTGAAGTTCACCATCCCGGGCGAAACCGCGCTCATGTACGCGATCCTGAAGGAGCACGAGCCGCCGCGCGCAGCCGCGGCCGCCTGGATCCGCGCCCACCCGCTTGCCGTGGCGGCCTGGCTCGAGGGGGTGAGCACCCTCGACGGCCGCCCGGGCCTCACCGCCGTGCTCGCCTCCCACGCCCGGCGCCTCCCGCGCACATTCCAGGGCTGGATCGCGAGCCACAAGATTCCCGTCGGCGCAGCCGCGACTGTCGCCATCGACTACATCAAGGCCCACGGCCGGGGCTTCTTCGACGGCCTCTCCCGCGTGGTGCGCGGCGGGGTCGACGGCCTGACCGCCGTGCTCGCCGACATCCCCTCCTGGCTCCTGCTCCTCGCCCTCACCGCCCTCGCCTGGATACTGCGCCGCTCGATCGCGCTCACGTTGTTCGTGCCGCTCGCGCTCCTGCTCATCATGAACCTCGGCTACTGGGCCGACACCCTCGAGACGCTCTCCCTGGTCATCGTCGCCACCGCGCTCTCGGCCCTCATCGGCGTGCCCGTTGGCATCGCCGCCGCGCACCGGCCGACGCTGAACGCGCTCCTGCGCCCCGTGCTCGATCTGATGCAGACCCTGCCCACCTTCGTCTACCTCATCCCGACGCTTGTGCTCTTTGGCCTCGGGGTAGTCCCGGGACTGATCTCCACCGTCATCTTCGCCCTCCCCGCCCCCATTCGACTCACCCAGCTCGGAGTGAGTTCGGTGCCCAGACCCCTCATCGAGGCGGGCGAATCCTTCGGCGCCACGCGCCTGCAGATGCTCCTCAAGATCGAGCTCCCGAGCGCCGCCCCCACGATCATCGCCGGCATCACCCAGTGCATCATGTTGAGCCTCTCCATGGTGGTCATCGCGGCTCTCGTCGGCGCAGGCGGCCTAGGGGTGCCCGTGGTGCGCGCGCTCAACACCGTGCAGATCGGCATGGGATTCGAGGCGGGCCTGGTCATCGTGCTCCTCGCCATCATCCTCGACCGCATCACCTCACGACCCGCCGGCAAGGAGAGAAAAGAGTGAGCGCACCCGCACGGCCTCGCATCGATGTGATCGCGGATGCACTCGAGGCTCGAACCATCCGCATCGGGGAACGTCATATCGAATCGACGCGCGGCGGAAGACCCCGACCGCGGCCGCGAACCGGCAAGCGGGGTGGCGCCGCCATTCAATAGCGTTGCCGAATTTTGAGTTAGCGTCGATCCGCTCTGCGGACCAAGCGATCCGCACCGGGATGGCACGCATCCTAAAGGGCGCGCGGAACGGACGCGCACGCCAACATTCCGTTCACTTATGGGAGTAGAACATGAATCGCAACAGCACTCTCTCGCGCACGGTCACCGCCATTCTCGGCGCTTCCGCC
>DAIDHH010000111.1 GCA_027452045.1 Gammaproteobacteria bacterium
GAGTCAACCCGTTCACCGGGGAGAAGATGATGTTCAAGGCAAAGCCGGCCAGCAAGAAGGTCCGCGTGATGCCGCTGAAGAACCTCAAGGCGATGGTCAATTCCTGATCATGCGTTGACGCGCGGATCTGACGGGGTTCGCTCCGCGAACCCCGTTCATTTGTCCATCAAGAACCCTACCACCGTCTGCCGGAGCTCGTGCAGGCGGCCGTGAAAGAAGTGGCCCCCGCCGGGGAATATCCGGATCTGCGGGCCGACTCCCGGGGCGACGGACTGCCGCCGCGCCCACTCGAGCACCGCCGCCGGCTCGATCACTTCGTCGGCATCTCCCTGAACCAGCAGCCAGGGACAGCGCGGCGGGACAACGTCTTGCATCACGACCCGGGTGATTCCGGGCGCAACCGTCACCAGCTTCTGCGGCGGGGCGTGCTGCGCGGCCCGTACCGCCACCGCGGCTCCGAAGGAGAATCCCGCCAGCCACAGCGCCGCCCCCGGCCAGCGTTGCCGGCCGTAGGCGATGACGGCCAGCGCGTCCTCGGTCTCACCTCGGCCCTCGTCATAGCGGCCGGCGCTCGCGCCCACGCCGCGAAAATTGAAGCGGATCGTGGGCGCGCCGCACTCCACGAACGCGCGGGCAAGGGTGTAGACGACCTTATTGTCGAGCGTACCCCCATAGAGGGGGTGCGGATGGCAGACCACCCCGAATGCCGCCGGCGCGCCATCCGTCGCGGCGCCTGCCACATCGCTGACCGGAGTCTCGACCAACGCCTCGAGTGAGCCGGTTGGACCGGGCAGGGTCAGCCGTTCCGAGCGGGGTGGCTTCACGTGGCGCGATCTTCCGTGAGTGAGACCAGCAGCCGATTGAGGCGCTGAACGAATTGCACGGGGTTGCCGAGCTGGCCGCCTTCGGCAAGCTGTGCCTGCTCGTGCAGCAGCAGCGCGAGTTCCTTGAACCGCGCCGCATCGCAGAGACCCTCCAGGTACTTCACCAGCGGGTGGCCGACGTTGAGCTCGAGCACGGGCTTGGAATCCGGCACTTTCTGGCCTGCGGCCGTGAGAATCCGGCGCATGCCCGCACTGAGATCGTGCTCATCGAGCACCAGGCAGGCCGGAGACTCCTTCAGCCGTGTGCTGACGCGCACTTCGAGAATGTCCTCGCCGACGGCGTCTTTTACCTTCTTGAGCAGGCCCTTGCTCTCCTTCAGCGCTTCCTCGCGCTGCTTGCGCTCGGCCTCGCTCTCGAGCGGTCCGAGTTCGAGATCACCTCGCGCGGCGTCCTTGAAGCGCTTGCCCTCGAAGTCCTCGAGCTGGCCCATGACCCACTCATCGATGCGCTCACTCAGCAGCAGCACCTCCAGCCCCCGCTCGGCGAGCCGCTCGATGTAGGGGCTCTTGCGCGCCGCCGCGACGCTCTCGGCGATGATGTAATAAATCCTGTCCTGCCCGGGCTTCAGGCGCTCCACGTACTGCGCGAGGCTCACGAGGGGCTCGTCTGTCGCCTCGTGGGTGCTCGCGAAGCGCAGCAAAGGCAGCAGAGCGGCCCGGTTGGCGACATCCTGCCCGAGGCCCTCCTTCAGCACCGTTCCGAACTCCTTCCAGAACGTCGCGTACTTCTGCGGCTCCTCCTTGGCGAGCCTCGAGAGCAGGTCGAGCACACGCTTGGTGAGGCTACCGCGAATGGCCTCGACTTCCGGCTCCTTCTGAAGGAGCTCCCGGGAGACATTGAGCGGCAGGTCGCTCGAGTCGACCACCCCCTTCACGAATCGCAGGTACAGCGGCAGAAACTGCTCGGCGTCGTCCATGATGAACACGCGCTTCACGTACAGCTTCAGTCCGTGTGCCGCATCGCGCTGCCACAGGTCGAAGGGCGCGCGGCCCGGAATATAGAGCAGGCTCGTGTACTCGCGTTTGCCCTCGACCCGGTTGTGGCTCCAGGCGAGCGGCTCGGTGAAGTCGTGCGCCAGGTGCTGGTAGAACTGACGGTACTCTTCGTCCGGGATCTCGGCGCGAGGCCGCACCCAGAGCGCCTTCGCCTGATTGACGGTCTCGTACTCGAGCGAGGCCTCGCCCTCCTTTCGCATGCGGACCGGAAACGCGATGTGATCCGAGTATTTCCGTATGAGCGTGCGCAGGCGGAACGGGTCGGCGAACTCCCTGGCCTCGGCCTTCAGGTGCAGCCGGATCGAGGTGCCCCGTTCCTCGCGGGTGATGCTCTGCACCGTGAACTCCCCGTCGGCGCGCGACTCCCAGTGCACGCCCCCGGTGGCGGGCGATCCGGCCTTGCGCGAGAGAACTTCGACGCGATCGGCGACGATGAAGGCGGAATAGAACCCAACGCCGAACTGGCCGATGAGCTGGGCATCCTTCTGCCTCTCCCCGGAGAGGGAACGGAAGAACTCCGCGGTCCCGGAGCGGGCGATGGTGCCGAGGTTGGCGATCGCCTCCTCGCGCGTCATGCCGATGCCGTTGTCGATGATGGTCACGGTGCCCGCGGCCGGATCTGCCTCCACTCGGATGGCGAGCTCGGCGTCGCTTTCCAGCAGTGCGGGCGCTTCGATGGCCGCAAACCGCAGCCGGTCGTTGGCGTCCGAGGCATTTGAGATCAGCTCGCGCAGGAAGATTTCCCGGTGGCTGTACAGGGAGTGGATCATGAGCTTCAGCAGCTCACGCACCTCCGCCTGAAAGCCGTGGGTCTGGCGGTCGGCCGCCTCATTCGCAGTGGGCTCTGGCCCGGTCATGGTTCGCTCCAGCATTTCTCCGGAGCGGGGCATTTTGGGCGTGGACGGGGGAATTTCAATATGCGCGAGCCGCCCCCGTGCGGCGCGCGTCCCTTCGCAGCGCCCGAGCCCTCAGCGAATCAGTGCGCCTCGACCCGCGCCGCGGGCCGCAGCCCGCCGCGCCAGAGGCGCCGCGGGGCGCGCAGCGAAGCGAATTCGGTGATGACGGATCGCGACAGATGGCGGCAGAGTGCGGCCATGTCGTCGAGCTCGTCCCAGAGGTGCAGGAAAAACTCCATCAATGATTGGGCACGGCAATGCCGCCCGGGGTTCCTTCCTGTGGCGCTTCACTCGCGGCATCGCCTTCCCAGGTGCTACGCATACGCTCAGCCCAGCTCTTGTAGTTCGACCAGGTATTGAGATTGCGGGTGATCGCATCATGCCGCGCCTGCACACCATGCATGCGCTCGGCCCAGGTGGGGAAAGGGCCCGGGGATGGGGCGGCCGGCCGAGCCGTGCCAGGCACATCTCGTCGGACGGGAGGAATCTCGCGACCCCTGAATGGTGAGCTCATGGGACCTCCTTTTGCAGCGCCCGCAGAGTACGTCCTCTGCGAAAGTCGGTCAGGAACTGGTTCACAGCCGGGGCAAACATTGCCGGCAAGGCCTTGCCGCGACCACGTTATGTAACGTCCGAGGCGCAGCCGGCGCCATGCCTCGCAACTGTGCATGACGCCAGAAGGCCCGCACCAATACGGGGCGGCAGATGCATTCCGCGAGGCCGGACTCCACTTTCGATTCCATAACTCATTGTATGGCCGTGACAAAGCTCGCTGGCACGCGTCTTGCGAGGACATGCGCGCAAATCCCGAAGCAATGAATCAACGTGGTGCAGGAGACAGGTTGGGGATCGGGCCGATTGACGAGATGCTCGACGTGCATGGCGCACCGCGCCCGCATTGCGGTGCGTACTGGAAATGGCTCGAGGCACAGCCACCGGATCAGCTCGCCCGGAAGCGCTCCGAAGCCGACGCCCTCTTTCACCGGGTGGGCATCACCTTCGCCGTATACGGCGAGGACGCGGGCACCGAGCGCCTGATTCCCTTCGACATCGTGCCGCGGATCCTTCCCCTGGAAGAATGGACGCGCCTGGAGGCGGGCCTGAAGCAGCGGGCGCACGCGCTGAATGCGTTCATCGCCGACATTTATCACGAGCAGCACATCCTTTCCTGCGGCGTGATTCCCCCGGAGCAGGTTCTCTGCAATCTCCAGTACCGCCCGGAGATGCAGGGAGTGGACGTGCCCGGCGGCATATACGCGCATATCGCCGGCATCGACGTAGTGCGCGACAGCGACGGTCGCTTCCGAGTACTCGAGGACAATTTGCGCGTCCCCTCGGGCGTCTCCTACATGCTCGAGAACCGCAAGATGATGATGCGGTTGTTCCCCGAGCTGTTCGCCCATCACTCGATCGAGCCGGTAGAGCACTACCCGGACCTTTTGCTCGAGAATCTCAAGAGTGTCGCGCCGGCCGGCATCGCCGACCCGACGGTCGTACTGCTCACGCCCGGCAGATACAACAGCGCCTACTTCGAGCACGCTTTCCTCGCCCAGCAGATGGGCATCGAGCTGGTGGAGGGGCAGGACCTTTTCGTCCTCGACGACGTGCTTTACATGAGGACGACCCGCGGACCGCAACGCGTAGATGTCCTTTACAGGCGGGTCGATGACGATTTCCTCGATCCCCTCTCGTTCCGCTCCGACTCCAGCCTCGGGGTTGCCGGCCTGCTCACGGTCTATCGTGCCGGACGCCTCACCATCGCCAACGCCATCGGTACCGGCGTCGCCGACGACAAGTCGATCTACCCTTACGTACCCGAGATGATCCGCTTCTACCTCAGCGAAGAGCCCCTCATCGACAACGTGCCGACGTGGATCCTGGCCCGTCCGCAAGACTGCGCCTACGTGCTCGATCATCTGCCCGAACTGGTCGTGAAGGAGGTTCACGGCGCCGGAGGCTACGGGATGCTGATCGGACCGGCCGCCTCGCGCGCCGAGATCGAGGCTTTTCGGGCGAGGATCCGGGCGCAACCTGGACGCTACATTGCGCAGCCGACGCTCGCGCTCTCGACCTCCCCCACGTTCGCGGCCTCGGAGATCGAGCCCCGCCACATCGACCTCAGGCCCTTCGTGCTCTCCGGCAAAGAGGTGGCGGTGGTGCCCGGCGGATTGACGCGTGTCGCGCTGACCAAGGGCTCGCTCGTCGTCAACTCCTCCCAGGGCGGCGGCACCAAGGATACCTGGGTGCTCGGACGTTGAGATGCTGAGCCGCACCGCGGACCACCTCTATTGGATGTCGCGCTACCTCGAGCGCGCCGAGAGCCTCTCGCGCATGATCGATGCCCATCAGCGCCTCTCGCTGCTGCCCCGCCCCGCCGAGGCCGTGCTGCAGGGATGGCACGCGACGCTCGTCTCCCTGGGAGCCGCCGACGCCTTCTTCGGCCGGCACGAGACCCTCAGCGCCCGCGCGGCATTCGACTTTCTGGCATTCGACCCGCAATGCGCCGGGAGCATCCTGCAATGCCTGCGCGCCGCGCGCGAGAATGCCCGGGCTGTCCGCGGCACCATCACCTCGGAGATGTGGGAGACCCTGAACACGACCTACCTCGAGTCACTGTCTTTCACGCCTGCCATGCCGGAGTCGGCGCGTGGCGAATTTCTCGAGTGGGTCAAGTACCGCGCACATCTGACTCGGGGGGTCACCTCCGCGACGCTCCTTCGGGACGAGGCGCTCTATTTCACTCGGATCGGAACCTTCATCGAGCGAGCGGACAACACGACACGGCTGCTCGAATCCCGCTGGAGGGATCCGGGCGGCCTCGGGGAGCGGCTGCGCGCGGAGGCCTCCGAATGGGCCGTGCTGCTGCGGGCAATGTCCGCCTTCGAGACCTTCCGGCGGCTCTATCGCGACAGCGTCACGCCGGAGCGCGTCACGCAGATGCTGCTGATGCGCGACGATTTGCCACAGAGCGTGCATCGCTGCCTCGATGAGCTGCAATCGAACCTCACGGCCGTCGCCGACGGGCGCTCGGAGGAGACCCTGAGGCGCACAGGCGAGCTGCACGCCCAGTTTCACTTCGGTCGCTTCGAGGAATTGCGCGCCGAGGGACTGCCGGTGTTTCTCGACCGATTCCAGGCGAGGCTGCGCGATCTCGGCTCGCGGATCGCGGATGATTTCCTGGTACCGGCCGGATGAGCGCGCCATGCAGCTGAGCGTCGCGCATCGCACGGTCTATCGCTACGAGGAACCGGTGAAATACTCCGCACAGAAGCTGCGGCTGACTCCCCGCCGTGACGGCGGCCAGAGAGTGCTCTCCTGGTCGATCCACGCTCCGGGCCGGCGCGCCGAGCAGCTCGATGCGCACGGCAACGTCACGCATTTGCTGACCCTGGATGCGCCACACCGCGAAATCGCGATCTTCGTGACCGGGACGGTCGAGACTGCGCAAGGCGAGGACCTCATGCGACACGAAGGCGGGCTTTCGCCCCTCGCGTACGTCGCGGCAACGGGGTTGACGACCCCCTCCGACGGCATCATCGCACTCGCCGAGGCGCACCTGGAACGAGATGGCGTGCTTCGCCGGCGGCTCTACGACCTCGCGGCGGGCGTGTGCGAGAAGGTACGGTACCGGCCTGGTACGACGAACGTCGACGATCCGGCCGCGGCGGCGCTTGCGCGCGGGGAAGGGGTCTGTCAGGACCAGGCGCACGTGTTCCTGGCCTGCTGCCGCTCGGCGGGGATTCCGGCGCGCTATGTGAGCGGCTACCTATGCATGGACCCGACTGCCTCCGAGGAGAGCGCGAGCCACGCCTGGGTCGAGGTATGGCTCAGCGACGCGAACGGCTGGCATGGCATCGATGTGACGCACGTAGCGCCAGCGGGCACCGCGCATTGCCGGCTTGCCGTCGGCCGCGACTACCTGGATGCGGGGCCCATCCGCGGCGTGCGCCGCGGCGGTGGCGAGGAGACGATGGATGTCCGTGTCACTGCCAGGACCGGCGAGGGACAATAGTCCTCGAGACACCGGCATCCCGTATTTGCACCGGAGACTGATCCCCGATGACCTATTGTGTGGCCATGCTGCTCGACACCGGCCTGGTGTTTCTGTCCGACTCGCGCACCAGCGCCGGCGTCGATCAGATCAGCACCTTCCGCAAGACCACGGTATTCCAGAATCCCGGCGAGCGGGTCATCGTGCTGCAAAGCGCGGGCAACCTCGCGATCACCCAGGCGGTGACCAGCATTCTGCAGGAGCGGCTGGCGTCGCCCGATGCGGGAGCAAGCCTGCTCACCTGTGCGAGCCTGTTCGAGGCGGCGCGACTTGCCGGGGACGCGCTGCGCGAGATCCACCGGCGCGATGCAACGGTGCTGAAGGAATTCGGTGTCGAATTCAATGCGAGTCTCATCGTGGGCGGCCAGATTCGCGGCGAGGCGCCGCGCCTCTTCTGCCTCTACGCTGCGGGCAACTTCATCGAGGCGACCGCGGACACGACGTACTTCCAGATTGGCGAATCGAAGTACGGCAAGCCGATTCTGGACCGGGTCATCCGCCGCAGCAGCAGCCTGACCGAGGGTGTGAAGTGCGCGCTCGTCTCGATGGACTCGACCATCCGCTCGAATTTGGCCGTGGGCTTGCCGCTTGACCTGGTCATCGTCAGGCGCGACGGCTACAGCGTTGCGCGCCATATCGGCATCGACACCGACAACGAGTATTTCCACGACCTGAGATCGCTGTGGAGCGAGGCGCTGCGCGAGGCGTTCGCGCACCTGCCCGAGCCGGACTGGCTGCGCCAGGCCCTCGGCTAGGCGCCTCAGGCCACCAGGCGATAGACCGGCCGATAGACGCTGCCCGGAAGCTTCATGCGGCCCTGGGACACGAAGGCGGCCAGCAGCTCATCGAGCAGTTGCATGATGTGCGCATCGCCGGCGAGCTCGTAGGGGCCGTCGCGGTCGATCGCCTGGATGCCGTGCTCCTTGACGTTCCCGGTGACGATGCCCGAGAAGGCGCGCCTCAGGTTGGCCGCGAGCTCGTGCACGGGCTGATCGCGCCCGAGGGCGAGCGCGCGCATGGACTCGTGCGTGACGTGGAAAGGGTGCTGAAATTCCGACTGGATGGCGAGCAGCCAGTTGTAATTGTAGGCGTCCCGGCGCTGGCGGCGGAACTCGCGCACCGCCTCGATGCCGTGCACCATGTGCCGGCCCACCTCGGCCGGATCATCGATGATGATGTTCAGGCGCTGCAGCGCCTGCTCGCCGAGAGTGCCGTGGATGAAGCGCCTGATGTGATCGAAGTACGCGCCGCTCGCGCGCGGTCCGGTGAGCACCACCGGAAAGGGCTGGTCCCTGTTGGCCGGATCGAGAAGAATTCCGAGCAGGTAGAGAATCTCCTCGGCGGTGCCGGCGCCGCCCGGGAACACCACGATACCGTGTGCAAAGCGCACGAAGGCCTCGAGGCGCTTCTCGATGTCCGGCATGATCACCAGCTGGTTGACGATCGGATTCGGCGGTTCGGCCGCGATGATCCCGGGCTCGGTGATGCCGATGTAGCGACCATGGTCGATGCGCTGCTTGGCGTGGCCGATGGTGGCGCCCTTCATCGGTCCCTTCATCGCCCCTGGACCGCAGCCGGTGCACACATCGAGCCCCCGCAGCCCGAGCTCGTACCCGACCCGCTTCGAGTACTTGTATTCCTCACCGCCGATCGAATGCCCGCCCCAGCACACCACCAGGTTCGGGCGCGCCTTGTAATCGAGCAGGCGCGCATTGCGCAGGATGTGAAAGACGGCATTGGTGATGGCGCCGGAGTCCGCCAGGTCGAAGCGGCCGCCGGCGAGGATCTCGTTGGAGGTGAACACCACATCGCGCAGGACCGCGAACAGATGCTCCTTGATCCCCTGGATCATCTGTCCGTCGACGAACGCGGTTGCCGGCGCATGGTGCATCTCGAGCCGGATGCCCCAGGGCTGGCGCATGATGCGGATGTCGAAGTCGCGGTAGCGGTCGAATATCTCGCGGGCATCGTCGGTATTCGCACCGCTGTTCAGCACTGCGAGAGCGCACTTGCGAAACAGCGGGTACAGTCCGCCGCGACCGGAGTCGAGGAGCTTCTCGATCTCGTGCTGCGAGAGGTTCTCGAGGCTGCCGCGGGGATGGACGCGCGCGTCGATGAACTCCGGCTCTATGTCGTTTTGGTCCATGCCGGGAGGGCCGCCGGTCACGGCTCGATATCGATCGGCATGCCGTCGCGGGTCAGCATCCAGATCTGCATCATGTCGGCGTCCGAGACCGCGATGCAGCCGTTGGTCCAGTCGTCGTGTCGGTAGTAGTAGAGCGTTCCGTGCAGGGTATTCGGAAGGCCGTGAATCATGATCTGCCCGCCGGGCTGCCAGTGGTGGGCCCGGGCGCGCGCCATGTCCCGTGCGTTGGGATAGGAGATCTCGATCGAGAGAAAGTAGTCACTGCGCGGATTGCGGCGTGCGAGCGTGTACCACCCCTGGGGCGTGCGGTAATCCCCCGAGCGCTCCTTGGGCCCCTCCGGCTCGAGGCCGAGGTGGATCCTGAACTCGCGCACCACCTTGTCGCCGTCCATCAGGAACAGTCGTCGCTCGGACTTCTTGACCACGATGTGATCGACGTAGGGCAGGGACGGATCCGACAGGAACGCCACTCGCGTGACCTGCCTCGGACCGGCGTAGGCCATGGCGCTCGCGCAGGCGAGGAGACCGGCCAGAATTCTCTTGTGCAATGACATTGGTAGACCTTGACCTCCTATACGACCTTATGGGGGTAGAGGCGGTCAAGGCCCCCGTTCAAACCGTGCGTGCGAATTTCCCGCACACGGCTTACCGGTGACCCGTCAGCCCCAGCATTACGCGCCCTCCGTCCAGGA
>DAIDHH010000112.1 GCA_027452045.1 Gammaproteobacteria bacterium
CGGCGCGACGGAGGCCATCTATTGCGGCATCCAGGCATTGGCGGGCCCCGGGGACGAGGTCATCGCGTTTGATCCGGCGTACGACTCTTATGAGCCTGCCGTGCGTCTCGCGGGGGCGCGCTGCATCCGCTTGCCCCTGACCCAGCCGGATTTTCGCTACGACTGGGGCCGGGTGCGAGAGGCCGTCAACGCGCGCACGCGGCTGGTCCTGTTCAACTCCCCGCACAATCCCGCCTGCACGGCGGCCACGCCGGCCGACCTCGAGGAGCTGGCGGCGAGCATCCGGGCGCATGACATCGCCGTGCTCTCGGATGAGGTTTATGAGCACATGCTGTTCGATGGCCGCACGCACGCATCCGTGCTGAGTCATCCGGAGCTTCGCGAGCGCAGTCTCGCGGTGTTCTCCTTCGGCAAGACCCTGCAGGCAACGGGATTGCGCGTCGGTTACGGCATCGCCCCCGCGCAGCTCACGGGGGAGCTGCGCAAGGTCCACCAGTTCAACACCTTCAGCATCGCCCATCCCCTGCAGCAGGCCATCGCCGCCTATCTCGCCGAAAAACCCGCTACCGGCCGGGATTTGCCGGGCTTCTTCCAGGCCAAGCGCGACCGGCTGCGCGCGGCACTCGCCGGCTGCGGCTTTGTCCTGCCGCCGGCGCAGGGGACCTTCTTCCAGCTCCTCGATTTCAGCGAGCTGTGTCCGCCGGGGGATGTCGCTTTTGCCGAGCGTGCGCTCACCGAGGCGCGAGTCGCGAGCATCCCGCTCTCACCCTTCTATGCCGAGCCTCCCGAGCTTTCCGTCGTGCGGCTGTGCATCGCCAAACGCGATGAGACGCTCGATCGAGCGGCGCAGCGGCTCGCCGAGCTTGCCCGCCGCTTGGGCCGGGAGGGCGCCTGAGTCGCCCCGGGAGCATCCCTTGAGCTTGCGCGTCACGCTCGTCCAGCAGCCGCTTTTCTGGCAGGACCCGACACGCAATCGGGCGCGATTCGAGGAACTGCTCGCCCCGCTCGAAGGTCGCACGGATCTCATCGTCCTGCCGGAAACCTTCACCACCGGATTCAGCATGGAGCCCGAGCGGCTTGCCGAGCCGCCGGAGGGCCCCACGGCGCTGTGGCTGCGGCGCATCGCGGACAGGCTCGGCGCCGTGGTGACCGGAAGTGTCATGACGGTGGAGGGTGGGCGTCACTTCAATCGCCTGCTCTGGGCACAGCCGGGTGGCGGGCTGCTCCATTACGACAAGCGGCACCTGTTCCGCATGGGCGAGGAGCACGAGCACTTCACTCCAGGGCGGCAGGCGTGGTGCGTGCAGTGGCGCGGTCTGCGATTCTGTCCGCTCGTCTGCTATGACCTGCGCTTCCCGGTGTTCAGCCGCCGGCGGCCCGGGCTCGATTACGATGCGCTCGTCTATGTCGCCAACTGGCCGGCGGCGCGCAGCTACGCCTGGCGGCAGCTCCTCGTGGCGCGGGCAATCGAGAATCAGGCGTACGTGATCGGCGTGAACCGCATTGGAGCCGATGGCGCGGGCATTGCGCACCAGGGCGAGAGCCGTGTCTGCGATTATCTCGGCGAGCCCATCGTCGATCTCGCGGAGCAGCCGGCCGTCGCGACGGTGACGCTCGATGCAGAGGCGCTCAGGGCATTTCGCGAGCGCTTCCCCGCCCACCTCGACGCCGACCGATTCACCCTGCAGACGTAGTGCGCCCCGAGGGGCTCCCCCGGGGAGCGGCTCAGCGCCGGAAGACCCACGCGAGTATGGATATCACCAGGCTGAGGATCAGCATCGTGGTGATGGGGAAGAAGAACTGAAAGCCCGGGCGGTCGATCACGATGTCGCCCGGGAGCTTGAACAGCGGCAGGCGTCTCACCCAGGGCCAGGCGAGGCCGATCAGGATGAGCGCCGCGCCAAGAACGATGAGAATGCGGCTCATGGCGCCGAGTCTACCGGCAGGTCGGGACCGAATCACTCCCTGGAGGGGATTTCCCCGGGGACACCGTCAGGACGTCCCTGCAGGCTGGCCCCTTGCAGCGCGAGGGATGATGCACGCCGGGTCCGTGAGACGGCCCGCCGCGTGCCGGATCGTGAACCGCCCGGGTTACGCGCTGCTCGCGACGCGCACGCGAAAGGCGTGATAGGGCAGCACCTCCAGCACTTCGCCCTCGCTCAGCCGTTGCTGCAGCCGGCGCCAGTAGGCGGCCGTGAAGATCTCCCCGTGCGTGCGCACGAGCGCGGCGCGCTGCGCATCGTCGAAGGCCAGGAAATTGATGAAGGTTTCGGGGAAGACATCCTGCTCGCCCACGTAGAACCATGCTTCGGCGCGCATCTCGTCTTCGGGGTTGGTCGGCCGGGGCAGATCGCGGAAATGGCAGTCCGTCACCCGGCACAGCTCGTCGTAGTCGTAGAAGATCACCCGGCCGTGGCGCGTGACGCCGAAGTTCTTCGGCAGCAGGTCGCCGGGAAAGATGTTGGTACTGGCGAGATCGCGGATGCACTGGCCGTAGTCGAGCGCGGCCTGCTCGGCGGCCTGCGGCGAGGCCGAGCGCAGGTACAGGTTGAGCGGGATCATGCGCCGCTCGATGTAGAGATGGTCGAAGTCGAGGTATTCGCCGTCCTCACGCACCGTGAGCGCCGTCTCCTCGAGCAGTTCCTGCAGCAGCTGCGGTGCGAACAGTCGCTTGGGCAGGCGCAGGCGGCGGAATTCCTGGGCATCGACCAGGCGGCCCCCGCGGTCGTGCCGGTACACGAGGTGGTATTTCGCGAGCACTTCCTCGCGCCGCACGGTCTTCGGGTAGGGGAAGCGGTCGCGGATGACCTTGAAGACGACCTCGAGCGAGGGCAGCATGAAACACACCATCACCAGGCCCTTCTCTCCGGGGGCGTGCACGAAGCGCTCCGCGGTGCCCTCGAGCCGGCGCATGATCTCCCGGTAGCGCTCGGTCTTGCCCTGCTTGGCGCGCCCGAGCATGGTGAACAGCTCGCTCACCGGCTTCAGGGGCAGAAGAGTCTTCAGGAATGCGACCGCCTCGTCGACGCGATCGAGATCCACGTGGAAGTACGAACGCGAGACGCTGAAAACGATGCTGACCTCGCCCTCGGCCATCATCACTGCATCGACCAGCATGCCGTCGCCGGAGTTCTTCAGGGCAAGGACCAGCGGTATGCGCGGCCCCGCGCCGATGATCCTGCCGACGATATAGGCGCGGGACATCTGGTAGAACACCGGCCGGATCACCTCGATCCGCTCCACGCGCGCATTCCCGCCCAGGCTCGCGAGGTGTCGCTGCACCTCGGTGGTGACGTGGCGGATGCTCGCATCGAGGTCCCTCCAGGGCGTGCGAAAGCGCACATCGCCCAGCAGGTCCTCGATGAGCAGGGACAGAGACCCGTGGTTGAGGTACGTGTTGGTGACGACGGTCGAGGTGGCGTTCGCGAGCGGATCCAGGTCCGTGGCGACGAACTCGATGTCGGGCGCGACGCCTATGGTGCCGAAGAGCCGGCGGCTGACGGAGCTGAAGTAGGTCTTGGGGAACTCCGCGTCGGCAAGCTCGGCGACGCGCGTGGCGAAGGCGGCGCGGATCCGCTGCCACAGGGGGCGATCGAGCGCGCGCTCACCGAGCAGGGCACGGATTTCCTCGACGGTGCGATTGACGAAATGATCGTAGAGCTCTATGCGCTCGACGATGTCTTGCTGGCTTCCCCGCCAGTCGCGGTTGTCGAAGCGCAGCGGAGCGCGGCGGGTGATGGCGCGGAATTCCGCGTTGTACCTGACGAAAGCCTCGGCGATGCGGCGGGCGCAGTCCTGCGCCGCCGCATGCCGCGGGCCCTCATCGGGCGCGATTCCCTCAGAGGTTGCGGATGAGTGCATCACCGAAGGCGGAGGTCTTCACCTCGGTCGCCCCGTCCATCAGACGGGCGAAATCGTAGGTGACGACCTTCTGGCCAATGGTGCGATCCATCGCGGTGATGATGGCATCCGCCGCCTCGGTCCAGCCCATGTAGCGCAGCATCATCTCGCCGGAGAGCAGCACCGAGCCGGGGTTCACCTTGTCGAGGTTGGCGTACTTGGGCGCGGTACCGTGGGTCGCCTCGAAGACCGCGTGGCCGGTCAGGTAATTGATGTTGCCACCCGGGGCGATGCCGATGCCGCCAACCTGTGCGGCAAGCGCGTCGGAGAGATAGTCGCCGTTCAGGTTGCACGTGGCGATGACGTCGAACTCATCCGGCCGCGTCAGTACCTGCTGCAGGGTGATGTCGGCGATCGCATCCTTGATGATGATCTTGCCGGCGCTCCTGGCCGAGTTCATCTCGGCGTTGGCCGCCGCCTCGCCCTTGTCTGCCTTGGTGCGTTCCCACTGCTCCCAGGTGTAGGTCTCGCCGGCGAATTCGCGCTCGGCGAGCTGGTAGCCCCAGTTGCGGAAGGCGCCCTCGGTGAACTTCTGGATGTTGCCCTTGTGGACGATGGTGACGCTGCGGCGCCTGTTGGCCACGGCGTACTCGATCGCCGAGCGCATCAGCCGCTCCGAGCCGTCCTTCGATACCGGCTTGATGCCGATGCCGGAAGTCTCCGGAAAGCGGATCTTGCCGTAGGCCTTTGGGAAGTGCTGCTTGAAGAGCGCGAGGAACTCCCGGTTCTCGGGCGAGCCGGCCTCGAACTCGATGCCCGCGTAGATGTCCTCGGTGTTTTCCCGGAAGATCACCATGTCCACTTTCTCCGGGTGCTTCACCGGAGAGGGCACGCCCTTGAACCAGCGCACCGGGCGCAGGCAGACGTACAGGTCGAGCATCTGGCGCAGCGCCACATTCAGCGAACGGATGCCCCCGCCCACCGGTGTCGTGAGAGGACCCTTGATGGATACGAGGTAATCGCGGCAGGCGGTCACCGTCTCATCGGGCAGCCAGCTGTTGAATTGCTTGTGCGCCTTCTCGCCGGCATAGACCTCAAGCCAGTGGATCTTGCGCCGTCCGCCGTAGGCCTTCTCGACCGCCGCGTCCATCACACGGACGCTGGCCCGCCAGATGTCCGGTCCCGTGCCGTCCCCTTCGATGAAGGGAATGATCGGATTGTCCGGGACGAGGAGCTTGCCGTCACGGATGGTGATTTTCGCTCCAGAGGCGGGCGGTGCGGCCTTCGGGGCTGTGGCGCTGGACATTGCGGACTCCTTTGGGACTCTAGGAAATACGCGGCTTCGGACAGGCTCGTGGCCGAACGGGTCGGCAATGCTAGCACGCGTCCGCGGCGAGCGGCGTCACGATAGCTGATCTGCATCAAGGCGCGCGCCGCATGCCGGCCTCGCGTCCCGCCGGCCCATGCGGCGCACAGGGCCGACCCGTGGCAGGAGCCCGCGGGGGGCCGGTTGCCCCATGCCCCCAAGGGCGCCCGCGCGCCGATCTATGAGACACTTGGACCCATAACCATTCATTTTGGGGGTTCCCCGAATCATGAACGACGCCACCGAAAGCGATGTCCCGGCCGCGCCCATGAGAAATTCCTTGTGGCGCAAGCTCTTTGCGGTGCACCCGGTGGTGGCGCCGGAGCGCGCCGGCGCGGAGCGGCTTCGCCAGGCGCTCTCGGTCTGGGCGCTGATGGCGATCGGGATCGGGGCCACCATCGGTACCGGGGTGTTCGTGCTCACGGGCACCGTGGCGGCGAACCAGTCGGGACCTGCGATCACGCTGTCGCTGCTCATCGCGGCCTTCGGCAGCGGGCTCGCGGCACTGTGCTACGCGGAATTCGCCGCATTTCTGCCGGTTCCAGGCAGCGCCTATAGCTACACGTACGCCACGCTCGGGGAGGTGGTGGCGTGGTTCATCGGCTGGAATCTGCTGCTCGAGTACGGCATCTCCGCCTCGGCGGTGGCCGTGAGCTGGTCGGCGTATGTCACCAACCTGCTCGGGGGCTGGGGCATCCATCTGCCGGCCATGTGGATCAATGCGCCGGTGCAGCAGGACGCGGCCGGACACCTGGTGGCAACCGGGGCGATCATGAACGTTCCGGCGGTGCTGATCGTGCTGGCGCTGAGTGCCCTCTGTTATGTCGGCATCCAGGAGACCGCGCGTGCCACCAACTTCATGGTGGCGTTGAAGATCGCGGTGATCGTGATCTTCATCGTCGCGGGGATGAAGTTCATCAACCCGGGCAACTGGCACCCGTACATTCCGCCGAGCACCGGCACCTTCGGCCGCTTCGGCTGGACCGGAGTGCTGCAGGGGGCGGGGATCATCTTCTTCTCCTACGTGGGCTTCGACACGGCCTCGACGACCGCGCTCGAGGCGCGAAATCCCCAGCGTGACCTGCCGCTCGGCATCATCGGCACACTGCTGATCTCGACGCTGCTGTATCTGGCGATGGCCGCGACCATCACGGGCATGGTGCCTTATTTCAAGCTCAACGTGGCCGCCCCGGTGGCCGTGGCGCTCGATGCGCATCCGGCGTTGTCCTGGCTCGGATCTCTGGTGATTCTCGGAACGATCATCGGCATGACCTCGGTGATCCTCACCTCCATCCTGGGTCAGCCACGCATCCTCCTGTCGATGGCCGACGACGGATTGCTGCCGCCGATAATGAGTCGCTGCCACCCGCGCTTCAAGACTCCGCACGTGGCCACCGCGATCACCGGGATCGGGGCGGCGGTCATCGCCGGGGTGTTTCCGCTCGATGTGCTGGCGGATCTGATCTCGATCGGCATACTGCTTGCTTTCGCGGTGGTATGCATCGGGGTCCTGGTGATGCGCCACACGCGTCCCGACGTCGATCGGCCCTTCCGCGTGCCGTGGGCCTGGTTCCTGTGCCCGCTCGGAGCGCTGGTGTGCCTCGGCATGACGTACTTCCTCTCCGACGCCACCTGGGTCCGCCTGGTGGTCTGGACGGTGATCGGTGGGGCCATCTACGTCTTCTACGGCTTCCGCCACAGCAAGCAGCGTTCGGGCGCATGAGCGAGACCGGGACCCTCGAGAGCACGCCAGCGGCCGATGGCTGGTGGATGCCGGCGGAGTTCGAGCCGCATTCGGGCTGTTGGATGTTGTGGCCGGAGCGAGCGGACAACTGGCGCGACGGCGCGCGGCCCGCCCAGGCGGCCTTCGCCGCCGTGGCCGCGGCCATCGGCCGGTTCGAGAAGGTCCAGGTCGGCGTCTCGGCCGCTCACGAGGCGAGGGCGCGCGCGATGCTGCCCCCGCACGTGCAGCTTCTGACCCTGGCGCACGATGACTGTTGGATGCGCGACGTCGGCCCGACCTACGTGGTTGGCGAGCGGCCGGGGTTGCGCGGCGTGCACTGGCATTTCAATGCCTGGGGAGGGCTCGAAGGCGGGCTCTATCATCCCTGGGACCAGGACGAGCGCGTGGCCGCCGAGATCCTGGCGCACGAGAAGCGGGCGCGTTACCGCGCGCCAATCGTCATGGAGGGGGGTGCCATTCACGTCGATGGCGAAGGCACGGCGTTGCTGTCGGAGGAGTGCGTCCTCAACCCCAATCGCAATCCCGGCATGACCCGCGGGCGCATGGAGGCGGTGCTGCGCGCGTATCTCGGCGTGAGCCACTTCATCTGGCTCGCCCGCGGCGTGTTCAACGACGAGACCGATGGGCACATCGACAATCTGGCCTGCTTCCTCGCTCCGGGCAAGGTGTGCCTCTCCTGGACCGATGACCGCTCCGATCCCCAGCACGCGATCTCGCTCGATGCCTGGGAGCGATTGAACGATGCCCGCGATGCACAGGGCCGGCGGCTGGAGGTGACCAAGCTTCCGATGCCGGGGCCGCTGCACATGACGGAGGAGGAGGCTCGCGGGCTCGCTGCGAGCGAGCGCTGCAAGAGCCGCGAGGCCGGAGACCG
>DAIDHH010000113.1 GCA_027452045.1 Gammaproteobacteria bacterium
GATCATTCGGCGGGACCGGAAGGATCAGGGCGAGAGCGCCCGCCGCGCCTTCCTGTCGGTACTCGACCTCGCGGCCGACCGGCCGGAGTTCGTGACGGATTATCGCCGGCGGCTGTCGCTGGTGCTGAACCGATAGACAGCAATCACGGCGGGACTATCCAGCGGTCGGACGAATCGATGATCCGCAGCTCGGGCTGCAGTCCGATCCCAACCGATCGGATGTCGGCCTTCGCGGCCACATGCGCGTAAGACCGCGGTAGCGCTGGCCCCCGACGAAACGGGGGCTCTACCAGATCGAAACGCTCCCGGCGGCTCCAGTCGCGGGGGTTACTGCCGCATGCCGTTGGAATGCGCCAACAGGGCGTCGACCTCCTCCTCGGCAGCCAGCCAGTCTTCGACCTCGCCGCCCGGAGCAAAGCCGCGTTGCTCGGCATGGAAGTAGGCTGCCTCGGCGATCATGCCCCGCCGTTGATCTTGCGACACGGCCGAAGTCCGCGCAGGAGGATCGGCCTGCCCGGGCCTCGCGCTCCGGGGTGCGGTCTTCGCGGAACTCTTCGCGGGGGCCTTGGCCGCTTGCGTCAGAGGTGAACCGGGAACAAAGTCCGGCGGTGATGTTGGCGTGCGGGCAGGTGTTTGGGTGCTGCGGGTCGGGTCGGAACGACGGGTGGCCATGAATATTCCTCAGGGTGGCTCGATTGACACATGGCGGCAGGCGCGGCGTAACCGTCCGCAAGCCGCCCCGGTCCCCCTCCTGGACTGCTCGAAAGCATAAGCCCATTCCATTCTGCGTGCGACACCGGAAAACGCGTAACGGTGTCGCCGGCTGTCGCCGGAAGTGGACAACTCTGCGGACCGTCCGTTCACTGTCCGGGAACTGTCCGCTGTCCGCCGAACGGACATTCTCACCGCCCATCGTGAAGATTGCGTGACGTGGCAATCTTCTTGCATTTCAGATCGTTACGATGCAATGCAAGATCTGGCACGGGGCATGCACCGAGCGTGCTGCCATGAGCATTCTCAATCTCAAGCCCCTCGACCCCGAGCCCGCCAAAGCCTCCGCTGCGACCTCCATCCGCAATACCCAGGCCCAGGACACCTTGGCGGCGCCGCCGCCGGCATGGCACCGCCGCAGGTCCATCCAGTTCGCCGTCGGCGGCGGACTCGCGTTCGTGCTGGGTCTCACCTGGCTGCTCCACGCTTGGTCGCAATCGAGCCACGTCCTCTCGCTGCGCAGCCTCGAGCTTGCGACCGTGACTCGCGGCCGGTTCGTGCAGGATGTCGCCGCACGCGGCACCGTCATTGCGGCCGTGAGCCCCACTGTGTTCGCCACCGCCGCCGGAACGATCCAATATTCGGCCCACGCCGGCGACCGTGTCATGAAGGGCCAGGTACTCGCTCACCTCTCGAGTCCGGACCTGACCAATCACTATCAGCGCGAGCTCGCCACGCTCAAGAGCATGGACGCGGGCCTCGCCAAGGAGAAAATCGAATTGCGCCAGCAGCTGCTCACCAATCAGCAGCGGGCGAATCTCGACGCCGTGAACATGAACGCGGCACTGCGGGAGCTCGAGCGGGAGCAGGCCGCATGGAAACTGCGCGTCATCAGCGAACGCAAATACGACGCGGCATACGACACCTTCTCGATCGCTCGCCTGGATTTCGAGCACGCCAAGGTGAACGCCCAACTCGATAGCGAGCAGATCCTGCTCAGCCTGCGTACCCGCAAGCTCGAGCGCGACGCCCAGGCGCTCCTCGTCGCCGGCCTGAAGGGCCGGATCGATGCCCTCACCGTGCGCTCCCCGGTCACCGGCATGGTGGCGACACTTTCTCAGACCAACGGATCTTACGTCGCGCAGAACGCACCCCTGGTGAGCGTCGTCGACCTCTCCGCACTCGCCATCCAGTTCCAGGTCGCAGAATCCCTCGCCGACGGCATCACCGCCGGAGTACCCGCCGAGATCACACTCGGAAGTGACACCGTCAAAGGGGTAGTCACCGACATCTCCCCTGCCGTACAGGATGGCTGGGTCACCGGCCGCGCCCGGTTCACGGACGCGCAGCCGGAGAATGTGCGGCAGAACGAGCAGGCCTCGGTGCGTATCGTTCTCGGTGACCAGAGCAATGTGCTCAAGATGGACCGCGGAGCCTACCTCAACCCCCGGACGCGCTTCGTATACGTGATCCGCGGCAATGAGGCCGTACGCACACCCGTGACGCTCGGCGCAGCTTCCATCTCCGAAATCGAGGTCGTGAAGGGACTCGCCGCCGGCGATGAGGTCGTCACGTCAGATCCCGAAAAGTTCCACGACGCGCCACGGGTCAGACTGTCGCGCTAACCGAAAGAGGCTTACATGCTCAGGATGCAGGACATCAGCAAGATCTACCGCACCGATCTCATCGAGACCCATGCCTTGCGCGAGCTGTCGCTCGAGGTCAAGGCCGGGGAATTCGTCTCCGTGAGCGGCCCATCGGGCTCGGGCAAGTCCACCTTCCTCAACATCGCCGGGCTCCTCGAGACCTTCGACACGGGTCTATATGAGCTCGATGGGCGCGAGGTCAGCGGTCTCTCGGATGACGCCCGCTCGCGCATCCGCAACGAGAAGATCGGCTTCATCTTCCAGGGATTCAACCTCATCCCCGACCTCGATCTCTTCGACAACATCGATGTGCCGCTGCGCTACCGGCGCATGAAGGCGGATGAGCGGCGCAAGCGCATCGAAAGCGCTCTCGAGCTGGTCGGTCTCGCCTCACGCACGAAGCATCTGCCCTCCCAGCTCTCCGGCGGACAGCAGCAGCGCGTCGCCATCGCGCGGGCCATCGCCGGCGATCCGGCACTTATCCTGGCGGATGAGCCGACAGGCAACCTCGACTCCCTCATGGCACGTCAGATCATGGATCTGCTCGAGAAAATCAACGCCATGGGCACCACCATCGTACTCGTCACCCACGATCCGGAGCTCGCGCGGCGGGCGCAGCGCAATATCCACATCGTCGATGGCGTCGTGATCGATTCGCCGCCCTATCAAAGCCGGTTCACGCAATTCCCGCCGCGAACGACGGCCGGTGCTGCGGCGGAATGAAAAAGGAGCGCCTCATGCTCGGCTACTACATCCAGCTCGCCCTGCGGAGCTTTCGCCGCACACCGGGTCTCACCGCGCTCATGGCGGGCGCGATCGCCTTCGGCATTGCCGCCTGCATCGTGACGCTCACGGTGTACCACACGATGTCGGGAAACCCGATCTGGTGGAAGAACAATTCACTGTATGCCGTCACCATGGATTCCTGGGATCCCAATCAATCCTATGACGCCGCGCATCCGAAACTCGCCCCCGACATGCTCACCTACCGGGATGCGACCTATTTGTACGGCTCCAATATTCCCGAGCGCAAGATGCTCTTGTCGTACCTGGTGGGCGTCCTCAGCGGGACGCCCGGCCTGACACGCCCGGTTCCCGTGAACACCCAGGCGACCACCGCGGACTTCTTCCGCATGTTCGACGTACCGTTCGAATACGGCGGACCGTGGAGCGCGGCGGCAGACCGGGGTCCGGAGCCTGTGATCGTGCTCAGCCGGCGTGAAAACGGCAAGCTGTTCGGCGGGGCCGACAGCGTAGGACGGACGATACTGTGGAATCGCTTGCGGTTCCGCGTGGTGGGAGTCCTCGATCACTGGAACCCACAGCCGCGATTCTACGATCTCACGCCGGCCGGCGGCGGAAGCTTCGCAAAGTCAGCGGCCGCCTTCGTGCCGTTCGAATGGGGACCCACTCTGCGCATCTGGCCATCTGGGACCATGAGCTGTTGGGGACCTCAGACGATCGATACGTACCAGAAGCTGCTGGGCTCGGACTGTGTGTGGATCACGATGTGGGTGCAGCTGCGGACCTCCGCCGAGCGAGCGCGGTTTCTGGATTTCATGAACGCCTACTGGGCCGAGCAGCGCGCGGCCGGACGATTCGGGCGGCCCCGCAATAATCACCTGTGGCAGGTGAGTCAATGGCTCAGGATCCATCACGTCGTCACCAACGACAGCCGGCTGCTATTGCGCCTGGCGTTCGCCTTCCTCGCGGTATGCCTCATCAACACCGTGGGCGTTCTGCTCGCCAAGTTCCTGCGTGGTGCCTCCCTCATGGGCATCCGGCGCGCGCTCGGCGCCAGCCGCCGCCAGATCTTCGAGCAGCACCTGGTTGAAGTCGCGCTGCTCTCACTCGCCGGTTCGGCCCTCGGTCTCGCGCTCGGCGCGCTGGGCCTGCGAGGCGTGCATGCCATGTACGCCCACAGCGGCAACGCCTACGGAGCGGTGGCTCATTTCGATCCGCTCGGCGTCCTGTGGGCGCTGGCGCTCGCGGCTTTGAGTACGGTGCTCGCTGGACTCTACCCTGCCTGGCGCATCGGCCGGGTATCGCCCGTGGTGTACCTGAAAAGTCAATGAAAACCGCTCGTACGCAGGTGAACCTCATGAATGTACCGATTCGTCCGCTTTTCTCCTCGCTACGGCGCAACCCAACGGGAGCCGTGCTCGTCGCCCTTCAGGTCGCGATCACTCTGGCCGTAATGATCAATGCCGCCTGGATCGTCGCGCAGCGCCTCGAGAAGCTCGAGCGGCCCACGGGCATTGACACACGTGATACTTTCGAAATCGGCATCGTCGGTTCCTCCAGGAAATTCAACGTCGCGCAGGCCGAGAGCGAAGATCTCGCCTACCTGCGCGGTCTTCCCGGCGTCGCGGCCGCCACGGTCGTCAACGGCATCCTCCTGACTGAAAATGGGGGTGACACGGACCTTTCCCGTGATCCGGGGACGAACGGGCCCGTCGTAGGAGCAAACTTCTTGACGGTGGATGATCAGGCGCTGAACACCCTCGATGTCCCGCTCATTGCGGGACGCAATTTCAGAGCCGACGAGATCCGGCCGCTCACCAAGGGCAAACAGACTCCGCCGTCCGAGGTCATCGTCACCCAATCGCTGGCCCGGACGCTGTTTCCGCACGGCAGCGCCCTCGGCCGCATCATCTACAATGGCGACAGCAATCCGCTGACCGTCATCGGCATCACCCGCGACTTCATGGGACCGCAGGTCGGCGCCCCCGCCTACAACACCGTGCTGCTCCCGACGATGCCCGGTCAAGCGGGCCTTTACGCATTGCTGGTGCGCACGCGGCCCGGAATGCGCGATACGGTCATGCGCGAGGCCAAGCAGCACATTGGCACGGCGCACCGCTTCGGGATCACGGGATTCAGCACGCCGCTTGCCAAGGCGGAACGGCAGATGCACGCGGGGGATCGCAACACGGCCATCCTTCTCACGACCGTCACCGCTCTCATGCTGGCGGTCTGCTGCCTGGGTGTTTTCGGCCTCACCACCTTCAACGTCGGCAGCCGCCGGCGGCAGATTGGCACCCGGCGGGCGCTCGGGGCGAGCAAACGGGATATCGTGGCGCACTTCATGATGGAAGGGGCGTTGATTCTCTCGGGGGGAGCGTTCCTCGGGAGCATCCTCGCGTTGGTCGTCGGCAACTGGCTCACCGTCCACTACGCCCTGCCGCGGCTCGATCTCGTCTACCTTCTCGGAGGGGTCCTGGCGCTTTGGATCGTCGGACTGCTCGCCGCGTGGCAACCGGCGCGCAGAGCGGCCGACGTCCCTCCCTCGGTGGCGACCCGCACGGTCTGAAGGCGGACCCATCCATGCCGTGTTGCCGCTCCACCTCGCGCACGGACTGCAACTTCGCGATCTCTGCCGTGTTGTGGATACTCGGAACTCCGCAGCGTCCCTCGTGGGACGTCCTTTGCCGGCCCCTCCGGGGGCCGATTTTTCCTCCAGGCGGACCCGCCTGATCCGGTAACATGCCACAAGATGAGCGCACCGGGAAACAGCCCACGATCCACCCTCGCGCACAGCGTCCTGCTCGTCATCGACGACAGCGACGCGGTGCGCACCGCCCTCGAAGTCCTGTTCTCCCTGCACGGCGCGCGGGTTCTCGCCGCCTCTTCCGCGCATGAGGGACTTGCCGTCCTCGAGCGGGAAGAAGTGGACCTCGTCTTCCAGGACATGAACTTCCGGCGCGAGGCGACGGGCGGTGAGGAAGGCGTGGCCCTCTTCCACGATATACGCCGCCGCCACCCGCAATTGCCGATCGTGCTGCTCACCGCCTGGACGCACCTGGAGACCGCCATCGAGCTCGTCAAGGCCGGCGCCGCCGATTACCTCTCCAAGCCATGGGATGACACGCGGCTGCTCACCACGGTGCGCAACCTCCTCGATCTGCGCCGCGCGCGCGATGAAGCGGCTGCGTTGCGTCGCAAGCACGAGCAAGCCCGCCAATCGCTGGCCGAGCGCTTCGAGCTGTGCGGCGCGATTTATGAGAGCGATGCCATGCACACCCTCGTGGCCATGGCGACCCAGGTGGCCCATGCGGACGTTCCGGTGCTGATCACGGGCCCGAACGGCGCGGGCAAGGAAGTGCTGGCGGACATCATCCAGGCCAATTCGCGGACCTCCACCGACGCCTACCTCAAGGTGAACCTGGGCGCGCTGCCCCAGGAGTTGATCGAGGCCGAACTCTTCGGCACCGAGGCCGGGGCCTTCACCGGCGCCAAGGCTCGCGTGGGGCGCTTCGAGGCCGCCGACGGCGGCACGTTGTTCCTCGATGAGCTGGGCAATCTCTCCCCTGCCGGCCAGGCGAAACTCCTGCGGGTGCTGCAGACCGGGCAGTTCGAGCGCCTGGGCTCCAATGTCACCCGGCGCACCCGGGTGCGCCTGATCGCAGCGACCAATGCGGACCTTCGCACCGCGATACGCGAAGGGCGCTTCCGCGAGGATCTCTACTACCGGCTCAATGTCATCGAGCTCGAGATCCCACCGCTCGCGCGCCGACGGGACGATATCCTGCCGCTCGCGCGGCACTTCCTCGACGATGACCATGTGCTCTCGAGCGAAGCCGAGCATGCCCTGGTGCGCCATGGCTGGCCGGGCAACGTGCGTGAGCTGCACAATGTCATCCGTCGCGCCTGCCTGCTCTCGGGGAGCTCCGTCATCGGGGCCCAGGCGCTCAATCTTCCGCCCCCCGCGCCGCAACCCGATGGCCAGGAAGGCGCCCTCGGGCGCAACGAGCTCGAGCAGGCGCTCGAGCGCGCCGGCGGCATCGTCTCGCGCGCCGCCCGCGACCTCGGCCTCTCCCGCCAGGCGCTCTACCGGCGCATGGAAAAGCTGGGCCTTAAGACCGACTCATGATCGGGCGTCTGCGCGGCTCGCTCACCTGGCGAATGGGCCTTGCGCTTGCCCTGATGGCCGTCCTCGCCACGGCACTCAGTGCGGCAGCCACCCGCTGGGTGGGCTCTGCCGCCCTCGGACTCGCCCTTGCGCTGGCGGCAGGACTGCCCGTACTGCTGTGGCTCGCGGTGCGCTCGGCCCGTCCGTGGCGACAGACTATTGCGGCGGTGAGTGGCGGGATTGAGAGCCTGCGCGACCACGATTTCAGTGTGAGCATCGCCTCCCCGCGCCCGCAGGAGCTGCGCGAGCTGGTGGAGGCCTACAACTCACTGGGCGCGCTCCTGCGTCGCGAGCGCTTCGACATCTATCAGCGCGAGCTCCTGCTCGACACCGTGCTGCAGACGACGCCGCTCGCGCTGCTTCTCACCAATGATTCCGGCCGGGTCGTCTACGGCAACATCGCCGCCCGGCAACTGCTCAACGGCGGCCGCAGGATCGAGGGGGCCGAGCTCGCCGCGCTCCTCGCCGAGCGGCCCGCGGCCCTGCGCGAGGCGCTCGAGGCCGAAGGGGACACCCTGTTCACCATGGAGGTCTCCGGTGAGAGGGAAGTCTTCCATCTCTCGCGGCGCTCCTTCCTGCTGCACGCCCAGCCGCACCAGCTGATCCTGCTCAAGCAGCTCACGCGGGAGTTGAGCGCCCAGGAAGTCGCGGTGTGGAAGAAGGTGATCCGGGTGATCGCGCACGAGCTCAACAACTCGCTCGCCCCGATCAGCTCGCTCGTGCACTCGGGCAAGCTCCTTTCGGGCACAGGCGATCCGGCGGCAGGCACGCAGCTCGAGAGGATCTTCGCCACGATCGGCGAGCGCGCCGCGCACCTCGCCACCTTCATCGACGGCTACGCCCGCTTCGCCAAACTTCCCAAGCCCCGGCCCGTGCCCGTGGCGTGGCCCGCGTTTCTCGAGCGCCTTGCCGCGGCGGTACCCTTTCGCATCGAGGGTCCGGTACCTCGCCACGAAGCCTCGTTCGATGTCGGACAGCTCGAGCAGGTGATGATCAACCTGCTGAAGAACGCCGCCGAATCGGGCTCGCCGCCCGAGGCCGTCACCGTGAGCGTGCGCGCGCGCCCGCAAGGATTCGTGCTCGAGGTGGCCGATCGCGGCAGTGGCTTCGGCGAGCAGGCGCTGCGGGATGCCCTGCTGCCGTTTTTCTCCACCAAACCGACCGGCACCGGACTCGGCCTCACGCTCTGCCGCGAGATCATCGAGGCACACGGGGGACGGCTCGGCCTCGCCAATCGCCCCGGCGGCGGCGCGGTGGTCTCGATCCACCTGCCCTGAGGCCGAAGGGGCTCGCTCGAGCGTACCGGCATGACAACCTTCGATTCGGTACGGTAGAGTCAGCCCAGGCATCGATCTCACCTGGAAAGAGTTGACACTGTGATCGGCATCGGGGAGTTGTGGCGGTGAATGCTCGTGATTCCCTGGCCTCGAGGGTCCTCTCGACGCTCACGACGACCCGCTCCGCCCAGGTGCCCTGGCGGGTGTTGCTGCGCAATACCGCCGCGGCGATCGTGCCGCTCGCGCTCGGCATCGCGAGCGGCCGGCTCCTTGCAGGGATCGCCATGGCGGTCGGAGCGATCGTCACCATGTACTCCGACCAGCCCGGTCCCTACCGGCAGCGCCTCACGCGCCTGCTCGCCGTATCCGCCGCGGGGGGTGTCGCTACTTTTCTCGGGCTGACCCTGCGCGAGCACTTCCCGGCGCTCATCATGGCCAGCCTCGTTGTCGGCTTCGCGGGGGCGCTGCTCGTCGCTTTCGGCGATGCCATCGCCCGCGTCGGCATGGTGGCCATGATGCTGCTCGTCATAGCGACCGACCTGCCCGCCTCCACTCTTGCGGCGGAGCTGCAATTGACCGCGGCGGTCACCGCGGGCGGACTGCTGTTGACCCTGTTTTCGATCGCCGCCTGGCCGCTGCAGCGCTACGGACCGGAGCGCGAAGCCCTGTCGGAGGTTTACCGCGGGCTCGCCGCACTCGCCCGCCGGCCACAGCGGGGTGACACGGCGCCCGAGCTCACCGAGAGCATGACCACACTGCAGCACACGCTCCTCGGAGCGCACCGCGCCCGTGGCCCGGTGATGGACACGTTCGGAGTGCTGCTCGAGTTGGCCGAACGCATCCGCCTGGAGCTGATCGCCCTGGCGGCCACCGATCCCGGTGAGGCGATAGGCCGGGTCGTTCAGGGCGAGGCGGCCCGCGCGCTCGAGGCCATCGCGGCGGCCATCGCGACCGGCCACGACGACTCTCAGGCACTCGCTGGCGCGCTGAGTGCGCTGCACAGCGCCGAGCAGGTGCTTGGCGCCCATGAGCAGAGCCTGGCGGCCGCTCCCTGGCGCCACTTTCAGTCCCTCTCCGGCCAGCTCTCCGCAGCCGCGCGCAATGCCGGTCGCGCCGATGCCCGCGCCGCACAGCGCCAGGTGCGGGAGGAGCTCGAGCTGCCGCGCGCGTTGCGGCCACAATCGACCCTCGCCACCCTGACGGCCAGTCTCACCCCGCGATCGGCAGCATTCCGCCACGCCATCCGCAGTGCGGCCTGCTTCGCCGCCGCGCTGTGGGTCGGGCGGCTGCTCGGTATCGGACACGGATACTGGGCTCCGATGACCGTTGCGATCGTGCTGCGGGCCGACTATGCGGCCACCTGGAGCTATGGGGTACTGCGTGTCGCGGGCACGGTGCTCGGATTGTTGCTGACCACGGCGCTGCTGCACTTTCTGCCCGCGGGCCCGTGGGTGCGCCTGGCGGTGATGGCGCTGCTCTGCGCCGGATTCCGCTACTTCGGCACCGTGCACTACGGGGTAGCGGTGGCCTGCCTCACCGGCATGGTGGTGCTGCTGCTGGCCCTGGCGGGCGAAGCACCCGAGCCCACGATGATCGCCCGGCTCATCAACACCGTAGTGGGCAGCGCCATGGCCCTCGCCGCCTACGGTCTCTGGCCGACTTGGGAACGGGGGCGTGCCCGCGGAATGTCGGCGCGCCTGCTGCAGGCCTATGCGACCTACCTGGCGAGCCTCGGGGTGGCCGGCGGAGCGCACGAGCGCGGCGTGGCGCGCCTCGCCGCGCGTGTCGCGCGCGGCAACGCCGAGGCCTCCGTGAAACGGCTCCTGGCCGAACCGGCCACACCGGCCTCGCTGGCGGAGCTCGCGCAATCCCTTCTCACCAACAGCAACCGGCTGGCGCTCACCATCATGACGCTCGAGGCGTCGCTGAGCCAGCGGCCGCACGTGGAGCGGGCCGTGGACGAGTTCATCCGTCAGAGCGCCGAGGCGCTTCGCCTGGTGGCCGAGGCGCTGCGCACGGAGCAGTCCCCGAGCGGGCTGCCGCCCATTCGCGCCTTACAACGGCATCTGCCTCGGTTGCTCGCTGCCCACGGCGGCGCGAGCGGCGAACTGGAAGGTCTCAGCGACCGCCTGGTCGACAACATCAACACCCTGGCCCACCTGGTGGAGCGCGCCGCGCCGGTGCGGGCGACCCCGCAGCCGGCGTAAGGAGAGCTGTCGGCTCCTCAGGTGGAACTCGACTGCGAGGCCCGCGCGCCCCGGCGGCGCGATCCCGAGCCGAGTGCCTGAGCGCCCGTGCCCGTGGCGTGGCCGTTGGCGGTATGGCCATTTGACTTGCCCGCCGCCCGGCTGGCGCCCTGGGTGGCGCGGCGCGCGGGGCTCGTTGCCGTGCTGCGCTGCAGCCCGTGCAGATAGCGGCGAAACTCCCTGCCGAGCACCGGATGGCCCAGGGCGTACTCGACCGTGGCCTGCAGGTAGCCGAGCTTGCTGCCGCAATCATAGCGCTTGCCTTCGAAGCGGTACGCGTACACCGCCTCCTCGCGCATCAGCGCGGCAATGCCGTCGGTAAGTTGGATCTCCCCGCCCGCGCCCTGTCCGAGCTTCTCCAGGTGCTCGAATATCGACGGCGCCAACACGTAACGCCCCACCACGCCGAGATTGGAGGGTGCCGCCGACGGCTTGGGCTTCTCGACGATGCTGCGAACGCGGCTGGTCGCGGATTTGTCCGCCTCGACCGCGACGATGCCGTACTTGTCCGTATCGGAGCGCGGCACGACCTGCACGCCGAGCACGCTCGCCCGCTTGGCCTCATACACGTCGGCCATCTGCTTGAGGCAGGCGACTTCGCTGCGAATCAGGTCATCGGCGAGATGCACGAAGAACGGCTCGGAGCCGACAGCCGGCTGTGCGCACAGCACCGCGTGTCCGAGCCCGAGAGGCGCCGGCTGGCGGATGTAGATGCAGGAGGCGTAGGACGGCAGCACGCTGCGCAGCTGATTGAGGAGCTGACTCTTGCCCTGGCGCATGAGCAGCTGCTCGAGCTCCTGGTCGGAGTCGAAGTGATCCTCTATGGCGCGCTTGGCGGCACCCGTGATGAACACCAGGCGCGTGGCGCCGGCGGCGAGCGCCTCCTCGACCGCGTACTGGATGAGCGGCTTGTCGACCACCGGCAGCATCTCCTTCGGGCTCGCCTTGGTGGCGGGCAGGAAGCGCGTGCCGCGGCCCGCAACCGGAAACACGGCGGTTCGGATGATCGACTTCGGCGGATTTCGCATCGCGGTCTCCAGAATGGCTTTGTTCGCAGTGTAGTGAGAGCGCTAGCCCATGGCCAGCTCGCCCGGCTTCCCGGCCCACTTGAAGACCGCAGGCCGCATGCTGTCCCAGGCGCGGCATTTGGGGCAGCGCCAGTACCAGCCGACGCTGTGCAGGCCGCAGTCCTCGCATTGATAGCGTCCGCCGGTGTCGCCAATCCGATTCAGCAGCAGGGCGAGCGAGGTCGCCTCGGCGGCGGATCCCGCCTCGGAGCCGGCCACCAGGTCCGGCAGGCGCGTGAGCTGCGCCGGCGGCAACGCCGTCGCCAACAACCAGGCAAGCTGCCGGGGGCTGATCGAGCCGGCCCGCTGCAGCCTCTCCCACAACTCCCCGAGCACATCCTCCGTGCGTCCGAGGCCCCAGAGCGCGAGCACGCGCGGGATGATCTCGATCGCGAGGTCGGGGGCCTCTTCCAGGACCTTCAGATAGAGCGCGAGCGCGCCGGAGGAATCTCCACTGAGCTCAGCAATGCGCCCGGCGAGCACATCGGCCCGCGGCAGATCCTCCTGGTGGGTCCGCGCCTGTCGCAGCAATGTGGAGGCCCTCGCGGTTTCGCCCTGGGTGAGCGCCTGCTCGGCGAGCTCGCAGAGATAGTGCGCCGCGACCCTGCGCCGCTCCGTCTGCACCGACACCGGCAGGGCGTGCAAGGTCTTGAGCGCGTTCGCCCAGTCGCCCTGGGACTCGTAGATGCGCAGCAGGTGATCGAGCGCGACGTCGCGGTACTCCCTCGAGGCGGAAAGCTCCTCGAACAGTCGCTCCGCCCTGTCCATCAATCCCGCGCCGAGGTAATCCAACGCGAGCGCAAAGGCCGCCTTGTCGCGCAGCGCCGGCGCCCCCCGCTCGCGCAGGCGCGAATGAATGGCGATCGCCCGATCCACCTCGCCGCGGCGCCGGAACAGGCTCCCCAGCGCGAACTGGATTTCCGCCGCGTCACCAGCTTCGGCCATGCGCGCGAACACCTCGACCGCGTGGTCGAAGCGGTCATTGATGAGATGATCCAGTCCGACGTAGTAATCGCGCGGCAGCCGCACGGTGCGCTGGGCTCCGGTGAGCCTGCCGAGGAGCCATGCGGCAACCCCGATCGCCACGAAGGACAACGCGAGCAGGTAGGCGGGCAGCTCGATCATTTTTCATGCGCTACGCGCAGGACTTACGCGGTTCGCAGCGAACCGCGAGCATTATGCGGCGCAAGGAGCGCCGTTAGGAAGCACTCCGATTCAGCCCCTGATCGGCTGACCCGCGCCTTCGTTGACCCGCTCCCTGAGGTCCTTGCCCGCCTTGAAATGCGGCACGTGCTTGCCGGAAAGCGCCACGGCCTCCCCGGTCTTGGGATTTCGGCCCTGACGGGGTGGACGGAAGTGAAGGCTGAAGCTGCCGAAGCCACGGATCTCGATACGCTCGCCCTGCGCAAGCGCATCGCTCATGACCTCGAGGATCTGTTTGAGCGCGAGCTCGACATCCTTGGCCGGCAGGTGCTTCTGCTTGGCGGCGATGATTTCGATGAGCTCAGACTTGGTCATGTTATTCGACATTCACCGCCGCTCCCCCCAAGGGAGAGCGGCGGCGTTTAGGCTTCAGCCGCGGTCCCCGATGTGCTCTTTGAGCAGATCACCGAGGCTCGTGCCCGTGGACGCGGATTCGGAGGAGCGGTAGTTCTGCACCGCCTCGGCCTCCTCATGCGCCTCCTTGGCCTTGATCGACAGCGAAATGGTGCGCGACTTGCGGTCGACACCGGTGAACTTCGCCTCGACCTCTTCGCCCACCTTGAGCACGGTGCGCGCATCCTCGATGCGGTCGCGGCCGAGCTCCGAGGCGCGCAGCTGCCCTTCGACCCCGTTGCCGAGGTCGATGATCGCTCCGCGCGCATCGACTTCCCGGACCACGCCCCTGACGATGGTGCCCTTGGGGTTCTCGGCGATGTAGCTCGAGAACGGATCCTTGGCGAGCTGCTTGATCCCCAAGCTGATGCGCTCGCGCTCCGGGTCGATCGACAGCACCATGGCCTCGACCTGCTGGCCCTTCTGGAAGCTGCGTACCGCCTCCTCGCCGGGCAGGTCCCAGGAGATGTCCGAGAGGTGCACCAGACCGTCGATGTTGCCGGAAAGGCCGATGAAGATGCCGAAATCGGTGATCGACTTGATCTGGCCGCTCACGTGATCGCCGCGGTTGTAGTTCTCCGCGAACTCCTTCCACGGATTGGCCTGGCACTGCTTCAAGCCGAGGGAGATGCGGCGACGGTCCTCGTCCACATCGAGCACCATGACCTCCACTTCCTGGCCGGTGTGCACCACCTTGGCGGGATTGACGTTCTTGTTGGTCCAGTCCATCTCCGACACGTGCACCAGGCCCTCGACGCCGTCCTCGATCTCGACGAACGCGCCGTAGTCGGCGATGTTGGTGACCTTGCCGAACACGCGGGTGTGGGCCGGGTAGCGCCGGGCTATGTTCTCCCAGGGATCCGCACCGAGCTGCTTCAGTCCCAGGCTCACGCGCGAGCGCTCGCGGTCGAACTTGAGGATGCGCACCTCGATCTCGTCACCCACCTTGACGACCTCGGAGGGGTGCTTGACGCGCTTCCAGGCCATGTCGGTGATGTGCAGCAGACCGTCGATGCCGCCCAGGTCGACGAACGCGCCGTAGTCGGTCAGGTTCTTGACCGTGCCGCGCACGACCGAGCCTTCCTGCAGGTTCTCGAGCAGCGCGCTGCGCTCCGCCGAGAACTCCTGCTCGACCACCGCACGGCGCGATACCACGACGTTGTTGCGCTTCTGGTCGAGTTTGATGACTTTGAACTCGAGCGGCTTGCCCTCGAGATAGGCGGTGTCGCGCACCGGACGCACATCGACCAGCGAGCCGGGCAGAAACGCCCGCACGTTGTCGATCTCCACGGTGAAGCCGCCCTTGACGCGGCCGGTGATGACGCCGGTGACGATCTCGGA
>DAIDHH010000114.1 GCA_027452045.1 Gammaproteobacteria bacterium
GTTCGCCGCCCGCAGCAACAAGCGCATCGTCGGCATGGACGAGTTCGAGCGCGCCAAGGACAAGATCATGATGGGCGCCGAGCGGCGCTCGATGGTGATGACCGAGGACGAGAAGCGCATGACGGCCTTCCACGAGGCCGGCCATGCGATCGTGGGCATGAGCGTGCCGGAGCACGATCCGGTGTACAAGGTGACCATCATCCCGCGAGGCCGCGCGCTCGGGGTGACGCAGTTCCTGCCCGAGCAGGACCGCTACAGCATGTCCAAGCGCCGTCTGGAGAGCACCATCGCGACGCTCTTCGGCGGGCGTATCGCCGAGGAGCTGATTTTCGGGCCCGAGTCGGTCACCACGGGGGCCTCGAACGACATCGAGCGGGCCACGGAACTGGCGCGCAACATGGTCACCAAGTGGGGACTGTCGGACAAGCTGGGGCCGCTCACGTACTCGGAGGAGACCGGCGAGGTGTTCCTCGGCCGCAGCGTCACCCAGCACAAGCAGGTTTCCGATGTGACCGCGCACGCCATCGACGAAGAAGTGCGCCGGGTCATCGAGCACAACTACAAGCACGCCAGAGAGATCCTCACCGCCGCGCTCGAGAAGCTGCACGCCATGGCCGATGCGCTCATGAAGTACGAGACCATCGAGGAAGAGCAGCTGAAGGACATCATGGCGGGCCGCACGCCAAAGCCGCCTCCGGGGTGGGATGACTCGATGTCCAATCACCGGCCGCCGATGCCGCCGGCGAGCGGACCGGTCGCGGGGGCGCCGCCGCTGGGCTCGCCGGCGGGGTAGGCATGGCGCCGCTGCGCTGCGGCGGCCGGACGCTCGATCTTGCGCGTCCGGTGGTCATGGGAGTCCTTAATGTCACGCCGGACTCCTTTTCCGACGGCGGCCATTTCTTCGATCTCGAGGATGCGGTGTCCCGCGGCCTCGAGCTGCTCGAGCAAGGGGCAGCCATCCTCGACATCGGCGGGGAGTCCACCCGCCCAGGCGCCCGTCCGGTTGGTGTCGAGGAGGAGCTTCGCCGGGTGATCCCGGTCGTGGAGCGGCTGCGCCCGGTCACGCCGGCCATCATTTCTGTCGACACGAGCAAGCCCGAAGTCATCCGCGCGGCGAGCGCCGCCGGCGCGGATCTGATCAACGACGTATGGGCCTTGCGGGAGCCGGGCGCGCTCGAGGCGGCGCTCGCGTCCGGTTGCGCGGTATGCCTGATGCACATGCAGGGCGAGCCGCGCACCATGCAGCACTCCCCTTATTACGCGGACGTGGTGGGCGAAGTGCGCCAGTTCCTTAAGGAGCGCGTCGAAGCCTGCCGCGTCGCGGGCATCTCCCGCGAGCGCATCGTTCTCGATCCGGGATTCGGCTTCGGCAAGACGCTCGAGCACAACCTCACGCTGTTGCGCCACCTCGCCGAATTGACCGCGGACGGGATGCCCGTGCTCGCCGGCCTGTCTCGCAAATCGATGATCGGCGCACTCACGGGAAGGCCGCCCGGGGAGCGCGTCCAGGGCAGCGTCGCCGCCGCCCTCATTGCCGCGATGCATGGCGCGCGGATACTGAGGGTGCACGATGTGGCCGCGACCGTGGAGGCGCTCAAGATTCTCGACGCCGTCGGTTATCCTACGCCCCGATGAGTGGATCGCTTGCCCGGGCAGATTTGACTCGACCCCTCCGGGGCCTCGCCCCTTCGGGGCAGGCGTTTCGCGCCGTTCGAATCCGCTCCTGCGAATTTGGCCCGGGACGTCGCGCGTGCGTCCCTGCTGGGTTTCCCCCGGGGCTCATCGCCCTGGTGACGGAGGGTTTCAGGTGAGGTTCGGAAAGTGAGTCGCAAATACTTCGGTACGGACGGGGTGAGAGGCCGCGTGGGCGAGGATGCCATGACGGTGGATTTCGCGTTGCGGCTCGCGAGCGCCGCCGGGCGAGTGCTCGCTCCCGAAGGGGGCACCGTGCTCATCGGCAAGGACACGCGCCTCTCGGGCTATATGTTCGAGTCCGCTCTCGAGGCCGGCTTCGTCGCCTCAGGCGTCAACGTGATGCTGATGGGGCCTCTGCCCACGCCGGGCATCGCCTATATGACGCGACGTTTCGAATGCGACCTCGGCGTCGTGATCAGCGCCTCGCACAACCCATATGACGACAACGGCATCAAGTTCTTCGACGACAGCGGGGGAAAGCTCTCCGACGAGCTCGAGGCGCGGGTCGAAGCGGAGCTCGAGAATCCCGTGGTCACGCGCTCCTCGCGCAGCCTGGGCCGTGCGACCCGTGTGGATCGCTCGCGAGTCCATTATCAGGACTTCTGCGCCTCGACGATGCCCGAAGGGGTGGATCTGTCGGGCCTGAAAGTTGTGGTCGATTGCGCCAACGGCGCGGCCTACAAAGTCGGTCCCCGCATACTCGCCGACCTCGGCGCGGAGATCGTTCCGATCGGCTGCTCGCCGAACGGCCGCAACATCAACGACGGCTGCGGGTCGCTGCATCCGGAGCTGCTGCAACTGACGGTACCCGGGGTAAGGGCTCACGTGGGCCTCGCTCTCGATGGCGACGGGGACCGGGTCGTGATGGTCGATCATCTCGGCCGGATCGTCGACGGCGACCAGATTCTCTACGTCATCGCCCAGGCACGCCGGCAGGCCGGAGAGCTCACCGGACCCGTGGTGGGCACCGTGATGAGCAACCTCGGCCTGGAGATCGCGCTGCGCGAAAGCGGCATCGATTTCCGGCGCGCCGCCGTCGGGGATCGCTATGTGCTCGCGCTGCTGCGCGAGGCCGGGGGCACTCTGGGGGGGGAGGCCTCGGGGCACATTCTCTGCCTGGACAAGACCACCACCGGGGATGGCCTGGTGAGCGCGCTGCAGGTGCTCGCCATCATGCGCCAGACCGGGCGCTCCCTGGCCGAGCTCTCCGCCCCCATGCGCAAATTCCCGCAGGTTCTGCTCAACGTGAAGGTCGCCGAACGCTTCGACCCGGCTGAGGTGCCGAGCGTGCAGAACGCCGTCCGGCGCATCGAGCAGCGCCTGGGGGCCGAGGGCAGGGTGGTGCTGCGCGCCTCGGGCACCGAGCCGGTGATCCGCGTCATGGTCGAGGGGCGGGATGCGGGGGCGACGAAGGCCGCCGCCGCGGAGCTGGCGGAGGCGGTGCGCACGGCCGCCGGGTAGCCGTGGGGTCAAGTCCGCATTGCGCGGTCCGCTTCGCGCCGCTATGATCGCGCCCCCGTTCGAGGTCGGGTCATGCGTCGTCCCATCGTTGCCGGAAACTGGAAGATGCACGGAACGCGCGTGGATAACGCGCGTCTCATCGAAGAGCTGCTATCCAGATATCCGGATCGCTCGATCGCGCAGTGCCTGGTGTGTCCGCCCTTCGTGTACCTGCAGGAAGTGGGGCGCCTGCTGCGTGATGGGCCGATCGCCCTCGGTGCGCAGGACGTGTGCGCCGAGGCGCAGGGCGCGTTCACGGGAGAGATCTCCGCAGCCATGCTCAAGGACGTCGGCTGCGGGCACGTGATCGTCGGGCACTCGGAGCGGCGCTGGGTCTACCACGAGAGCGATCAGCTCGTGGCGCGCAAGTTCGCCGCGGCCCAGTCGAGGGCGCTGGTGCCGATTTTGTGCGTCGGTGAGCAGCTGTCCGATCGGGAGGCGGGGCGCACCGAGGAGGTGATCGCGCGGCAGCTGGACGTGGTGCTGGAGCTGTGCGGGGTGAGCGCGTTGGAATCTGCCGTGATCGCGTATGAGCCCGTATGGGCCATCGGCACGGGACGCAGCGCGACACCGGAGCAGGCCGAGGTGGTGCATGCGTTCATCCGTGAGCGCATTGGCGCCCGGGATGCTAAAATCGCCTTGGCGACCCGCATCCTCTATGGCGGAAGCGTCAAGGCGGGCAACGCGGCGGAGCTGTTCGCCCAGCCGGACGTCGACGGTGGCCTGATCGGTGGCGCGTCGCTCAACGCGGAAGAGTTTCTCGCGATCCTGGCCGCGGCCGGGACGAGGTGAATTGGTTCTCAATATGTTGCATGCGGTATTGCTCATCGTTCAGGTCGTCTCCGGCGTGTGCATCGTCGCGCTCGTGCTGCTGCAGCACGGGCAGGGTGCCGATGCAGGAGCGGGCTTTGGCGCCGGCGCTTCCGGCACGGTGTTCGGCGCCCGGGGCGCGAGCACCGCGCTCTCGCGCGCCACTGCGATCTTCGCCGCCATTTTCATGCTCAACAGCGTGGCGTTGACTTATCTCAGCACGCGCTCCCACGAGCAGCCCAAGACCATCCTCGACCTGGCGGGTCAGGCGCCGGCGGCCGGCGCGAAGGCGCCCGCGGCGGGCGCACCGCAAGGGCCGGCGGGAAAGCCGGCGAGTCCGGCGCAGACGCCGCCGAAGTGATGGCGGCTCCGCGCTCGAGAGAGAAGTAAGTAGTAGTAACGTTGCCGACGTGGTGGAATTGGTAGACACACTAGCTTGAGGGGCTAGCGCCGCAAGGTGTGCCGGTTCGAATCCGGCCGTCGGCACCAAAACGTCTTCTTGCGCTGATACAATGCGCGGCTTCGGGTGGAGGCTGGCCGGAAGGCGGCTCGTACACCGTTGTTTTGCGCGCCGGATGACAGCATGTTGACCAATTACCTGCCGATCCTCATTTTCCTCGCCATCGCCACGGCCTTGGCGCTGGTGATGATGACCCTCGGATCGGTCATCGGACGACTCTTTTCCCGCAACCCTAAGGATCGCGAGAAGCTCTCGCCGTACGAGTGCGGCTTCGAGGCATTCGAAGACAGCCGCATGAAATTCGACGTGCGCTACTACCTCGTCTGCATCCTGTTCATCGTCTTCGACCTCGAGATCGTATTTCTCTTCCCCTGGGCGGTGGCCCTCGGGAGCATCGGGGTCGCCGGTCTCATCGCCATGGTCGTCTTCCTCGGCATACTGACCGTGGGCTTCATCTACGAGTGGAAGAAAGGGGCGCTCGAGTGGGATTGACACAAGAGCCCGAAGGCTTCGCCCAGCGGGGTTTTCTCACCACCCAGGTCGATAGCCTGCTCAACTGGGCGCGCACCGGATCGCTGTGGCCGATGACCTTCGGCCTCGCCTGCTGCGCGGTGGAGATGATGCACGCGGGCGCCTCGCGCTACGACCTCGACCGCTTCGGCGTGGTGTTCCGTCCGAGCCCCCGCCAGTCCGACGTGATGATCGTCGCCGGCACCCTGGTCAACAAGATGGCCCCCGCGCTGCGCAGGGTCTATGACCAGATGGCCGAGCCCCGCTGGGTGATCTCCATGGGCTCATGCGCCAACGGCGGCGGCTACTACCACTATTCCTACGCGGTCGTGCGTGGCTGCGACCGCATCGTGCCGGTCGATGTCTACGTGCCCGGCTGCCCGCCGACTGCCGAAGCATTGGTGTACGGCATCATCCAGCTGCAGAAGAAGATCGCGCGCACCAGCACCATCGCCAGGTAGACCGCTCAATGGCAGAACCCACTCCCCAGCCGGCTCAGGCCACGGACGACGAATCATTCGTAGCCGTGCTCGCGCGCAAGATCGAAGCTCAGGTGCAGGGCGTGCAGCGCCTGCCGTCGCTCCCGGAGGAGCTCGCCTACGAGGTCGAGCCCGCGGCGCTCCTGAAGGCGTGCCGGACACTGCGCGATGCGCCGGATCTCAGGTTCGAGATGCTGATGGACGTCTCGGGTGTCGATTACCTGCACTACGGACGCGATGACTGGGAGACGACCGACGCGACGCGCACCGGGTTCAGCCGCGGCCGTATGCCGTCCCCGCCGCCCGATCCGGACATGCCAGGGCGCTTCGCGGTGGTCTATCAGCTGCTCTCGATCAGCCACAACGCGCGGCTGCGGCTGCGCGTCAGGTGCGCCGATACCCGCGAGCCGACGGTCGACTCGCTGGTGGAGATCTGGGCGAGCGCCAACTGGTTCGAGCGCGAGGCGTTCGACCTGTTCGGCATCCTGTTCCGCGGTCACCCGGACCTGCGCCGCATTCTCACCGACTACGGATTCATCGGACATCCCTTCCGCAAGGACTTCCCGCTGATCGGTAACGTCGAGACGCGCTACGACCCGCAGAAGCGGCGCGTCGTGTATCAGCCGGTGAGCATCGTACCGAGGGTGCTCGCGCCCAAGGTGATCCGCCACGACAACCGCTATGACCCGGCGCTTAAGACCCCGGAGCTGCCACGGTGATGGATTCGACCCCAGAGGCCCAGCTTGCGGAGATCCGCAACTACACCATGAACTTCGGCCCCCAGCACCCCGCGGCCCACGGGGTGCTGCGACTGGTGCTCGAGATGGACGGCGAGGTCATCCAGAGGGCCGACCCGCACATCGGACTGCTGCACCGGG
>DAIDHH010000115.1 GCA_027452045.1 Gammaproteobacteria bacterium
GAGCATCGAGCGGCTGCGCCTGCTCGCCCTCGGCATCCGCGTTCCCGCCAGTGACCGTCCGCACGCCCTCTCCCGGGTCACCTTCAGCGCAGGACTCGCCACCACGGCCGAAGGCGCCACAACCCTCGATGAGATCGTCGCACGCGCCGACGCCGCCCTCTATGAGGCCAAGAATGCCGGCCGCAACCTGGTGCGCATCGATCGGGACAGTGGTCGCAACCCGGCCCTAGGGCCCGGGCAACCCGGCTAGGCGGGAGCGCCCGCTGCGGGGCGGCGGCGATGATCGACAAGCGTGCGCCGCATCCGTATCCTGCCGGCAAGCCTGTGATCCAACCGATGAAATTCTGCAGTCATTGCGGCGCCCCGCTCGCGCTGCGCACCCCGCCCGGCGATCATCTGCCCCGGTACGTCTGTGACGCGTGTGGCACCGTCCACTACCAGAACCCGCGCCTGGTGGTCGGGTGCGTTCCGGAGTACCAGGGCCGGATTCTCCTGTGCCGCAGGGCGATCGAGCCGCGGCGCGGCTTCTGGACCATCCCGGCCGGATTCATGGAGAACGGGGAGACCCTGCAGCAGGGAGCGGCCAGGGAAACCCGGGAGGAGGCACTGGTCGAGGTGCAGATCGGCTCGTTGCTCTCCATCGTTCACGTGCTGCAGGCCCACCAGGTGCACGTATTCTTCCGGGCGAGCATGAGTGCTGCGCAGTACGGACCGGGACCGGAGAGCCTGGAGGTCGAGCTGGTTCACCCCAAGGACATCCCGTGGTCTGAACTGGCCTTCCCGAGCACCGAATACAGCCTCCGACGCTACCTGGAGGACCGCGCCGCCGACCGCGAGACGCATCACTTCGCCTCGCTCGATCGGCGCCTGGAGTGAGCGTGAGGCACACCTGTCGCACAGATCGGTTTTGCGGCTCCGGACAGCGTGGCACAATACCCGGTCCGCGAGGCCTGCTCCGCTTTGCGTACCCAAAACGCTAGGAAATCCTGATGACCTTTGTAGTGACCGAAAACTGCATCAAGTGCAAGTACATGGACTGTGTGGAAGTCTGTCCGGTCGATTGCTTCCACGAGGGACCGAATTTCCTCGTGATCGATCCGGATGAGTGCATCGATTGCACCCTGTGCGAGCCTGAATGCCCCGCGGAGGCGATTTTCTCCGAGGAAGAGCTGCCTGCCGGCCAGGAATCCTTCAAGCCCCTCAACGCCGAGCTCGCCAAGCAATGGCCGGTCATCACGGAGAAGAAAGAGGCCCCCGCCGACGCCAAGGACTGGGACGGGAAGCCCGACAAGCTCAAGCATCTGGCGCGTTGACGCGCACGGCAAGGTCCGGCTCCGATCGGCGCGCCTGCGCGGCGCGCGGCGCCGGGGGATGGCGCTGACCCCTAGCCCCGTGGGTGGTGGCGCGAGTGCAGCTCCTTCATGCGCTCGCTCGCCACGTGGGTATAGATCTGCGTGGTGGACAGATCGCTGTGACCCAGCAGGATCTGCACGACGCGCAAATCCGCGCCGTGGTTGAGCAGATGCGTCGCGAAAGCGTGCCGCAACGTGTGCGGGGAAAGTCCCTTGGCGATGCCTGCTTTGCGGGCGTAACGCTTGATGATGTGCCAGAAGGCCTGGCGGGTCATGCGGTCCCCCCGCCGGGTCGGAAACAGGTAATCGGTCTGCCGGTCGAGCAGGATCTCATCCCGCGCCCCGTGCACGAACTCGTTCAGCCAGCGCACCGCCTCGTCGCCGAGCGGGATGAGACGCTCGCGGTTGCCCTTGCCCACGATGCGGATGACGCCCTGATTCAGATTGATCTGCGCGTAGCGCAGATTGACCAGCTCCGTTACCCGAAGGCCCGTGGCGTAGAGCACCTCGAGCATGGTGCGATCACGACTACCGAGCGGATCGCGCACCGCCGGGGCGGCGAGCAGCGCCTCCACCTCCTCCTCGGTGAGCGATTTCGGCAGCGAGCGGCCGATCTTCGGCATGGCGATCTGGGCCGTGGGGTCCTCCTGGATCACCCCCTCGCGCACCAGATAACGGAAGAAGCGCCGGAAGCTCGAGAGCTGGCGGGCGGTGGACCGCGGCCGCGCACCCGCGTGCACGCGCGATTCGATGAATTGCTGCAGATTCGTGTGCGATGTCTGCATCATCGGCACCTGACGCTCGCCGAGCCAACGAGAGAGGGCCGTGAGGTCTGCCCTATAGGCTGCGAGCGTGTTGGGCGAGAGGCCGCGCTCCGACCACACGGCATCCAGAAAGCGGACGACCGCCGGATCGGTATCCGAGTGAATGGGCGTCGTAATTGCGGCAGAATGGTTCGACAATTGTCGTCTCGATTGGGCCCGTATCGTCGCGGACCGGGTTTTCGCCCGATGCGCGTGTCGCCTCGGACGCCAGCTCCGGCGCCACGGTGGCGTCTGAAGTATGGTGAGCAGACGCCCTCGCCCGGTGTGACCCATATCACAGTCGAGGCGGGAAGTTAACGTAATGGAGAAGCCGATCACAATCCGCAGGCGATTCCCCGCATCCCCCTCAACGAGGATGCCCCGGAATCCTCCAGACCCTCCGTCCCCGGCCCGCGACGTGGCTCTGCTCCCGTTCAGGCTGCTCTATTCGCTCTACGCCGTCACCCTGTTCCTCACGGTGGGATTCTCGGCGCTCGCCTCGGCCCTGGTCCTGCCCGGCCTGCATCGGCGGCGGCGCGCCGCGCGGACGCTGGCGCGGGCTTTTCTGCGAGGAGCGGGGATGGGGCTCAGCGTCGATGCGCTCGATCGTCTGCCGCCGGGACAGTGTGTAGTCGTCGCGAACCACGCCAGCTACCTCGACGGACTGGTGTTCACCGCCGCGCTGCCCGCCCGTTTTGGCTTCGTCATCAAGCGCGAGATGGCCCGCGTGCCGCTCGCCGGCTGGTTTCTGCATCGCATCGGATCGGAGTTCGTCGAGCGCTTCGACCGCAAGCGCGGCGCCGCCGATGCGCTACGGGTGCTGCGTAATGCCACCAACGGCCATTCGCTGGTGTTCTTCCCCGAGGGCACCTTCACCCCGGAGCCCGGGTTGCTGAAATTCCATACCGGAGCCTTCGCCACCGCCGCCCGCGCCGGCTGCCCGATCGTGCCCGCGGTGGTGCGCGGCACGCGCGTGGCCCTCTCACCGCGCGGTCAACTGCCCCGGCCGGTCCCCATCGAAGTCGCCATCCTGCCGCCCATTCCCCCGCCCCCCGGCCCGCCGGCGCACAGCGCATCGCTCCTGCGCGATGCGGCACGCGATGCCATCCTTGCGGTGCTCGGCGAGCCTGACCTCACATGTTGCGACGATAGCGGCCGCCCACCTCGTACAGAGCATGCGAGATCTGCCCCAGCGAGCAGGTCTTGACCGTCTCCATCAGCTCCGCAAACACGTTCCCCCCGCCACAGGCCACCGCCTTCAGCCGCTCGAGGGAGATCGGGGCGCGCTCGGCATTGCGCATCTGGAACGCGCGCACCGCACTCACCTGGGCCTGTTTCTCCTCCTCCGTCGAACGGATGAGCTCGGCGTGCGCGTGCTCGGAGAGTCCGTCGGACTTCGAGAGGAAGCTGTTGACGCCGATGATGGGCAGGCTCCCGTCGTGCTTTTTCGTCTCGTAGTAGAGCGATTCTTCCTGGATCTTGCCCCGCTGATACATCGTCTCCATGGCCCCGAGCACTCCCCCGCGCTCGGTGAGGGCGTCGAACTCCCGGTATACCGCCTCCTCGACCATGTCGGTGAGGTACTCGAGCGCGAATGAGCCCTGCCAGGGGTTCTGCGTCTTGTTCAAGCCGAGCTCGCGGTTGATGATCAGCTGGATCGCCACAGCGCGGCGCACGCTCTCCTCGGTCGGCGTGGTCAGCGCCTCGTCATAGGCGTTGGTGTGCAGGCTGTTGCAGCTGTCGAACAACGCGTACATCGCCTGCAGCGTGGTGCGGATGTCGTTGAAAGCGATCTCACGGGCATGCAGGCTCCGCCCCGAGGTCTGCACGTGGTATTTCAGCATCTGGCTGCGCGGACCCGCGCGGTACAGATCGCGCATGGCGCGCGCCCAGATGCGGCGCGCCACCCGGCCGATGACCGCGTACTCGGGATCCATGCCGTTCGAGAAGAAGAACGACAGGTTGGGCGCGAAATCGTCGATGCGCATGCCGCGGGCGAGATAGTACTCGACGATGGTGAAGCCGTTGGCGAGGGTGAAGGCGAGCTGGGAGATCGGGTTCGCGCCGGCCTCGGCGATGTGATAGCCCGAGATCGACACCGAGTAGAAATTCCTCACTCGCCGCTCGATGAAATACTGCTGCACATCGCCCATCATGCGCAGCGCGAATTCGGTCGAGAAGATGCAGGTGTTCTGCGCCTGATCCTCCTTCAGTATGTCCGCCTGCACCGTGCCGCGCACGGCGCCCAGCGTCTCGGCCTTGATGCGCTCGTACACCTCGGCGTCGACGAGCTGATCGCCGGTCAGCCCAAGGAGCGCAAGCCCCGAGCCGTCGTGGCCCCCGGGCAGCTCGCCCCGATAGGCCGGCGGGGCGATGCCCCGATCAGCTGCCGCGCGATGCAGCGCCTCGATACGCCGCTCGGCATCGCTCCAGCGCCCTTCGGCGCGCAGGTACCGCTCGATGCGCTGGTCGACGGCGGTGTTCATGAACATGGCGAGGATCATCGGCGCCGGACCATTGATGGTCATCGACACCGAGGTGGAGGGCAGCGCGAGATCGAAGCCGGAGTAGAGCTTCTTCATGTCATCCAGCGTCGCCACCGATACTCCGGAGTTGCCGGTGCGCCCATAAATGTCCGGGCGGGTGTCGGGATCCTCGCCATAGAGCGTCGTGGAGTCGAAGGCGGTCGACAGGCGCACCGCATTGGCGCCGAGCGCCAGGTAGTGGAACCGCCGATTGGTCCGCTCGGGCGCGCCCTCGCCGGCGAACATGCGGGTGGGATCCTCCTCCTCCCGCCGGTATGGATAGACGCCGCCGGTGTAGGGAAAGGTGCCGGGGAGGTTCTCGCGGCGGATGAAGCGCAGCTGCTCACCCCAGTCCTTGAAGGCGGGAACGGCGATTTTCGGGACTCGCTGGTGCGCGAGCGTCTCGGTATAGTTCTCGCCCGTGAGTTCCCGATCGCGGACCTTGTAGGTATAGGTCTCTTCGGTCGCCGCGCGCACGCGCGCCGGCCAGGCTTTCAGCTCACTGACACCCTCCGCTCCCACCTCCTCTAGCGCCTGGTTGTAGGCCCCTCGCAACTCACGCCGTGTCGCATCTGCCGAGGGCTCCCGGAGCGCCGACTCCGCATACGGATCGAGCGGCGCCGGGAGCGGCGCGTCCTTGAGCGCGGCGAGGGACTCATACAGCCCCTGGGCCCGCCGGGCAGCGGCCGCCCGACGCTCCAAGTCGTCGCGCATCGCGCGGGCGTTGTTCGAGATTTCCGCGAGGTAGCGCACCCGGGCTCCGGGGATGAGCGGCTCTCGGGAGATGATCTCCACGGGGCCGGGATCGGCAACATCCCAGCTTGCCGCGCCGATTCTCCTTGCGCCGAGCGTGGCACACAGCGCGGCGAACAGTCGATTCACACCCGCATCGTTGAAGCGGCTCGCGACGGTCGGGAATACCGGCAGGTCGGCATCGGCGAGCGCTTTGTGCTGGGGGTGATTGCGCCGCCATTGCTTGCGCACGTCGCGCAGACTGTCGCTCGCACCTCGCTTCTCGCTTTTGTTGAGTGCGATGAGATCCGCGAAATCGAGCATGTCGATCTTCTCGAGCTGGCTCGCGGCGCCATACTCGCTGGTCATGACGTACATCGACACGTCCACCAGATCGACGATTTCGCTATCGGACTGGCCGGTACCGGCCGTCTCGACGATGACCAGGTCGAATCCGGCCGCCTGATAGAGCTGGATCACGTCCTTCAGCACCACCGCGGTCGCCAGATGCTGCCTGCGGGTGGCGAGTGAGCGCATGAAGATCGCATCCGAGGAGAGGCTGTTCATCCGTATGCGGTCCCCGAGCAACGCTCCGCCGCTGCGACGGCGGGTCGGGTCCATGGCGACCACCGCGATGCGCCGGCCGGGGAACTGACGCAGGAACCGCGCGAGCAGCTCATCGGTCAGGCTCGATTTGCCGGCACCGCCGCTGCCGGTGATGCCGATCACCGGCACCCGGTTGGGGGAGCGCTGGATGGTCCGCCGGAGCTGTTCGACATCGCCCCGCTCCGGATCGGCGTTCTCCAATACCGTGATGGCGCGCGCGATGCTCGCATGCTCGTGAGCGCTCAGGGAGTGTCCCTCGTAGGTGGGCTTGTGAGCCGAACGCACGCGGTTGAAGACGTCCGCAATCATGCCGTCGAGGCCGAGTCTGCGCCCGTCCTCGGGGGTATAGATGCGCTCGACGCCATAGCGCTCCAGAGTCTCGATCTCCTGCGGCGCGATCGTTCCGCCGCCGCCGACCACCACCCGGATGTGCGCGCAGCCTCGCTCGCGCAACATGTCCACCATGTAGGCAAAATACTCGTTGTGCCCGCCCTGGTAGGAGCTGGCCGCGATGGCGTCCGCGTCCTCCTGAATGGCCGCGCGCACGATCTCCTCGACGCTGCGGTTGTGCCCGAGGTGTATCACCTCGGCGCCGTGGGCCTGCAGCAGGCGGCGGATCATATTGATCGCCGCATCGTGACCGTCGAAGAGCGAGGCGGCCGAGACGAAGCGCAGCGGTGGCTGTGCACGCTCCGGCGCGGGCTGCTCGGCGTGTCCGGGACTGGTGGCGCTGACGGGCTTGGGCGGCATGGGCGGCTCGGTGGGCGCTGGCGTAGAAACCTTTACGCGCCGGTAGGATAGCTACCCGCGAGTATGATGCATGGGCCGGTGAGCGGTCAACGCGGCCCACGCCCCGGGCGGCGGCGCAGACGGCGCACGGGATTGCGGACGACCGGCTGGCGGATCGGACACGCCGATCCGGCACGCAGACAGTACCGGGCGAGGCTATACTGAGCGTCTCGGGGCCACGCCTCGCAACCGGCCCCTGATCCGATCAGCATGCCGACCAGCCGTCGCAAATCCACAGGCCCGGGCCGTGACCGGGCCGCGCCAGACATGTCGCGGGAGGAATCGCGCCCCGAATCCGCCGCCCGCGCGCCTCGCGAGTCACCGTGGCGCGCGAACCGCGAGCGCCTGCGTGACCGGCAGGTGAAACGCGAGGCGGTGATCCGCGCCGCCGCGCACGCCTTCAATCGCAAGGGCTATCACAACACCTCGCTCGATGACATCGCCGCGGCCCTCGAGGTCAGCAAGCCCACGGTCTACTACTACGTCTCCAACAAGGAGCAGCTCCTGTTCGAGTGTTTCGTGGCCGGCATCGAGCCGATCCGCGCGGCCTTCCGCGAAGTGCGCCTCGTGAAGGAGCCGGCACGCAACCGCCTGAAGGCGGTGCTGCGCCACTATGGCCAGGCGGTCGCCTCGGAGTTCGGCTGGTGCATGGTGCGCGCCGAGGATCAGGACCTCTCGCCTGCCATGAGCGGGCACATCAAGGCCTTGAAGTCCGAGATCGATCAGGGGATCCGGCGTCTTTTGCGCGAGGGAGTGCAGGACGGCTCCATCCATCCCTGCGACCCGAAGATGACCGCCTTCGCCCTCGCCGGCGCCCTCAACTGGATCGCCCACTGGTACCGCGAGAGCCAGTCCCTCTCCGGCGCGCAGATCGCCGAAGCCTTCATCACGGTTTTCGAGAGCGGACTCATCCCGCGCACCGGCGCCGAGAACACGCGCGCCGCACGCCGCATGAGCGTGCGGCTTGCCCGCTGACCCGCCTGCATTCGGAGGAATCCTCATGCCAACAGAAGTCGTCATCGCTTCCGCCCGGCGCACGCCGCTCGGGGCATTCCAGGGCGCCCTTGCCCAGGCCACCGCCCCGCAGCTCGGCAGCGCCGCCGCCCGCGCCGCGGTCGAGGCCGCAGGCCTGCAGCCCGCGGACGTGCAGGAAGTCATCCTGGGCTGCGTGCTGCCGGCCGGACTCGGGCAGGCTCCCGCCCGCCAGGCGGCCATCGGCGCCGGCATTCCACTGTCCACCCCGGCGACGACCATCAACAAGATGTGCGGCTCGGGCCTCAAAGCCGTGATGATGGCCGCCGACCAGATCCGCGCCGGTGGCATCGAGATCGCGCTCGCCGGAGGATTCGAGTCCATGACCCAGTCGCCGTACCTGCTGCCGAAGGCGCGCGCGGGCTACCGCATGGGCCACGGCGAGGTGCTCGATCACATGTTCCTCGATGGCCTTCAGAGCCCCTTCGACGGCAAGCTCATGGGCTGCTTTGCGGACGCCACCGCGGCCAGATATGGCTTCACCCGCGAGCAGCAGGACGCCTTCGCTGCCGAATCGGTCCGCCGTGCCCTGCGCGCGGTGGGCGGCGAGTTCGACGATGAGCTTGCTCCCGTCACCGTCAAGGGTCGCAAGGGCGAAGCCACGGTGAGTCGGGATGAGACCCCGGGGACCTGCGATGTGAACAAGATCCCCACCCTCCGGCCCGCTTTCGGCAAGGACGGCACGGTCACGGCGGCCAGTGCTTCCTCGATCGCCGATGGGGCCGCGGCGCTTATAGTCATGAGCGGGGCGGCTGCGCGATCCCGTGCAGTCCAGCCGCTCGCTAGAATCCTCGCCCAGGCGAGCCACGCGCAGGAGCCAGAGTGGTTCACGACCGCCCCGGTGGGCGCCATACGCAAGGTGCTGTCCCAGCTGGGTTGGCACTCCCGGGACGTCGATCTGTACGAGATCAACGAAGCCTTCGCGGCGGTCACGATGGCCGCGATGCACGAGCTGGACCTGGACCATGGCCGTGTTAACGTCAACGGGGGAGCATGCGCGCTGGGCCATCCCCTGGGCGCCACTGGCGCACGTATCCTCACAACGCTGCTCCATGCGCTGCGGCGCCGCGGCGGCAAACGGGGCATTGCCGCTCTGTGCATTGGTGGCGGCGAAGCTGTAGCGGTGGCCGTCGAAACTATCGGCTAAACTACCGAACGATCATTAGGGGGATTCATGAAAATCCAAGACGCCCGGGCCGTCGTTACCGGCGGCGCCTCGGGTCTCGGTCTCGCCGTCGCCCGCCGCCTGGTTTCATCGGGCGCGAAGGTCGCGATCCTGGACGTCCAGGACGGGCCCGGCCGCGCGGCTGCCGAAGCGCTCGGCTCCGCCGCATGCTTCGTCCGATGCGATGTCACCTCCGAAGCCGAGGTCAACGCCTCCATGGCCGCCGCGCAGGAACGCCTGGGCGGACTGAACCTGCTCGTCAACTGTGCCGGTGTGATCGGCGCCGGCCGCGTGCTCGGCAAGAACGGCCCGATGGCGGGGGAATTCTTCACGCGCGTGGTGCAGATCAATCTCATCGGCACCTTCCTCTGCGACAAGGCGGCCGCGAGCCTCATGCAAGCCAATGCGCCGACCGAGGACGGCGAGCGAGGATTGCTGGTGCACACCTCTTCGGTGGCCGCCTTCGAAGGCCAGATCGGCCAGGCCGCCTACTCGGCCACCAAGGCGGCGCTGGCCGGCATGACCTTGCCCATCGCGCGGGAATTCGCCCGCTTCGGCATCCGCTGCATGTCCATCGCACCCGGCATTTTCCACACACCCATGGTCGATGGCATGACAGCGGAAATCCAAGCCTCGCTCGCGAGCCAGATCCCCTTCCCCCGCCGGCTCGGCAAGCCCGAGGAGTTCGCGCAGCTCGTCGTCGCGGCGTTTGAGATCCCGATGTTGAACGGCGAGACCATCCGCCTCGATGGCGCCGTGAGGATGCAGCCCCAATGAGCCCCCAGAACAACACTGAAATCCAACGCGACGTCATGGAGTATGACGTCGTCATCGTGGGCGCCGGCCCCGCGGGGCTCGCCTGCGCGATCCGCCTGAAGCAACTGAAACCCGATCTCAACGTCTGCCTGCTGGACAAGGCCTCGGCGGTGGGCGCGCACGCGCTCTCGGGCGCGGTCATGGAGCCGGGGCCCCTCGATGAGCTGGCGCCCGAATGGCGTGAGTCCCCGCCCGGCATCTGCGTACCGGCCGTGCGCGATGAGCTGAGACTGCTCACCGCCAAGGGGAGCATCAAGCTGCCGCTGCCGCCGCAGCTGCACAACCGCGGCAACTTCATCATCTCCCTGGGATTGCTGACGCCCTGGCTGGCGCAGAAGGCCGAAGGCCTCGGAGTCGACATTTTCCCGGGCTTCGCCGCGGCGCAGCCGCTGCTCACGCCCGAGGGCGAGGTGGCGGGCGTGCAGCTCGGCGACGTCGGCCTCGCCAAGTCCGGCGAGCCGGGGCCGAACTACAGCCCCGGGGCCGAGATCCGCGCGCGCACCACCATCGTCGCCGAAGGGGCGCGGGGCAGTCTCGCCAAGCAGCTGATCCAGCGCTTCAAGCTCGATGCCGAGAGTTGCCCGCAAACCTTCGGCCTGGGGATGAAGGAGCTCTGGCAGCTGCCCGAGGGCCGTGTGCAGCCGGGTCTCATCCAGCACACCATGGGCTGGCCGCTCGACTCGCACACCTACGGCGGCAGCTTCATCTACCACCTCGACCAGAACCGCGCGTACGTCGGCTTCGTGGTGGGGCTCGATTACCCGGACCCGCGCTTCTTTCCCTTCGAGGCATTCCAGCAGTTCAAGCACCACCCGACCATCAAACCCTTTCTCGAGGGCGGGGAAATCCTCGCCGCCGGCGCGCGCACCATCGCCGCGGGCGGCTGGCAGTCGATCCCCCGCCTGACGATGCCGGGGGCCATGTTGATCGGTGATGCCGCCGGCGGGGTCAATGTCCCGAAGATCAAGGGCATTCACCAGGCAATCCGCTCCGGCATGCTGGCCGCCGAGCACCTCGCCGAAAAAGGCACGCCCGAGGGCTTCGATGCGCTCTGGCGCGCCTCGCCCGGGGGGCGCGAGCTTTACACCGTGCGCAACTTCAAGCCCGGCTTCAAGCGCGGCTTGTGGGCCGGCATCGCCAATTCCGGTCTCGAGGTGCTGACGCGCGGCCGCACGCCCTGGACACTGAAGAATACCCGCCCCGATCATCAACGCCTCGAGCAGCTTGCCGCATACGAGTCCCCGCAGCGCGCCTGGCAGGAGCGAACGCTGCCGCCGAGGGATCGCCTGGCCTCGGTGTTCTTCGCCTCCACGAGCCACGAAGAGAGCCAGCCGGCGCACCTCAAGGTGCGCGACACCTCCATCTGCTCGGGGCGCTGCATCAGCGAATTCGGCAATCCCTGCACGCGCTTCTGCCCGGCCAACGTGTACGAGATGGTCGATGACGGTGAGGGCGGCAAGCGGCTGCAGATCAACGCGGCCAACTGCGTGCACTGCAAGGCCTGCGACATCAAGGACCCCTACGGTATCATCGACTGGACCCCTCCGGAGGGTGGCTCCGGACCCAACTATCAATCCCTCTAGACCCATGTCCGCGATCTGGCGTCCCTCGGCGGAGCGCATAGCCTCCTCCAACCTGACACGGTTCATCGACTGCATCAACACGCGCCTGGGGCTGTCCCTCAAGGATTATGGCGAGCTCTACCGCTGGTCGGTGAGCCAACCGGAGCAGTTCTGGATGGAGCTCGCCCGGTTCGCCGACGTGCGCGCCGAGTGGGGAGCGGGACCTGCGATCGAGCATCCCGAGCGCATGCCCGGCGCGCGCTTCTTTCCCAACGCGCGGCTCAACTTCGCCGAGAACCTGCTCCGCTATCGCGATGAGCACCTCGCGGTGGTGTTCACCAACGAACGCGACATGCGCCGGGCGCTCTCTTATCGTGAGCTGCACGAGGAGGTGGCGAGAGTTGCCGCGGGCCTGAGAGATGTAGGCGTCACGGCCGGCGACCGGGTCGCCGGATACCTCCCGAACCTCCCGGAGACCCTGATCGCGATGCTGGCGACGAGCAGCCTCGGGGCGATCTGGTCGTCGTGCTCGCCGGATTTCGGGGCGCACGGGGTGCTCGACCGGTTCGGCCAGATCGAGCCCAAGGTGCTCTTCACCGCCGACGGGTATTTCTACTCCGGCAAGACACTCGACTCGCTGACGCCGATCGGAACGGTGGCCGAGAAGCTCCCGAGCGTGCAGCGTATCGTCGTGATCCCCTATACCGCGCAGCAGCCGCAGCTCGGCAAGCTCGGCGCGGCGGCGGACCGCTCCTCGCTGTGGGGTGACTTCGGCAAGCGCGGGGTGCCGCTACGCTTCACCGCCGTACCGTTCAACCAGCCGCTCTACATCCTCTATTCTTCGGGGACCACGGGAGTCCCCAAGTGCATCGTGCACGGAGTGGGAGGCACGCTGCTGCAGCACCAGAAAGAGCACCTGCTGCACACGGACCTCAAGCGCTCGGACCACGTCTTCTATTTCACGACGTGCGGCTGGATGATGTGGAACTGGCTCGCCAGCGCACTCGCCACCGGCGCGACACTCATCCTGTACGACGGCAATCCCTTCTTCCCGGATCCCGGGGTGCTGTGGCGCATGACCGAGCGGGAGCGCGTCACGGTCTTTGGCACCAGCGCCAAGTATCTGTCGGCATTGGAGAAGAACGGCTATCGGCCCCGCGAGCAGGTTGAGCTCGCAGCGCTGAAGGCGATTCTCTCCACCGGCTCGCCGCTTTTGCCCGAGGGCTTCGACTTCGTCTATCGCTGCATCAAGTCCGACGTGCACCTCGCCTCGATTTCCGGGGGAACCGACATCGTTTCGTGCTTCGCGCTCGGCTGTCCGACGCTGCCGGTCTTTCGCGGTGAGCTGCAATGCCGGGGGCTCGGGATGCGGGTCGAGATCTTCAACGACGAGGGCAAACCGGTACGAGGTGAGCGCGGCGAACTGGTCTGCACCGCGCCATTCCCGTCCATGCCGGTCGCCTTCTGGAACGATCCGCAGGGGTCGAAATACCGCGCCGCCTACTTCGAGCGCTTTCCCGGTGTCTGGCATCACGGCGACTACGCCGAGCTGACTGAGCACGAGGGCATCGTGATCCACGGCCGCTCGGATGCGGTGCTCAACCCCGGTGGCGTGCGCATCGGCACGGCCGAGATCTACTCCTCGGTCGAGAGCCTGACGGAGATCATCGAGTCCGTCGCAGTCGGCCAGGACTGGAAGGGAGATGTGCGCGTGGTGCTGTTCGTGCGCCTCAAGCCCGGGGTCGCGCTCGAGGAAACGCTCAAGAAGAAAATCCGCGACGCCATCCGCGTCAATGCCTCCCCGCGCCACGTGCCGGCGAAAATCATCGCCGTTGCGGACATTCCCCGGACGCTGTCCGGCAAGCTCACCGAAATCGCCGTCCGCGAAGTCATCCACGGCCGGCCGGTGAAGAACGTCGATGCACTCGCCAATCCCCAGGCGCTGGAGTACTTCCGCGATCTGCCCGAGCTGACCGACTGAGCGGCGCCGGAACATGACTCAGCAAGGCGGGGGAGCCCTGCGCGCAGCCTATGCGCAGCAACTGAGCGAGCGCGGCTTTGGCGAGGACGTGGCGCAGCTCGCCGCGCTCACGCGCCTGGAGCATCTGCGCAGCCGGCTGATCGCAGATCGCGGCGCCTCGATCGGCAGGCGGCTCATCGCCCGGCTGACCGGGGCCGGCCAACCTCCCGAGCGAGGACTGTATCTGTGGGGACCGGTCGGCCGTGGCAAGACCTGGCTGATGGACCTGTTCTTCCACAGCCTTCCCTTCCCCGAGCGGCGACGACGTCACTTCCATCGATTCATGCACGACGTGCACGCCGAGCTCAAGACGCTTTCCGACCGGTCTACCCCTCTCGAGATCATCGCGGAACGCATTGCCCGCGATACGCGTGTGCTGTGTTTCGACGAGCTCTTCGTGACCGACATCGCCGACGCCATGATCCTCGCCGGCCTGTTCCAGGGCCTGTTCCGGCGCGGCGTGACGCTGGTCACGACCTCCAACTGCCCGCCCGCGGATCTGTATCGCAACGGTCTGCAGCGCCAGCGCTTCCTGCCCGCAATCGCACTGATCGAGCGGCATACAGAGGTCCTCGCTGTCGACGGCGGCAGCGATTACCGCCTGCGCCAGCTCACGCACGCGGGAACGTATCTCCCGTCCGCGGGCGGCGCCACGGAGCGCTTGCGCGCGTTGTTCGGGGAACTCTCGGAGCACGCCGACGCCGCCGACGGGGTGATCGAGATCGAAGGCCGCGAAATCCCCGTGATCCGCCAGAGCGAAAGCGCCGTGTGGCTCGACTTCCAGGCGCTGTGCGCAGGTCCCCGCAGCCAGGAGGATTACATCGAGATTGCGCGCATCTATCCAGCCGTGATCGTCTCGGACGTCCCGTTACTCGATGACCGGCGGGTCGATGAAACGCGTCGCTTCATCGCCCTCATCGACGAGTTCTACGACCGGGGCGTCAAGCTCGTCGTATCGGCTGCGGCCGCGCCTCACGAGTTGTATCGCGGCGAGCGCCTGCGGTTCGAGTTCCAACGCACCGCGAGCCGCCTCACCGAGATGCAAAGCGAGGAGTACCTCGCTCGCGCGCACCTGCCGTAGTTCCGCCCGCCCACCTGAGTGACCGGCACCCGCCGATCAATCACGCCCCCGCCCGCCTGCCATACGGCCGGCCGGCCGCGCACGGCGATTCGGAGAGCGGGCGGCCCGCCGGCGGTTTGTAGGCTCCGGCCGCCCGCGCCACCAGCAGATATTGCTTGAAGACGCGGTTCGTTTCCGCCTCGTGCTCGCTCACCGTGGAGCGATCCACCGGATCGAAGAAGCAGGTGGGATCCTCCCCCATGTAATCCCCGCCATGATAGAACGCCATGGCGCGACATCCCCCGCATGTGTATTGGTAGCGGCACCGGCCGCAGCGACCCTTCAGACGGGAGCGGTCCGTGATCTCGGCGAAGAACGGACTCGACTCGACCAGCTCGTCGATGGGCTTCTCGCGCACGTTGCCGCCGCTCAGCGCATCGAGCAGCACCGGGCAGACGGACACGTCCCCCTCCGAATTGATGGTGAGCCACGATCCGACCCAACAGCCGATCGACGGATTCTGCGGCACCGTGTTGTTGCGGATGCCCCCGGACACCTGGGCGTGCAGCTCCGGCGATAGGAAATACGGCGTATAGCTCACGTACCCGTGCGGATGGCGGCGCAGCGCCGGATGGAAGTGCCGCTCGAGATCCTGCCTGTCGAACCCCATGCCCTCGAAGCAGCCCGATCCCGAACCGCGCGGAACCAGCGGCGAGCGGTTGTAGGCGATGTTGTGCTTGACGCAGAATTCGACGGTCTTCTCGAAGCTCTCGGTATTGTACTTGCCGATCGTGATCACGACGTGCTGGCCGAGCCCGAGCTCGGCGCAGTCGGCGAGCACCTCGAGCGTCCGGGCCGACCCGTTGTCGCGGCTCCAGCGGTTTTCCTCATCGACCGCGTTCAGTCCAACCACGATTCTCGCCCGCCCCTGCGTGACGTCCCGGATCTTCTCGAGGCGCTGCCGGGTGAGTCGTTTGCAGTTGCTCAGGACCGAACACTTGAAGCCGAGCTCCACCGTCAGGCGCAGCAGGTCCAAAGCGTCCTTGCGCAGCAGAAACTCCCCGCCGCTCCAGCCCATGGTGTGAATCCCGAGGCGGCGCGCGGGCAGCATGATCCGATCGCGGATCTCCTCCAGCGTGAGCTCCGCACGCACGCTGCGGCGAATCCTGCGCGGATCGTTGCTGCCGGTCATGCACATGGGGCAGCGCAGATTGCACCTGCGCGTCGCCTCGAAATAGACGACCTGGAACTGGTATTGCACCCTGCTTTCCTTTCGCGGCTCGCGCGCACAGTCGACCCGGCGTGGATGCGCTTATCCACCGCCGATCCACCGCTGTCAATCCACGTGCGGCATCGCATTGAGAAAAGTCAGCTTGCAGTGCGCTGCCGCGCCCACTCCGCCTCCCTCGGGAGCGGTGTACTCCCGTGCCTCCCCGGGAGCCTCAGATGTGAAGCGGACGCACATTCCGTGCGCGTGCACCGAGAACTGCGTCACGCCGGCACAGTCGCCGCTCGCCGACACCCGGGTCTTGCCGTACATTTTCCGCAGCGAGCACATAAATCGGGACCCCGCGCGCATTTATGCTCGAGGCACTCACCCAGACAGCGGACAAGGACGTTCCAACACCGAGTTGCGAGCAGCCGAGACCCTCCCTGGCGCCGCGCGGTGCGGATCGGCTGCTCATCGCATTGGCAATCTATGTCGTTCTCGGCGCGGCATGGATGTTGAGCGGCGCGGGAGGTCGCGAGGCGACCTTCTACGTGGGACTCTTCTACAAGCTTCCGGCGGAGCTCGCGTTCATTCTGGCCGCCGCGGCCACCGCGCGGACCTTGACGCCCGGTCCACTGCGCTTCGCCTGGTGGTCGCTTGCCGCGGCACTCACGCTGTACCTGACGGGTGACTTGCTTGGCGCCATTTCCTGGCTTTTCGGGCGCGATCCGTTTCCTGGTCCCGCGGACATCCTCTACTGCTCGTTCTATCTGCCGCTTGCGGCCGCGACACTCTGGCTGATCCGCGCGGCCGCCGTGCGCGTACCGTGGGTGCAGCTGCTGCTCGATGCCACCATCTTCGTGATCGGCTTCGGCGCGTTCTTCTGGTACCTCGTGGTTCAACCGGCGGCCATGCACGCGCAGCTTGGAGTCCTGAAGGAAGCGCTCAGCGAGGCCTATCTCTCCCTTGACAGCTTCTGTCTGCTGATTCTAGGCGTGCTGCTGCTCACCGGCTCGGGCAATGCCGGTGGGTGGCGGATTCCGCTGCTGCTGCTCACCGGTTTCGCCACCATGTTTCTCGGGGACATCTTCTGGTCCCTCGCCAAGGTCCGCGGCTACTATCTCCCCGGCGGCGTTCAGGATGTCCTGTATCTCGCCTGCTATCTGCCGTTGACTGCGGCGGCCCGCGAGCAGATGCGCGCCGCAACGACGCCTCAGCGCGAAGCGTCGCGCATCCCGGGCGCCCTGGCGCGCTCACTGCCCTACGCGGCGATGCCAGCGGCCTTCCTGGTTCTCATGTACCTCAGCCGCGGCGGGATCGGTGCTCAGGCGACACTCATGATCGGCATCGTGTTCGCACTCACGCTGCTGCTCATGTTCCGCCAGACGGTCGTGCTGCGCATCGCGGAGCAACATTACGCGTCACTGGTTGCCAATGCGTCGGATGTGATCATGATCATCGGCGCCGATGGGGTCGTGCGCTTCGTCTCCCCCGCCGCCTACCGCACCCTCGGTTTGAATCCCGCACAAGTCACGGGCAAGCGCCTCCTTGACCTGTGGGGCGATGATGACCGCGAGCGGCTGCAGTCCTTTCTCGATGAAATCGCCGCCAAGACGCGCGGAGCCGTGGGGCCCGTGGAGCTGCGCATCGGGCGTGCGTCCCGGATCGTCGAGGCGGTCGGCAACAACCTGAGCCACGATCCGGCGGTACACGGCTTTGCACTCAATTTTCACGACATCAGCGAACGCAAGGTGCTCGAGGAGAAGTTGCGCCAGCTCGCCTTCCACGATCCCCTGACGCTGCTCGCCAACCGCAACCTGTTCCGCGATCGGGTCGAGCATGCGCTCACCCGGGCGCGGCGCGCCGGCACCTGCGCGGCGGTCATGTTCCTCGATGTCGATAACTTCAAGGACATCAACGATTCGCTCGGCCACGACACCGGCGACCGTCTGCTGCAGGCCGTTGCGCAACGCATCGCCCGCACCACCGGGTCCTCTGATACCGTTGCGCGGCTCGGCGGCGACGAGTTCGGCGTGTTGCTGGAAGGCGTGCGCACCGCCGAGGAGGCGCAGCAAATCGCCACCACGCTGATCGAGTCGCTCGAGGCCCCCTTCGTCCTCGACGGACGGGAAGTCCGTGTGACGGCGAGCGTCGGCCTGGCGTATTCCGCCACCAGCGCCACCGCCAAGGCTCTGCTGTGCAACGCGGATCTGGCCATGTACCACGCCAAGGCCACGGGCAAGAACTGTCACGTTACCTTCCAGCCGCAAATGCTCACGCTGCTGCACGAGCGCCTCAAGCTCGAAGCGGACATCGGCCACGCGCTCGCCAGGGAGGAGTTTTTCCTCGAGTACCAGCCGATCGTCGACATCGGCACCCGGGTTCTGCTCGGCGTCGAGGCTCTGGTCAGGTGGCGCCATCCCGAGGCCGGCGTGCTGATGCCCGGCCGGTTCATCCCGGTTCTCGAGGAATGCGGTCAGATCGCAGCCCTGGGGCGCTGGGTACTGAAGCAGGCGTGCCGTGACTTCAGCGCGTGGCGCCGCTCGGTCACGGGCGCCTCGGGAGTGCGTCTCGCCGTGAACATCTCGGCCAGGCATCTGCAGCATGGCGAGCTTGCGCAGGATGTGCTCGAGGCGATCGGCGCCTGCGGATTCGATGCCGGGAGCCTCGTCATCGAACTGACCGAGAGCACCATGATGCACAACACCGGAGTCAATCTCGAGCGCTTTCAACGCCTGAAGGCGCTCGGGGTGAAGCTTGCCATCGATGATTTCGGCACCGGCTATTCTTCCCTGTCCTATCTGCATCGCTTCCCCGTGGACATCCTGAAAGTCGATCGGTCCTTCGTCAATCGCCTGTCCGGTTCCGGTGACGGCCCGGATCTGGCGCGCGCGATCATTACGCTCGGTGAAGCGCTCGGGCTCGATGTCGTGGCCGAGGGCATCGAGCTCGAGTCTCAGGTGGCCGCTTTGCTCGAGTTGGGCTGCGTCGCCGGGCAGGGGTTCCTGTTCGCGCGGCCCTGCGCGCTCGAGCAGCTCTCGAACAGTGATTTCCTCGCCCGCCGCGGCGCGCAAGCCCTCGGCGAGCAGCCCTGCGCCATGGGCCGACTGCAGGGGGTGCAGGGCAAGCCCGCATAGCGGCGTTGCCGCCGTGATGGGCGCCTCGTGCGGCGAGTCGCCCGGCAGAGCGCCCGTGCGCCGCGAAATCGGCCATCTTCTGGACCCGGATTGTCGTATCTTCCGTGCACCGCTAGCTCGGATCCGGTCCCGCGAATTCGCGCGCGGCAGGACTCGAGGGAGCCGGACTTCGAGTGATTCTTGCGCCACGCGCGGCCACAGTGCGCGTGACCGCGGAGGGTTCAGCCATGGCGAGGTCTCGAAGAGAATTTTTGCTGTCCTCTGCCGCGTTGCTCGGAGCCGGCGCGGGTCACTCGCGCAACGCGAGCGCGCACCCGCCCGGCACTGACCGCCTGCCGGCCGGTTCCCCGCCGGCATTCGGGACTGCCGAGGGCGTCGGACCGCAGGTGAGCGCGGTGACCTTCGCCGAGGCGCAAGAGCTGGCGCGAGTCACGATGAGTCTTCCCGAGCGCGCCGAGGCCGCTTCCAACTGGCGCAACAGCATGGCGCCCCTTTACGAGCGGCGCACCGGTCCACGCAGGGTCGATCTCGAACCGACGCTTGCGCCGTACTCCCTGTGCAATCCGGTGCTGCCGGGACAGGCCCCGATGCCGCGGCGAAACCGGTTCGTACGCAGCGGTCGAGATCCGGGCCCCCTGCCGGCACGCGATGTCGACATCGCCTTCGCACCGCTCTGGAAGCTCGCCCGCTGGGTCGAGCTGCGGCAACTCGAGTCCGAGCGGCTGACCGAGCTCTACCTGCGTCGCATCCAGACCTGGGATCCGCAGTTGAAGTGCGTCATCACCGTCACCGGTGACCTCGCCCTCGCGCAGGCGCGGCAGGCGGACCGGGAGATCGCGGCGGGCCGGTATCGAGGCCCGCTGCACGGCATCCCCTGGGGAGCGAAAGACCTCCTCGATACCGCCGGTATCCGCACCACGTATGGCGCGGAGCCCTTCAGGAGTCGCGTGCCGGCGGCCGATGCGGTCGTCGTGCAGCGATTGCACGCGGCCGGGGCCGTGCTCATCGCGAAATTGAGCATGGGCGCCCTGGCCCTGAACGATGTCTGGTTCGGGGGGCAGACGAAAAATCCGTGGCTGCTGCAGGAGGGGTCGGGCGGCTCGAGCGCCGGGCCTGCCGCGGCGACCGCCGCCGCTCTGGTCGGCTTCTCGATCGGGAGCGAAACCGAAGGCAGCATCGTCGACCCGAGCGACCGCTGCGGAGTATGCGGACTGCGCCCCACCTTCGGGCGCGTCGCTCGCACCGGAGCGATGACCTTGTGCTGGTCGCTCGATAAGCTCGGGCCGATTGCCCGCGGCGTCGAGGACACGTTGCTCGTCCTGCAGGCTGTCTCTGGAGCCGATGCCGGCGATCTCTCCAGCGTGCCGAGCGTGCTCGATTTCGATGCCCGAGCCGGCGTCGCAGGACTGCGCGTGGGGTACTTTCCGCGCTGGGAGCAAGAGGCGACGGATGTCGATCGTCACGCACTCGAGCAACTCGGGTCACTCGGCCTCGAAGCGGTGGCGGTGGACCTTCCGGACTGGCCGTACGATTCGTTGAATACGATCCTGTTCGCCGAGGCCGCCGCGGCCTTTGAGGAGCTCACCCTCAGCGGGCGCGTGGATGAAATGCGGATGCAGACGCCCGATGCGTGGCCGAACACGTTTCGCCAGGCGCGCTTCCTCTCCGCCGTCGATGCCGTGCAGGCCGATCGCTTCCGGCGTCTGGTTGCCCAGCAAATGGCCTCGCTCTTCTCGAGGGTCGATCTGCTCATCGTGCCCTCGCTGCGCGATGAAATGCTGACCATCGGAAATTTCACCGGCTACCCATCATTGACCTTGCGAGCCGGCTTCATCGAGGTCACCCAGGCCCGCAGCGACTGGGCCCCCGACCCGCATCGACCGCTGCCTCGCTTCCATCCGCCGCGTCGCGTTCCGCAAAGCGTCACCCTGGTGGGACGTCTGTTCGATGAGGGGACGCTCGGCAGAGTCGGGCTCGCGCTGGAACGGGCGTTGAATGTCGAGGACGAGCGCCCGCGGGAATTCGATTGACGAGAGGGCCTGCGACAGCAGGCCCTCTGGACATGGCACACGATGATCGCAAGAAGTGTCGACGCCGTTTGTCAGCGTATGTTCGCCTCGGCCTTGGCCTTCCCGACCTGCTCGGCGAGGCGCCGCTCCGATACCGGGACTGCCGTGCGCAGATCCTGCGCATAGAAGGACACACGCAGCTCCTCGATCATCCAGCGCAACAGATCGAGCTCTGGACGGGCGGCGGTGCCGACTCGATCCGCCTCGAGGCGCTGCCACTCCACGACGAAGGGTGCAACGCGGGCGGCGAGCTCGGCATCGCGCCTCGCATCGGCGGGCAGACGAGTCAGGCGGCGCGCGACGGCCTTGAGGTAGCGCGAGATGTGGCCGAACCAGGGCCGTGGCGTCGATTCGATGAAATCGGGCGGCAAAAGCGTGGCGAGCTGCGCATTGACGGCCGCAACTGCGGCATTCGCCGCCGGAGATCGGGCGGCATCGAGCGCAGCACGCACCGCCCGCCACTCGTTGAAGATCGCCTTCGCCGTGTTGGCCACACGCACCCCCTCTTGCTCCAGTCGCGCACGGCCCTGATCAATCCGCTCGTTGAATCTCTCGCGGTCACGCGGCAGCGGCGCCTCGGGCGATGCGAAGCAGTCCTGGAAAATGCGGTGCGTGACCGCATCTGCGAGCGGCTGGACCAGTTTGAACCCGCCGCTCGCCAGCACCAGCTCGCGATCCTCCCCCACCCGCTTCTGCCAGTACTTGCACTGCTGGGGGAGCGCCAGAAGGGCAAGGCGCGTGACACCAACCCTCAACATCGTCTCGGCCGATCGCAGGTCGCGCGCCTCGATCGGCACGACGCCGCTGCGACGATCTTCGAGGGTCGGATACACCGTCAGCCGCAAGCCGTTTCTCTCCACCTGCCGCGTCTCGGGGAGCTCGCCGAAATCCCACTGGCGGCGCACGGGCTCGCCGGCCTCGGGTGCAGGGGTGCTCGCGCGGCCGGCGGTGAGCGCAGACTTCAGGGCCACAACGGGCCCGGCGGCCGCACCTATCTTGCGCTTTAGCGCAACGATGTCCCTGCCCTCTGCCAACACTCTGTTCTGCGCGTCGAGGACCCGGACATTCATCCGCAGATGTTCCGGCACAGGCAATGCCGCGAGCTCCGCGGCTTCGATCCGAGCGCCTACGCGCCGCGACACCCACTGGGCGAGTCCTGCATAAAATCCGGGCAGCGCGTCCTCCCCACCGGCCCCCAGCTCCTCGAGCGCCTGGCGCGCATGCTCCGGGACGGGCACCAGAAGCTTGCGCTCGCTCTTCGGCAGCTCGCGCAACACGGCGATGATCTTCTCCAGCCGCCACCCGGGCACGAGCCATGCGAGACGATCGGGATCCAGGGTGTCGAGCAACAGGTCCGGCACGCTGAGCGTGACGCCGTCGTCCGGCTCCGTCGGCTCGAAACGATAGCGTAGCGGCAGGCGATTGGAGTCGAGCTCGAGCGCATCCGGAAAGCGCCCCTCGTCGACTTCCGGCGCATCCCGCAGCATCAGATCCTCTCGCGACATGTGCAGGATCATCGGGTCGCGGCGCTGCGCCTCGGCGCGCCAACGCTCGAAAGCCGCCACGGAGCTGACTTTCTCGGGGATTCTCGCGGCATAGAAGGCGAGCTGCCGCTCTTCGCTCGCAAGAATGTCGCGCCGGCGGATCTTCGCCTCCATCTCCTCCACGCGCGCGCGCAGTTCGCGGTTGGCATCGAGAAAGGCGCCGCGCACGATCTGGCGGGGCGGCCCTTGCTCAGGATCGATGAGAACCTCCCGGATGAAGATGTCTCTCGCCTCCTTCGCGGCGACCCGTCCGTAGTCGATGCGTCGACGCGCGGCCAGCGGCAGTCCATAGAGGGAGATGCTCTCGAATGCCCCCACGATTCCGCGGCGCTCGACCCAGTGAGGCTCACTGTATTGATGCCTCAGAAGGTGCGTCGCGGCACGCTCGATCCAGAGCGGGTCGACGGCGGCCACCATGCGCGCATAGAGTCGTGTCGTTTCGACCAGACTTCCGGCGACGATCCACTTGGGCGGTCTCGATGCGAGGGGCGTACCCGGGGCGAGCACGAAGCGCATGCCGCGCGGCCCTTCGTATTCACGCCGCTCATTGAGCAGGCCAATGGAACCAAGAAAGCCGGTGAGGATGGCCTGATGGAGCTCGGCATAGCCGGCGGGGATCTGATTGGGTTTGAGATCGAGCTCGCGCACGCTCTGCGAGAGCTGTGCCTGCAGGTCCTGCCACTCGCGCATGCGCAGGAAGGACAGGAAGTGCTCGCGGCACCACTTGCGCAGCTGATTGCCCGACAGGACCGCGGCCTGCTCGCCGAACGCCCGCCACAGGTTGAGCACCGTGAGGAAGTCCGAGCGCGCATCGGCGAACAGCGCATGCTTCTGATCGGCCTGCTGCTGCTGGTCGGCCGGCCGCTCGCGAGGGTCCTGGGCCTCGAGGAACGCGGCGATGATGAGCATCTCCGCAAGACACCCCAGGCGGGAGGCCGCGAGCAGCATGCGCCCCAGGCGCGGATCGACGGGCACCGCAGCGATCTGCCGTCCGAGACCCGTTACCCGCCGCTCGCTCATGGCCTGCAGCTCCTCGAGCAGCCGCACGCCGTCGTTGATCAGCCGGGTGTCCGGCGGATCGAGGAAGGGGAATCGCTCCGGCTCGCCGAGCTCGAGGGTCGCCATGCGCAGGAGCACGCTGGCGAGGTTGGTGCGCAGCACCTCCGGGGCGGTGTACGCCTCGCGCCGCTCGAAGTCCTCTTCGGAGTAGAGACGGATGCAGATCCCTTCGGCTTCGCGGCCGCACCGCCCCTTGCGCTGATCCGCGCTCGCGCGGGAGACGGGCTCGATGTGCAGCCGCTGCACCTTGCCGCGCGCGCTGTAGCGGCTGATGCGTGCCAGTCCCGAGTCGATCACGTAGCGGATGCCCGGCACGGTAAGCGAGGTCTCGGCGACATTGGTCGAGAGAATGACCCGTCGCGCGCCGTGCCTGCGGAAGATCCTTGCCTGATCGGACGCGGACAGCCGCGCGTAAAGCGGCAGTATCTCGGTGTTTGGCAGGCGGGCCTTGGCGAGGGCGTCCGCCGCCTCTCGGATGTGCTTCTCACCGGGCAGGAATACCAGGGTGTCCCCGCCCGGAGGGCCGCCCGCATCGAGCTCGTGCACGGCGGCGACGATGCCCTCTGGAAGCGACAGCTCCGCGGCGTCCTCGTCCTCGGCGACCAGCGGCCGGTACCGCACCTCGACGGGAAAGCTCCGCCCGGAAACCTCGATGACCGGCGCGTCACCGAAGAAATGCGCGAACCGGCCCGGGTCGATCGTGGCGGAGGTCACGATCAGCTTCAGTTCTGGGCGGCGAGGGAGCAGTCCCTTGAGAACCCCGAGCAGCAGATCGATGTTGAGACTGCGCTCGTGAGCTTCGTCGATGATGAGCGTGTCGTAGCGGCGCAGCGCCCGGTCACTCTCGAGCTCCTTCAGCAGGATGCCGTCGGTCATCAGCTTCACGCGGCACCCCGGCCCCGTGCGGTCCGTGAAGCGCACCTGGTACCCGACTGCCCCGCCCACGGTGGTACCGAGTTCCTCGGCAAGGCGCGTGGCAAGGGCGCGTGCGGCGATTCGCCGCGGCTGGGTGTGGCCGATCAGCCCCGATACGCCGCGCCCCGCCGAAAGGCACAGCTTCGGCAGCTGGGTGGACTTGCCCGAGCCCGTCGCACCGCATACGACCACGACCGGATGGCGGGCGAGCGCATCGATGATCTCCTGCCGATGAGCGCTGATCGGGAGCGCCGGATCGTACTCGAGACGGATGGGAAGAACGGGTGAGGGTTGGCGCGGTGCGCGGGTGCGGGCCTCCATGCGGGCAGCATAAAGCACTGACCGCCTTCGGCAAGCCCGCTCGCCCCCCGGATCCTACAGGACCGGCTCAGCGAACGACCGGCTGGCGTGGGCGCCGACCGCGCTCGCCGGCGCTCAAATGACTCCGCGTCGCATCTGGTCGAGCTCGATGGACTCGAACAGCGCGCGGAAATTGCCCTCGCCGAAGCCCTCATTCCCTTTGCGCTGGATGATCTCGAAGAAGATCGGACCAATGACGTTGGCGGTGAAGATCTGCAGCAGCAGTCCCTCGCCCTTCTCCGGGTTGCCGTCGATCAGGATGCGGCGGCGGCGCAGCTCCTGCAGCGGCTCACCGTGGCCCGGCACCCGCGCCTCGATCCCGTCGTAGTAGGTGTCGGGCGTTTCCTGGAAAGCGATGCCATGGCCGCGCAGCACGTCCACCGTGCGGTAAATGTCATCCGTGGCGAGCGCGATGTGCTGGATACCCTCGCCGTGGTACTCGCGCAGATACTCCTCGATCTGGCTCTTGTCGTCCTGGGACTCGTTGATCGGAATGCGGATCTTGCCGCAGGGACTGGTCATGGCGCGCGAGAGGAGGCCCGTCTGCTTGCCCTCGATGTCGAAGTAGCGGATTTCGCGAAAGTTGAACAACTTCTCGTAAAAGCCCGACCAGACGTTCATGTTGCCCCGGCGCACGTTGTGCGTCAGGTGATCGATGAGGGTGAGCCCCGCCTCCTGGGCCGCGGGAGGCGGCGCCACCGGCCGAAAGTCCACGTCATAGATGGAACGATCACCGTAACGATCGACCAGGTAGATGAGCGAGCCGCCGATGCCCTCGATGCACGGGATGTTGAGCTCCATGGGTCCCGCGTCCTGGGGCCCGGGCTTGGCGCCGAGCTCGAGCGCGCGCCGGTAGGCATACGCCGCATCCTTCACGCGGAAGGCCATCGCGCAGGCCGATGGCCCGTGCTTGCGAGCGAACTGCTGCGCGAAAGAGTCGGCCTCGGCATTGATGATGAAGTTGATGCCGCCCTGGCCATGAAGCGTCACGTTCTTCGAGCGATGCCGGGCTCTGATCGGAAAACCCATGCGCTCGAACAGGTCGCGCAGCAATTGTGGATCGGGCGCGGTGTACTCGACGAACTCGAAGCCGTCGGTACCCATGGGATTGCCTGCGGACTGGCTCATCGGATTCTCCCTCATCGGCGCCTCGATCTGTGAACTGAGGCCATACCGTTGCGCACGCAACCATTATACCTTTTCAGCCCCCAAGTGCACAGACGTATATAATCGCGCGCCACCATGCATGCCCCTACCTCGTCGGCCGGCGAGAACCGGCTTTTGCGCAGCATCCCCCCCGCGCGCCTCGCGCTCATCGACCGGATCGCCCGCATCCGCCTGCCTCACCGCAAGGCGGATCGTGCGCAGCCCGAGCTGCGCCAGAGCTTCCTACGAAGCTATTTTCGCGGAGTGGGCGAAGAGGATCTCGCATCGCGCGCCCCGGCCGCGCTCGCCAATGCGGCCAGCGGCCACCTCGAGCTCGGCGCACGCCGCTCGCCCGGGCAGTCCCTGGTACGCATATTCAATCCAGACCCGCAGCGCGACGGCTTCGAGTCACCGCACACCGTCGTGCAGATCGTCACGGACGATCGGCCCTTCCTGGTGGATTCCGTCGGACTGGTTTTCGGCCGCGCGGGTCTCGCCGTTCATCTCATCGTGCATCCGGTGCTCTACGTCAATCGAGACAGCCGGGGACGAATTGCCGGCATCGATGCCGAGGGTACGCAGTCCCACGGGGCCGAATCCTGGGAGATGTACGAAATCGATCGGCAGATCGACCCGGAAGCGATCGGGAGGCTGCGCCGCGACATCGAGGCAACGCTTGCGGACGTGCGTGCCGCTGTGGACGACTGGGCCGCCATGCGCGAGCGGGTGCGCGCCGTCGTCGCCGACCTCGAGCGGGCGCCGCCCCCCTTGCCGGTTGAGGAAATCAACGAGTCGCGCCTGCTGCTCGAATGGATGGAGCAGCGCCATTTCGTGTTCCTGGGCTACCGGCGCTACCGCCTCGAGCGCGGCCCGCGCGAGGATGCCCTGAAATCCCTGCCCCGCTCGGGACTTGGAATCCTGCGCGCCCGCGGCTCCGAACGGCCCACCGCGACGGTGCTCCGGGAGGAGATCCGCGAGCGAGCACGCGAGAAGCAGCTTCTTGTGCTCACCAAGGCCAACTCCGCCGCCACGATTCACCGGGCCGAGTACCTCGATTACGTCGGCGTCAAGACGTTCGATGCGAACGGCCAGGTCGATGGCGAGCACCGCTTCCTCGGCCTTTGGACCTCCTCGGCCTATCACCGCAGTCCGCGCGACATCCCCGTGCTGCGCCTGAAGGTCGAGCGTGTCATTCAGTACTTTGGCCTCGACCCGCAGAGCCACGATGGCAAGGCGGTGCTCAACGTGCTGGAGACCTACCCCCGGGATGAGCTGTTCCAGGCGAGCGTCGAGGATCTGATCCGCATCTGCCGCGGCATCGTCAACCTGTATGAACGGCGCACCGTGCGGCTGCTCGTCCGTCGCGACCCCTATCATCGGTTCTACTCGTGCCTCGTGTACGTGCCCCGGGACCGCTACAACACCGATGTGCGCCAGCGAATCGAGCAGATCGTGCTCGAGGGTTTCGCGGGCAAGTCGGTCGAAAGCCAGGTGCAGATCTCCGGCTCGAACCATGCGCGGGTGCACGTGGTGGTGCGCACCGATCCCGCCGAGCGGCGCAAGGTGGACTTCGCCGCGCTCGAGCGGCTGATCGGGCAGGCGACGCTCACATGGACCGACCATTTGCGCGAGGTGCTGGTCGCACGGGACGGGGAAGCGGCGGGCCTTGCGCTCCTGAACCGATACCGCAACGCATTCCCGCTCGCCTACGAGGAAGACGTCGCCCCGGGCGATGCGCCGGCCGATATCGAAGACCTCGAGCTGCTGCGCTCCGATGCGCAGACACGCTGCATCGGCCTGTACCGCGCTGGCGGCCAAGGCGCCACGGGGATGCACCTGAAGATCGTGAAGCTGGGCGAGCCGGTACCGATATCGGACCTGCTGCCCATGCTCGAGAACTTCGGTCTGCGGGTGATTGCCGAGCGGCCCTACGAGCTCGCCTGGCCCGATGGCGGCACCGCGTGGATACAGGACTTCGAGCTCGAGCATCGTGAAGGCCGCGCGATCGACATCCCGCGCATCGACTCGCGCTTCAAGGAGGCGCTCACCGCCGGCTGGAAGGGAGAGGCGGAAAACGACGGGTTCAATCGCCTCTTGTTCAGCGCAGATCTCTCCGCTCGCGAGATCCTCGTGCTGCGGGCCTACTGCCGTTATCTCCTGCAGACGGGAGTGCCCTTCAGCCAGGCCTACATGGAGCGCACCCTGGAGGCCAATGCGACGGTCGCGAACGCACTGATCCGCCTCTTTCAGGCGCGCTTCGACCCGACGAAGGCGCACGGCACGCGCGCGGCCGAACAGGCCGCCGCGCAGCTCGTGGCGCGGATCCGTTCCGCACTCGATGCCGTGACCAGCCTCGATGAGGACCGCATCCTGCGTGCCTACCTCAAGCTCGTGCAGGCGACACTGCGGACCAATTTCTACCGCCGCGACCCCGCGGGCGCCCCGCTGCCGTATCTGTCGTTCAAGCTCGACCCCGCCGCCCTGCCCGATCTGCCGCTGCCGCGGCCGAAGTACGAGATCTTCGTCTACAGCCCGCGGGTCGAGGGCGTGCACCTGCGCATGGGCGATGTGGCGCGAGGTGGCATCCGCTGGTCCGACCGGCGCGAGGACTTCCGCACCGAGGTCCTGGGCCTGATGAAGGCTCAGAACGTGAAGAACACGCTGATCGTGCCGGTGGGCGCCAAGGGCGGCTTCGTGCCCAAGCACCTGCCGCAGGGCAGCCGGGAGGAGATCCAGGCCGAGGTCATCGCCTGCTACAAGACTTTCATCCGCGGCTTGCTCGACCTCACGGACAACATCGTCGCGGGCCACATCGCGCCGCCCCCCCAGGTCGTGCGTCACGACCGCGACGATCCGTACCTGGTGGTGGCCGCCGACAAGGGAACCGCGACCTTCTCGGATACCGCCAACGCGCTTGCGGCCGAGTACGGCTTCTGGCTCGGCGATGCGTTCGCCTCGGGGGGCTCGGCCGGCTACGACCACAAGGGACTTGGCATCACCGCCCGCGGCGCCTGGGAGTGCGTCAAGCGTCACTTCCGCGAGATCGGCACGGACATCCAGAAGACGGAGTTCACGGTCGCGGGGATCGGCGACATGTCGGGCGATGTGTTCGGCAACGGCATGCTGCTCTCGCGCCACATCCTGCTGCAGGCCGCATTCGATCACCGGCACATCTTCCTCGATCCGAAACCGGATGCGGCAGTGAGTTTCGCGGAACGTCAGCGCCTGTTCGCCCTGCCGCGCTCGAGCTGGGACGACTACGACCGCACGCGCATCTCCAAGGGCGGCGGCGTATTCCCGCGCTCGGCCAAATCGATCGCCCTTTCCGCCGAGGCCCGTGCGCTGCTCGGGATCGATGCCGCGACCGCCGCGCCCACGGACATCATGCGCGCCATCCTGCACATGCCGGTGGACCTGCTGTGGAATGGCGGCATAGGCACTTACGTCAAGTCGAGCCGTGAGACCAATGCCGAGGTCGGCGACCGCGCCAACGACGCGCTGCGCGTCAACGGCTCGGAGCTGCGCGCCAAGGTGGTTGGCGAAGGCGGCAATCTCGGCTTCACCCAGCGAGGGCGCATCGAGTACGCCCGCGCGGGCGGGCGCCTCAACACGGACTTCATCGACAACTCCGCAGGCGTCAACACCTCCGACGTGGAGGTGAACCTGAAGATCCTGCTGAACCCCCTGGTGCACTCCGGCAAGCTCTCGACGGCCGAGCGCAACCGGCTGCTCGCGCGCATGTCCGAAGAAGTGTGCGCGCTCGTACTGCGAAACAATTACCTGCAGGGACAGGCGATCAGCACGCTCGAGCAGCAGGCGAGAACGCGCCTCGCGGAGTTCCAGCACCTGATCCGCCTGCTCGAGCGCTCCGGCGGACTCAATCGCGCACTCGAGTTCCTGCCGAGCGACGAGGAGATCGCCGAACGGCGCAAGAGCGGCGCCGGTCTCACCCGCCCCGAGCTCGCCATCCTCCTCTCCTACAGCAAGATCTGGCTCAACAATCACCTGCTCGACTCGGACGTGCCGGAAGACCCGTACCTCTCCAACGAGCTGGAACGCTATTTCCCGGGTCCGGTGAGGACACGCTTTGCTCAGGCGATCGAGAAGCACCGGCTGCGCCGCCAGATCATCGCCACGGCGACGACCAACAGCCTGATCAACCGCATGGGGCCGACGTTCGTGCTGCGCGCACAGGAAGACACCGGCGCACCGCCGGCGCAGATCGCGCGCGCCTACACGGCGGCGCGCGAGATCTTCGAGGTGCGCGACTTGTGGGCCGAGATCGAAGCGCTCGACAATCGAGTGCCGGCCAGACTCCAGTACGCCGCCGCATTCGAGATCAGCCGTTTGCTGCGCCACGCGACCTACTGGCTGCTCGCCCGCCGCCGCACGCTCAAAGTCGATACCGCGGTCGAGGAGTTCCTGCGCGGCGTGCACGAGATCGGGTCGCGGATCGGGCAGGTACTCGGCGGCTCGTGGCGCACGCATTTCGAGACGGTGCGTCAGCAGCACATCGAAGCTGGCCTGCCGGCGGGCCTGGCGACGAGGATCGCCGGTCTCGATGCCCACAACGCCTCCCTCGATGTGGTCGAGCTGGCCGCCGCCCGCAAGAGCGCCGTGCCGGAGGCGGCCCGGGTCTACTTCGAGGTCGGCTCACGCACCGGTCTCGACTGGCTACGCGAGCAGATCGACAAGCTGCCCGTGGAAGGCTCCTGGCAGGCGACCGCCCGCACGGGGCTGCGCGATGCGGCAATGCGTGTTCACCGCGGGATCGCCGATCGCGTCCTGGCGCGCGGCGGCCGCGGCACTCCCGAGGAGCGCGTCACGGCCTGGCAGGAAACGGTCGCCGCGAGCCTGGCTCACTGGGAGCGCACGCTCACCGACATGCGCGCGGCCGGGGTGATTGATTTCGCCACGCTGACTGTCGGTGTGGAGACGCTGCGCAAGCTGTCCGAATGATCGTAAACTGTCACTCTGGTGCGCCAGGGGCGGCGCTCGACGGGGTTCGTCGCCAGCGAACCCCGCTCGCGCGGCAGGATCTGCAAAGCGTGCAATCGTTCAATAGTTGAGGTGTCTAGATGCCCGGGAAGCTGATCCTCGTCCGCCACGGCCAGAGCCTCTGGAACCTGGAAAACCTGTTCACGGGGTGGACCGACATCGACCTGGCGCCACAGGGCCGCGAGGAGGCCACGCGCGCCGGACGGCAACTCATCGAGGAAAAAATCCAGGTGGACGTCGCGTTCACCTCGGTGTTGAAGCGAGCGATCCGCACCCTCTGGATCATGCTCGATGAGATGGATCGGATGTGGATCCCGGTGGAACGCTCCTGGCGTCTGAATGAGCGTCACTACGGCGCGCTGCAGGGGCTCGACAAGGCTCAGACGGTTGAGCGCCACGGCGCGGAGCAGGTCAAGATCTGGCGCCGCAGCTACGACATTCCCCCGCCGCCGCTTGCGACCGATGACCCACGCCATCCGCGCTTCGATGCCCGCTACGCCGATGTGCCCCCTGCCGAGCTCCCCTCGGCGGAGTCGCTGAAAGACACCCTGGCGCGGGTGCTGCCCTTCTGGCAGATGCGCATCGCACCGGAGCTGCGGGCGGGACGCAACGTGCTCGTTGCAGCGCATGGGAACAGCCTGCGCGCAATGGTGAAGATGCTGGACGATGTGTCCGAAAGCGCCATCGTCGAGCTCAATATTCCCACGGGCATACCGCTCGTGTACGAGCTCGACCCGCAGCTGAAATCCCTCGGCAGCCGCTACCTCGGCGATCCACAGGCGGTCGCCGCCGCCGCCGAAGCTGTCAGGCGTCAGACCGAGAAGAAGTAAGCCGCAGGCGATGAGCCTCTCACGAGAGGCTCATCAGGCCGCCCAGCGGTCGTAGCGTCCCTGGAACTCCTCGGCCAGCGCGTTCATGCGGCGGCTGACCTCCTGGATGTCCGGCACGAGCAGTTTCATGGACTTGGACGCGTGCAGACTGAATGGCAGGTCGCTTCCGTCCTGCATCCGTTTGACATCCACCGCGAATCCCTCCGGCTCCAGGCGGGCGCGCACTGCCTCGCAATCAGCCTCGCCCTTGAGCGCCAGGAAGAAGTCCACCTGGTACTCGTTGAACGGGCGGTAGCCGTCGGCGCGCAGCCGCTTGACCATCATCTCGTCCCAGCCCTCGTGCTGATCTAGGCCCCGCTGCTGCTGCAACGCCTTGCGCACGCGAAAATAGCCGATGAGGACGATCAGAACACCGAGGACGGCGACCGCGATGAAGGCGTGAATGACGCTCACGGAAAGGCCCGCCTCACTCGTCCGGGGCTATGGTGACACGCAGGCCATCGAGCTCGGGCGTGAACTCGATCTGGCACGACAGACGCGAATTGTCCTGGCACTGCGACAGCTCGTTCAGCAGTTCCCGCTCATCGGACATCGGCGCGGGCAGCCGGGCCTGCCAATCCGGATCGACGTAGACATGGCAGGTGGCGCACGAGCACATGCCGCCGCAGATGGCCGCAACGCCGTAGTCGAGCTCGCGCAGGGTCTCCATGACCTTGAGACCGGTTTTTCCCTCGACCTGATGCTCTTTGCCATCGCGGTCGATCACACGCATCAGCGTCATTCAATCACCTTTCGAGCCAGGCCGGGGAGGCCACGTTTTCGGGGAATGGAACGTGCTAGTGTGCCGGGTCGCGCCAGCCGGCGCCACTGCCCCCTCAAAGGGGACCGAGCACCTTCAGGACGAAGGCCGCCTTGCCGGATTCGGCTTGCCGTACCTCGAGCGTGGCACGCAGCTCCGCCCGCAGAGCCTCGAATACCCGCTCGTAATCACCGAATACCTGGGTACCGAGGCTCCCTCCCACCACCTTGAGATCCCCCCGGGCGGCCAGCCGGTCAATGAAATCATGGATCAGGGGCTCAAACCCTTCGGTGAGCGGGTATAGGCTGATTTCCACCCCGATGTCCATGGATCGCAATTCTACCGTTACGGGCGATGGGCTAGAATGGCCGCCCCCCGCCACCACTGCCCCCCTGGGCGCAAAGCCGAAGCAGCCCCCGATGACTCGCAAGATCCACATCCATCAGGTTGACGCCTTCACGCTAGAGCGCTTTACGGGCAATCCAGCCGGGGTCGTGCTCCACGCGGACGGTCTGACGGACACGCAGATGCTCGCCATCGCGCGGGAGCTGAACAACGCGGACACCGCGTTCCTCTTCGCGCCTGACGGAACCGACCACGATGTCCGAGTGCGGTTCTTTACCCCGCGAACCGAGGCCGGGTTCGTTGGGCACGCCACCGTGGCGGCTCACCATGTGCTCTCGGCTCTACCCGATGCGCCGAAGCGACTGCGCCAGAAATCCAAGGCCGGCATCGTCGAGATCGAAGTCCGCGGCGCGGGGGATGAGCGAAAGATCGCCGTGCGCCAGAACCCTCCCCCGCTCGGGCGCGAGCTCAATGATCGCGAGCGGCTCGCCGTGCTCGATGCGCTCGCCCTGGCCACGGACGATCTCGATACCCGCTGCCCGCTGCGTATCGCGGGCGCGAACAGTACGAGATTGCTCATCGGCGTGCGCAACGTCGAATCGCTGAATCATCTCAAACCCGACTCGGCGCGCCTGACGACGCTCTCGGCACAGATCGGGGCGGCCGGATATTTCGTGTTCGCGCTCACGCCCGGGAACGAGAACCACCAGAGCGAAGCGCGGATGTTCTGCCCCGCGCTCGGCATCGCCGAGGACCCGGTGAGCGGCAATGCTCACGGCCTGCTCGGGGTGCACCTCATCCAGAACGGCCTGCTCGCCCACGACCGGCATCGCGCCTCGTTCCGGGGCGTGCAGGGCCGCTGGCTCCACAGGCCAGGACAGGTCGAGGTAGAGCTGGAGATGGCCGGTGGCACCGTCTCGGCAGTGTGGATCATCGGGCAGGCGGTATCGGTCTTCCAGACCGAAATGACGATTTAGAGGCTACGTGCCGGGCCCCGCGCGGGGCCGGCATAACGCACCCGGCCCTGGGCAAGCTCGAGCTCGTGCGTACAGCAGGCGGGCCACTCCGAGCGGCGATGCACGGTCATCACCACCGCGGTGCCTTCGGCGACCAGCGGCTCGAGCCTCTCGCGCAGATCGTGCTGCGTGGGCGCATCCAGACCTGAGAATGGCTCATCGAGCAACATGAGCGCCGGGCGGCGCACCCAGGCTCGGGCGAACAACACCCTGCGCAGCTGTCCGTAGGACAGCTCCCGCAACGTCCTCGTGGCGAGTGCCTCGAGCTCGAACAGCGCGATGGCGCGCCGCGCCGCCGCACGGTCGGCCGATGTCGGAGGGTCGTTCAAACCGACGCTGGCGTGACGGCCCGACTGCACGACCTCCTCGACCGTCAGATACTGCGGATGCTCGCTCTGCAGATGCGGGGCAACCAATCCGACGCGCCGCTTGAACTGTTGCAACGGCACCCCCGGCCGGATCCCGGCACGCTCGATGCGCCCGCCGACCGCGACTCCGTGATCACCGTACAGCGTTCTCACGAGCGTGGTCTTTCCGGAGCCATTGTGCCCGTGCACCACCCAGCATTCCCCCGATCGGACGGTCAGGGACACATCCTGCAGGGCCGCGTGGCCATCGAGATGGACGCTGGCGCTGCTCAGGCGCACCAGCACCTTGCCGCCCCGCATGTGACCGGTGCGCCCGCGGCCACCGACGCGCGGCGGCAAGGTTCGGGGTTTGGATGGCGCGCGGGACCGGCCGGCATGACGGCCCTTTGATCCCAACCACCGCCCGAGCGGCCGCTCGCGCATCGGACCGCGATAGACGATGCGGCCGTGCTCCAGGACCAGAGCGTGCGTGGCCGATGCCGGCACGTCCTCCGCCCTGTGGGTGGAGAGCACCCATGGCAGACGCGAACGGCCAGTGCTTTCCAGCCATCGCAGCGCGCGCCTGCGGTTGGCCTCATCCAGCCCATTCAGCAGCTCATCGAGCAGCAGCAGCCTGGGGCGGGAAATCAGCGTCCTCGCCAACAGCGTGAGGCGGCGCTCACCGTAGGACAGAGTCAGGAACCGCCGCGAACCGAGGGACTCGATGCGCAGCCGCCGCAGCATCGCCGTGACGCGCCTCAGCTCGCAGGCACGCGGCTCCTCGAGCGGAATGTCCGTACGGAACAGCCCGGTGGCGACCACCGCCGCGGCGCTGTGATTCCACCCGTAGCGCTCGTATTTGTCCTGGCGCTCGGGTCCGAGGTAACCGATCTCCTCCTGCACCTCCTGCGGTGTGCACCACACCTCGCCCCTCCAGATGTACTGGCGCGCATCGGCTCCCGGTGCGGGCCAGACGGCACCGCAGATGAGTTTGAGTAGCTGCGTCTTGCCGGCGCCATTCGCCCCGGCGAGCACCCACCGCTCTCCGGGCCGGATCGTCCAATTCACTCCATCGAGTACGAGTCGTCCACCGCGCCTCAGAGACACGTTCCGCAAGCGCGCCTCGACGTAGTGCCTGTCGACCCTGGGCTTGTCCGACGGGGGTTTGTCCGTCGCTGAGGCACTGCTCGGTCTGGCCATGGCTTGCGATTGCAGAGAGGGGAAAGTCGGTATTCTTGCATACTGCTGACCGGATGATTCCACGCTCCGGATCGCGCGGCTCGCCGCCCGTCCGGCCTGTCCATGAGGTGCACATTTGATCATGAGAGCCTCGAGCGCCGTCGTGTGTGTGCTCGCGCTATTGGGCGGGCCATCCTTGGCCATCGCCCGCGTCCCGGTGCCAGCGCGACCTGCGGGCGCCCCTGACGGCGCATCGCGATCGAGCGGCGTATTGCGCTTCTCCGGGGGAAGCACGATGCGCCCCCTGGTCGCGGCCTGGGCGCGAGCTTTCGAGAAGCGCTCCGTGCACGTTCGCATCGAGATCGATCACCGGGTCGACCTTGCGGCTGGCGGATTCAAACAGCTGCTCGCCGGACGTACCGACGTGGTGGACTTCGTGCGCGAGCCCTTCCCGGCGGAAGTGGCCGCCTTCGAGCAAAAGTTCGGTTACCCGCCGCTGCTGATCAATGTCGCGGACGGGAGTTTCGACACTCCCCATGCGACAGAGGCGATCGCCGTGTTCGTGAACGCCGGCAATCCGCTGCGGCGCCTGTCGCTAGCCCAGCTCGAGCGGATATTCTCGGGCGCACCTGGCGCCGCAATGCCACTGACCACCTGGGGTCAGGTAGGCCTGCGCGGGGCGTGGAGAACGCGCCCGATTCATGTCTACGGCATGACGCCCCTCAGGCCGGACGGCAACCCTCCGGGGATCGTCAACTACCTCGAGCACCGCGTGATGCGTGGCGCGCCGTTCCGCAGCGATCTGCGCGTAGCGGTGGACCGGCCGGGAATGAGCGCGCTGCAGGCCATAGCGCGCGATGTCGCTCGCGACCCCGACGGCATCGGATATGGGGTATTCGGCGGCGCACCCCACGCAGTCAGGGCAATCGCGCTCGCCAGGCATGCCCGCGGCCGCTACTACACCGGCGGACCGAGACAGGTCGCCGATCGCAGTTACCCCCTCTCCCGTCGAATCTACTTCGGACTCAACAGTCCGCCGGGCCGGCCTCTGCCTCCGCTCGCGGCGGCGTTCATCGGGTATGCGCTGAGCGCGGCGGGCCAGCGCCAGGTCTTCCGCGGCCCGTTTTACTTTCTCCCGCTCACCCCAGCCCAAGTCGCCCGCTCGCGGAAGCGGCTTCTCGCTCGCGAACTCCCGCTCGAGCACCCCTCGCTCCGCGCAGCCGGCCCCGCCAGGCACGCGCCGTATCTCACATCAACCGGCGCTGTCGCCATCGTCGGCTATAACGACATGCGCGAGATGCTGAGATCCCTCGATCAGCTGTTCGAGCGCACCCACCCCGGAGTACGCTTCGCGCTCACGCTCGAGGGCACACGCACCGCTCCTGCGGCGCTCGCCTCCGGGCGCAGCCTCCTCGCGCCGATGGGCGCGGTGTTCTCTCCAGAGGAGCTCGCGGCCTACCGCCGCCTCGTAGGGGCCGATCCGGTCGGGTTTCGCATCGCGCAGGACTCGCTCGATCCGCGCGCCCTCTCGGGTCCGCTCGCCGTTTTCGTTCCCCTCGCCAACCCCATCTCGCACCTCACCTTCGGACAGCTGCGGCGCATGTTCAGCACGCACGCACAACCGCGCTGGGGACAGTTCGGACTGACAGGCAAATGGGCCAACCAACCCGTGCACGCGTACGGACTGGCCGGCAACACCGCTCTCGGCCGCTGCATGCGCCGCCGAGTCCTGCAGGGGCAACCCTTCAGCGCTGCCTTTCACGGGTTGCGGGAATCGAGTGAGGTGGTCCGAGAGGTCGGTGTGGACCCGCTGGGCATCGGGTTTGGGGCTATGAACCGTGCCTCTGCCGCGGTTCGCGTGGTCTCTCTCGCTCGCCATCCGGGGGAGCCATTCTCGCGTGGCACGCGCAGCGACATCCTCGCGAGACGCTATCCGCTCGAGCGCTATCTGCGGATTTACGTGCGCATTCGGCCAGGCGGACAACTCGATCCCCTCGCCCGGGAATACCTGCAGCTCGCGCTCTCGGAGCAAGGTCAGCGCGCCATCTCCGCCGGCCATCTCGGCTACCTGCCGCTGAGTGAGCGCACAGCCGCCGCGGAGCGTGCGAAGCTGCGGGCATTGCCCTAGGCGCCAATCAGGCATCGATCACGCGTGCCTCACGGGGAATTGTACGGATTGCCGCCGGCGGCGCCGCTGCGCAGGATGATGATTTCGTGCGAGTGGAAAATCGGTTCCAACGGCAGAGGCCCGCAAACCCCGTATGACTGACACCCCCGATGGCGGCGTGGCCGGCGCACCGGTCGAGCCCCGCCGTTTGCAGCAATTGATCGACAGGGCGCGGGCATGCGGACCGCAACGCATGGCGGTGGTGCATCCGACCGACTCGGTGTCGCTCCTCGGGGCGATCGAGGCGGCCCATCAGGGCTTGATCATCCCCGTTCTGGTGGGCCCCGAAGCCAGAATCCGCGAAGTCGCCCGGACGGCGCGGATCGATCTGTCCCCTTACGCTCTGGTCGCCGCGGACCACGCGCCGTTGAGCGCCGCGCGGGCCATCGACATGGCGCGTGCCGGCGACGTCGATGCGCTGATGAAAGGTGCTCTGCACACCGATGAGTTGATGCACCCGGTGGTGGATCTCGAGCACGGGCTGCGCACCGACCGCCGCGTAAGCCATGCGTTCGTGATCGAGACGGACCGATACCCGCGGCTGCTGTTCATCACCGATGCGGCCATCAATATCTACCCCACTCTCGAAGACAAGCGCGACATCGTGCAGAACGCCATCGACCTGGCGCGCACGCTCGGCGTGCAGGTGCCGCGCGTGGCCATCCTGTCGGCCGTGGAACTGGTCACCTCACGGATCAAATCGACGATCGAAGCTGCGGCACTGTGCAAAATGGCCGATCGCGGACAGATTGTCGGCGGCGTGCTCGACGGTCCGTTCGGGTTCGACAACGCGGTCTCCTGCGAGGCCGCGGCGACCAAACACATCGTATCCGCGGTGGCGGGCCGTGCGGATATCCTGGTCGTACCCGACGTCGAAGCCGGCAACATGCTCGCCAAACAGCTGGAGTATCTGGCCGGGGCGCGGCTTGCCGGCGTGGTATTGGGCACACGGGTGCCAATCGTACTGACCAGCCGCGCCGACGACGCCCAGGCGCGCCTCGCATCCTGCGCGATTTCGGTGCTCATGGCGCACGGGAAGCCGGCGGAAACGCCGTAGCCTCCACCCGCCGGGATTGGGTGGCGCTACCGCGGCCGCGCCGGCCGATGCACCGGAGTCTCCTCGGGGTGAGGCAGGGCCGCACTGGCGATTCGCATGATGGCCCTCTGCGCCAAGAGCCGCCGTGCTTCCCATCGGTCCACAATGGACATAAGGTGATCTGGTGCGCCCGGAGGGATTACTCGTCCCATCCCTGGGCCTCGCCCCTTCG
>DAIDHH010000116.1 GCA_027452045.1 Gammaproteobacteria bacterium
CTATGGTCCGCCGTGGTCGCGCTCGGCCTCGGCATGCTCGGTGGCGCGCTGGTTCGCGGCGCCTTCCGCGCGACCGTGGCGGATGTCTCGGCAACCGCGGCCGCGAGATCTCGTTGGCGGGAACGTGCGCCGAGAGCAGCAGTGCCGCCACGCCCGCCGCCGCGGGCCCGGCGGCCGAATCGCCGGAAAAAGGCGCGTAGCGCTCCTCGCCCGTCCCGGGCATCACCACCGGCAGGCCGTCGGGAACCACGAACGCCGGCTGCCGGTAGCATCGCGGCGCCGGCAGGGCGGTCCATCGGGTGCCGGCATGCTGGTACTGCATGCACTGGGGGCCGGAGTTGGCGAAGGGCTCGTAGAGGTAGCGCTCGTGCCAGCCGGTGTTCGGATCGACCGCGGCCACCGAGATGAGATGGGGCGTGGTGGCGGAATTGCCCGCGCCGCCTCCGGTCCAGTATTCGAGGGGGAGCGGTGTGACAGTATCGCCGTCGAGGTGGACGGCGACGAGCTTGAGGCGCAAATCCACCGGCGAGCGACCCGGCGGGAGCAACACGAGGATGCCGAGGGAGCTTGGATCGCGCGGCGGATGGGGGTCCGACAGGCTCAGCACGGGACAGCGGCCGTGTGCGGAGCGCAGAACCTCGTCCGAGCCCTCGACCAGGGCCAGCGTCACATCGGGATTGGAAGTCGGGCACCGCGGCGGGTCGTTCGGGTCGGCGCTGGTGCCGAGCACGACGGCCACGGCGGCCCCCGGGGGCGCCGTCAACCGCTCGTAGGGATCCCCCGGTCCGCCCATCGAGGCGCCAAAGTCCTGCGCCTCGTAGCGGATGTCGTGCAGCATCATGGCAGTCGGGGTCCAGCGTCCCTCGTAATAGCCGCCGCCGTTGTTGCCGGCGCCGGTGAAGAACAGCACATCGGGGTGCTCGCGCACCAACTCGGCGTAGCCGATCTCCTTGTCGTCGGGGAATGCGTACACCGGCTGCGGGTTGGTGTCGTCGACCACGATGTCGGCGTGAAACTGCCTCACCAGGTCGCGCGCGCAGGCGACCGTGCGCCCGGGCGGACCGCCGGGGCAGAAAGCGAGCCGGGCCCCCGGGGCGATCCGGTGGAGGATCTGCAGCATCCAGTCGCCCTCATCGCCGTGCGAGGCATCCCCTCCATAGAAAGTGACCGAAGGCAGGATGCGCTGGCGCGCCAGGGTCGTGTAGAAGGAGGTGCCGTTCGAGATCACACCCACCCGGACCCCCTGTCCGAGGTCTCCGGAGTGCAGCAGCCGGCGGGTATGCAGCAGGACATCGAAAGTGGGGGCCGTCACCGTCTGGGCGGCGGCGCGGGCGATGCCGGCGGCCAGCACGATGCAGGCGATCAGGCGCAGGCGGGCGGGGGTCATGCAGTGTGGATTTCCATGTTGCCGGTGCTTCGGCGCACCGTCCCGTCTTGTGTCGTGCACCACATCACAGGACCCTCGCGTGTGTCAAGCAGGCGCCTGTGACGCCTTTCAAGCTCCTTGGAGCGCACGTGGACCTGGGTGACCCCGCTGGCGGCATGCAAATCTATCGATCCGCATGCTGCCGCATGGGGGTCTGTCAGGCTCTTGGGGCGACGATCGAGGGCTTCTCCGGCCGATCCTCCGCAGTCACACCCAGCCGCAGTACCGCGTTCAACACTGCCAACACCGAGGCGGTCACGATGTCCGCGTGCATGTCCACACCGAAACGGCCGCCGGCCCCGGCTCGGGCGGACTCGATGATCGCCATGGCCGAAGCGCTCGCGCCCTTGTCGAGTGAGCGCTCTTCGAGGGAGTCGTCGGTGCCCCGGCGCGGCTCACCCACCCGGATGCCGCCTGAGCTCGAAGCGATGCCGGAGGGGGAGGCAGATGAGACCGCCCGCCGGCCCGTGGCGAGTGACGGAAATCGCCTGCGGCGGTAGGGATATCCTCGGATGCGCCGCCATGACCCATCGGTCATGCTCCCGCCAGGGTCATCGGGCGGGCATCATGAAGCGCGTCGTTCTGTTCGCGGCGGTCAATATCGCGGTACTCGTGGTGATCGCTGCGATCGTGCAGATCCTCGGACTCGATCGATACCTGGCCGCCTACGGCATGGGGCTCACCGATCTGCTCGTCTTCAGCGCGATGTTCGGTTTCGGGGGCGCGTTCGTGTCGCTCGCGCTCTCGAAGTGGATGGCGAAGTCCTCCATGGGCGTACGGGTGATCGGGCAGCCGGGCTCCTCCGGCGAGCAATGGCTGCTGCAGACGGTCGGCGAGCATGCGAGGCGCCTCGGCCTTGCCATGCCGGAGGTCGGCATATTCGACTCGCCCGCCATGAACGCCTTCGCCACCGGCGCGCGGCGCAACCACGCGCTGGTCGCGGTGAGCAGCGGGCTGCTCAATAACATGAACGGCGAGGAGGTGCGCGCGGTTCTAGGGCACGAGATGACGCACGTTGCCAATGGCGACATGGTCACCCTCGCTCTTCTGCAAGGAGTGCTCAATACGTTCGTGATATTCCTCGCGCGCGTGGTCGGCACGGTGATCGACAATGCGATCGGTGGACGGAGCGAGGAACGCTCCGGTGGCGGGTTGTTCTACTTCCTGACCGTGATCGTCCTGCAGATCTTCTTCGGCGTGCTGGCGACCCTGATCGTCATGGCGTACTCGCGCCGTCGCGAGTATCGGGCGGACTCAGGGGGGGCACGCCTCGCCGGTACGGAGAACATGATCGATGCGCTTCGCGTCCTCGAGCGCACCGAGGACGGCCCGCTGCCCGGGCAGCTCAAGGCGTTCGGGATTCACGACGGGGCCATGCGGGGCGCGCTCAGCCGCCTGTTCATGAGCCATCCGCCGCTCAGGGAGCGGATTGCGGCACTGCAGGCGCCGGGTGGGGCCGGCTGAATCCCGACACCTCCCGGCGTGGTTCAATGTCGAAGGTGAGCGAAGGAGTACACGATGAAAGTCAGTGATATCTGCAAACGAAATGCCGTTACGGTCCGCGAGTTCGACGAGCTCACTGCGGCGGCGCAGCTCATGCGGGAGCAGCACATCGGCTATCTGGTCGTCGTCGTGCCGAACGTGGGCGATCGCACGGTCTCACCGGTGGGGGTGATCACGGATCGCGACATCGTGGTCGAGGTCATGGCACAGGGGGCCGATCCGCGCGCGCTCACGGTCGGCGATGTCATGACCCGCCAGCCGGTCGTGGCCGAGGAGGACAGCTCCGTCTCCGCCGCGCTCCAGCGCATGCGCGAGATCGGCGTGCGGCGCGTGCCGGTCGTGAGCCGGACGGGTCAGCTCGTCGGGGTGCTCTCGCTCGATGATGTGCTCGATGCGCTCGCGGAGGAGTTGATGGACGTGGCGAGCTCGATCCGGCACGAGATCAAGGTGGAAGGCGCTCTGCGGCCCTGAGGCGAACGCTCCGCAGCGGGCGCCGCCGATCCTGCCCGGGCGGCGCCCCGGGGTGCGCTACAGTTTTGCCGGCGCCACGCCGGTTCGGGTCTCGTAGATGCGCTGACAGGTGAGGCATCGCTTCGCGGTCGGATAGACTTCCAGCCGGTTCGCGGCGATCGGATCGCCGCAGTCGAGACACGTGCCGTATGTGTGATGAGCGATGCGGTCGCGGGCGGCTTCGATGTCGCGGACTTCCTGCACCTCGCGGGAGATCTCCGCGAGATTCACATCCGTGAGCAGATCCGCGAGGGACTCTTCCTCGGCATCGTGCACCTGCCCGGCCAGCTCGCCGTAGCTCTCGGTATCGCTGCGCAGCAGCGCGTGGTGGATCTCCTCTCGCAGGATCCCAAGACGGGCACGCAGCTTGATATCGAAGTGAAGGGGATCCACGGAGGAGTCCGACTGGGCCATGATGTGCTCCCGGGGGATTGGGCTGGGCTTAGGCTCGAGGGTTGGGTAGTCCGTGTACCCATGGGCGCCGCCGCCGAAGAAGGTCTGCCTGTCAGGCTCGTTGAGCGGGGCACCCGCGCGCAGCCGCTGGACCAGATCCGGGTTCGCGATGTACAGTCGTCCGAAAGAGATGAGGTCCGCAAGGTGCTTGCGACGCGCCTCGAGCGCAAGCGCGAGGTCGTAGCCGTTATTGGCGATATACGGTCCCTGGAAGGCGCGCCTGAGGATCTGCAGGTCGATCCCGCCGGGCACGCTCCGGGGTCCCTGCGTCACACCCTCGATCATGTGCAGGTAGGCGAGACCGAAGTCGTTGAGGCGCTCCACGACGTAACCGTAGGTGGCGAGGGGGTCGCCGTCCAGCCTCAAGTCATTGACCGGGCTGAGCGGTGAGAGGCGAATGCCCACGCGCCCACCGCCGCAGACCTCCACGACCGCTTCGACCACATCGAGGAGAAACCTCGCTCGATTCTCGGTGGAGCCGCCGTACGCATCGGTCCGCCGGTTGGCGCTGTCGCGCAGAAATTGCTCGATGAGGTAGCCGTTCGCGGCGTGGATCTCCACGCCATCGAATCCCGCGGTCAGGGCGTTGCGCGCAGCGCGGGCGTACTGAGCGACTATCCCCGGAATCTCCTTCTCATCGAGCGCCCGCGGGGTCACGCACGGGCGAAATCCCGCCGGGGTGTAGGCGTGCGCGTCCGGACGAATGGCCGAGGGCGCGATGGGCAGTGCTTCACCGGGCTGCAAGGACGGGTGAGACAGGCGACCCACGTGCCACAACTGCAGGAACATCCGCGAGCCGCCGCGGTGCACGGCATCCAACACCGGGCGCCAGGCTTTCACCTGGGCTTCCTCGTAAATGCCCGGCGTGCGCGCATAGCCCCGGGCCTGCGGCGAGATATTGACCCCCTCGGAGACGATGAGACCGGCGGAGGCGCGCTGACCGTAGTACTCGGCCATCAGGGGTGTGGGGGTGCCCTCGGCGTGCGCCCGGCTGCGGGTGAGCGGCGCCATGACGATGCGATTTGCGAGGTGAAACGCCCCGACCGTGACCGGCAGGAAAAGATCGCTCATGACAGCTTGAAAGACTAGCCCGATGCCCGAGGGGCGCAAGTGCGTAAATCTACCCATGTGCCGCGCACGTGAACGAGGCTACCGTGACAGGATGAGGCCCGCGCATGATCTCGATGTGCGCACCAAGGTCGCATACCTTGCCGATCCGCACCACTTCGCCGGGCATCCGCGCGCCGTTGAGGTGATCGAGACGCATTTCGCCTGGGTGTTTCTCGCCGGCTCGTACGCGCTCAAGCTGAAAAAGCCGCTGCGCCAGGGTTCGCTCGACTATCGCACGCTCGCGCGGCGGGAGCGGGCCTGCCGCGCGGAGCTGCGGCTCAATCGGCGGATCGCGCCTGATGTGTACCTGGGCGTCGAGCCGCTCTGGCGCACACGGGACGGTCGCCTGTCGCGCCGCGGTGGTGATCGGGTCGTCGAGTGGCTGGTGTGCATGCGCAAGCTCCCCGCCTCGCGAAGACTCGACCAGTTGCTCTCAACAGGCGCTTTCGACCCGCGGCGCCTCGAGCCGCTCCTGGCGAGGCTTACGGTCTTTTTTCGGGACGCCGAGCCGCGGCCGCTGTCCGATCGAGCCTACCGGGCCCGGCTGCGCGGGCAGATCGAGGGCACCCTGCGCGAGTTGAGTGCCGCAGACCTCGGCTTGGGCCGCGAGCGGGTGCGACGGCTCGCGCGCGCGCAGTTGGAATTTCTGGCCCGCAACCGGCGGATTTTCCAGGGGCGCGGCGCCCGCCTCATCGATGGTCACGGCGACCTGCGCCCGGAGCACGTGTTCCTCGGGCCGCGAACCCTGGGCGTTTGCGTCATCGACTGCCTGGAGTTCGACTCGCGGTTGCGCCGGCTCGATCCGGCGGAGGAGATGGCGTTCCTCGCGCTCGAGTGCGCGCGCCTCGGGGCGGCGCCGACCGCGCAGGCGCTGCTCGCCGGATATCGCCGCACGATGGGCGATCCGGCCTCGCAGGCTCTGTTCGATTTCTACATGAGCCGCCGCGCCGCGGTGCGCGCGCAACTCATGGCGTGGCATCTTCGGGATGAGGCGTTCGCGGGCGAGCGGCGCGCCTGGAGGGCCCGCGCGCACTCCTACCTCGATGAGGCGATCGATCTGTGCCGCCGCGCCGGCACCGGGATCATTCCTCGAGAGACGGCGGCCACCGCACGAGGAGGGACGCCAAGGGTACGCCCGCGACCAGCCGCCGCAGCGCCTCACCGAACAGGGTCGCGACCGGCAGGATGACGAGCTTGCCGGAGGCGGTAACGGTGGGCCCCGCAGGCAGTTCCAGCCCGACGCTGTCGGTGACGAGCACACCGGATACCGCCTCCGTCGCGAGCACGGCTTCCAGACCGCTGCGCATCGGCGCATGGGTCACCGCGACCTGGACGGACCTCGCACCCGCTTGCTGGCAGGCGAGCGCCGCTCGAATCAGGGTTCCGCCCGTGGCGCACAGGTCATCCACCACGACGGCGACGCGACCGGCCACATCACCAGCGAGGCTGCCGCCGGTGACGATATCCTTCGCGCGGCGCTTGGTGAGGAATGCCAGCTCGACATCGCGGCCGAACTGTGCGGCGAGGCGCTCGCGGAAGAGTTGCGCGCGCTTGATGCCCCCGACATCGGGAGATACGACGACAGTCGGCGCGTTTGCGAGTCTCGCGGCGAGATGCCGGGCCATCATGGGCAGGGCCGTCAGATGAACGGTCGGAATGCGGAACGCATTGTCGAAGGCGGCCGGATTGTGCACATCGAGTCCGAGGGCGCCCCCGAGGCCCGATGCCTCGAGTTGCTCGGCGAGGTATCGGGTGGCCACCGGATCGCGAAGTTGGGTGCGCCGCTCCTTGCGAGCGAAGGCGAGATAGGGGAGCAGTGCAACCGTGGATGCCGCGCCGCCATCACGCAAGACGTGCAGCAGCCAAAGGAGCCGCACCAGGCGCTCGCTCACGGGCATCGATCCCGTCCCCGCGAGGGACTGCAGCACGAAGAGCGTGCGGCCGCGCACGGACTCGAGCGGGCGGAGTTTGAATTCCCCGTCCTCGAATGTGCGCTCTTCGATCGGCAGCAGTGGCAGGCCCGCCTCGCGCGCGACCGCCGTGCCGAGAAGACGGCTCTCGGTGAGTGCGACCACGCGCGCGCTGGAGGCAGACTTCACGGAAGGTCGCGCCCGCCTTCGGCGGATGCCTCGCGGTGCTTACGGCTGAGCGCCAGCATGCGCGACACCTCGGCGTCCTCGACCTGCTCGAAGTGCTCGTACCACTCGCCGATCGCGAACAGCGGCGCGGGAGTCAGGAGAATGACGAGGAGGTCGGCCTCCAGCCGGATGAGGTCGGCGGCATCGGCGGAAGCCACCGGCGCCGCCGCGACGATGGTCGTGGCCCCGGCCTGGCGCGCGGCCAGAATGGCCGCGAGCATCGTCGAGCCGGTCGCAATCCCGTCATCGACCAGAATGACGGTCTTGCGTTCGAGCTCGAGAGGGGCGAGTCCCTTGCGAAAGATCCGCTCGCGCCGCTCGAGCTCGTGTCGCTCGACCGCCACGAGGCTGTCGAATGTCCCGGTGAGGCTCGGGATCTCGTGCTCGATCCGAGGCTCGTGCACCACGATGTTTCCGGAAGCGATGGCGCCGATGGCGAGCTCGGGTTGTCCGGGCATCCCGATCTTGCGCACGAGCATGACATCGAGCGGCGCATGCAACCTGCTCGCGACCTCGAAGGCGACGGCTACGCCGCCACGCGGAAGGCCCAACACGATCAGTGGCGGCGCCAGGGCTCGGCTCCGCAGCTCATCGGCGAGCGCGACGCCGGCCGCGGCGCGATCTTTGAATCTGCCGAAGGAGGACTTCATGCCCTTCATCCTGATGACGATCCGCCACCCCTGTCATCGCGACTTCTACGTAGTGGCCGAAGCCACGCTCTAGTCCGCCTCGCGCTCGGTATCGCAGCAGTGAGCGGCGGGGGGCAGCGGCGTTGCCGACACCCCGAGCGGCGCCGGACGCGAGGCATCGCGGAAGACGGTGCAGCCCTTGAGGCCGAGATCGTAGGCGCTCGAGAAAACCTCCTCGACGGTCCTGGGCGTGGAGACTTGCGCAAGGGCCACGGTCTTCGAGATGGAGCCATCGACCGCCGGCTGCAGGGCGGCCTGCATGAGAAGTTGGTCGTGGGGGGCGATCGAGGCGAGCTCGAGGAAGGCCTCCGGAGGCGCCGGACCCTCACCTTGTTGCGCCCGCCAAAGCGCGTACGCGCGGTCGGTGACCGGGAAGGAGCGATGCTCGCTTCCCGCATCGAGCACGCTCCGGGTCTCGTGCAGACGGTGAATCGGCTCGAGGCCGCCGCTCAAGTTCCCGGCGAGCAGACTGATGGTGCCGGCGGGGGCGACCGCAAGCAGGTGGCTGTTGCGGATGCCGTGGCGGCGGATGGCGGCCTGGAGGGTTTCCGGGAGACGTCGGATGAAGGGTCGCGTGGCGTAGCGATCCGCATCGAACAGCTCGAACGGGCCTCGCTCGCGGGCAAGCTCCACGGAAGCCCCATAGGCCGCATCGCGCACGGTGCGCATGAGGGAGGCGGCGACAGTTCGCGCGCTTTGCGTGTCGTAGCGCAGCCCGAGCATGGCGAGGGCGTCGGCGAGACCGGTGATGCCGAGCCCGATGCGCCGCGACCGGAGCGCCTCCATGCGCTGACGGGGCAGGGGATAGCGCGAAATCCCGATGACGTCATCGAGAAATCGCACGGCGAGGCGGGCACAGGCGCGCAGCGCCTGCTCATCGAGACGGGCCTGGGGCGTGAACTCATCGATGACGAAGGCCGTCAGGTTGAGTGAGCCGAGATTGCACGCGCCATAGGGTGGGAGCGGTTCTTCCCCACAGGGGTTGGTCGCGCTCAGCGTTTCCGCGTAGCCGAGGTTGTTCTCGGCGTTGATGCGATCGATGAACAGCACCCCGGGCTCCGCGCACTCGTGCGCGCCCGCGCAGAGTCTTTCCCATAGATCGCGCGCGCGCACGGTCCTCAGGACCCGGCAGGTGAGGGCAGTGGCGCTGCCGCTCCAGGCCCGTTCGAGCCGCTCCGCCGGCGCATCGTCGGCGGAGCCCTGCGGGAACACGAGCCGCCACGGCGAATCGCTGCGCACCGCCTGCATGAACTCGTCGGTGAGCAGCACCGACAGGTTGAAGTGACTGAGTGTCCCCGGGGTGCGCTTGGCGTCGATGAACTCCTCGATATCCGGATGATCGCAGCGCAGGGTCGCCATCATGGCGCCCCGGCGCGCACCGGTCGAGAGGATGGTGGCGCACATGGCATCCCACACGTGCAGGAACGATACCGGTCCGGAGGCGATCATGCCCGTCGCTCGGGCGCGAGTGCCACGCGGGCGCAGCGTGGAGAAGTCGTAGCCGACGCCGCCTCCCTGTTGCATCGTGAGCGCCCCTTCCTTCAGCGCCTCGAAGATGCCTGTGACCGAGTCCTCGATGAGTCCCATCACGAAGCAGTTGGCAAGCGTGACCTGGCGGGAGACCCCGGCGCCTGCGAGGATGCGCCCGCCGGGCAGGAAGCGATACGCCTCGAGCAGCTCGCGAAAGGATCTCTGCCAACGGAGCGGGTCGCGCTCGGCCCCCGCCACGCTGCGGGCAACGCGATCCCAGGTGCCCGCCATGGAGGTCTCGCGCGGGAAAGCCTCCGGGTCGCGGTAGTGCGTGCGCCAGATGAACTGCGACAGGTTCTCGGTGCGCGGATCGGGCACGGGCGCATGATGCCCACCCCGGACCGGCCCCCGTCATCCGCAGATTTGCGTACCCTGGTCACGCAATGCGCAATGGATGGACCGCGGGTGTCATCGCAGCGATATTGCCTGTCTCTACAGCCAGCCGAAGGCCCGGGCCAGCATGCTGAGCGCGACCAGCACGATCATCGGCACGAACACTTTCTTCAGGTGCACGTTGGACATGCGGTTGAGGGTCTTGGCCCCGAACATGGAGCCGCCCAGGACGCCGAGCGCCACCGGAGCGGCGATCATCGGGTCCATGTCCCCGCGTTGGAAGAAGATCCCGGCGGAAGCCGCCGCGGTCACGCCGATCATGAAATTGCTGGTGGTGGTCGAGACCTTCATCGGCAGGCGCATCGCGGAGTCCATTGCAAGCACCTTGAAGGTGCCGCTGCCGATGCCGAGCAGCCCGGAGATCAGCCCCGCCACATACATCATGCCGAAGCCGATGCGCACATGGGCGACGTGGTAGGGGATTTCCTGGTTCGTGCGCTGGTCGGAGTAGGTGCTGGGCAATTTGAGCCGCCCGGCCCATTTGTGGTTCTGGACACCCCGCGGCAGCTCTTCACCGAGCCTTAGCACGAGGGGCACGGCCGAGATCAGCAAAATGACGCCAAAGACGAGGAACAGCACCGTGTCGTTGAGCAGGGAGGACAGCAGGGCGCCGCAGATCGCTCCCGCGGTGGTGGCGACTTCCAGGAACATGCCGACCCTGAGATTGGTCATTCGATCGCGCACATAGGCCGCCGCGGCCCCCGAAGAGGTGGCGATCACGGACACGATGGACGCGCCGATCGCGGTGGCGAAAGGGATGTGAAAGACGAGCGTCAGGATCGGCACGATGAACACGCCGCCACCGAGCCCCGCGAGCGCCCCGACGAAACCCGCGAATGCGCTGCTCAGCGCGATGAGGACCAGGGAGCCGAACGTATTGTTCGGCATGTTCGTGAGGCCCGGGCGGCCGAGATACGCCCCGATCCCGAAGATGCTGAACAGCAGGATCGCCAGAACCATCGTGGTGATGATGACGTAGGTGCGATCCTTCTCGATCGCAAATGCGACAATCGATACGACGACGCGCAGCACCGGCGTGGCGAGAAGAACGAGAAGACCCGCCGTGACGATCGCCATCGGGTCTGCGGCCTTGAGCCCTGCGACAACCTCCGCCAACGTGTCCGGAAAGGTCGAGGGAGGAGGCCGGCCGAACAGGCGCAGCGCGTAGTGATAGCACACGCCGGCGAGTATCACCGCGACGCTCAGGAGCACCCCACCGCGCAACACGCCGCTGATGATGAGCTCGGTCTTGCGAATGAGACCATCGTCGGATCC
>DAIDHH010000117.1 GCA_027452045.1 Gammaproteobacteria bacterium
CGGACCGAAGACGATATAAAGATCGAAAGGCGGAAAAGGCCGGAGGAACGGTCAACATCAGTGATGGACCTCGGGCCCTGTCCATCATCGAACGTGATCAAAAACCTGCCTCTGCCCATCAGATAGGATGGCCGTGCTCACGTGGCAGGTGGAAGGATGTAGATCATTACGACGCGCACCGTGAATTCCCCGACAAAGAGCAGTCCCCAAACCAGCGTGATGACGCGCTGCACGCGGCGGAAGCTCTCGTACTCCCAGAGCCCATCGAAGCGGGCGCGCCGCAGCGGATCGCTGCCCGCCGCGAAGAACCGTCCGAAGTAGAACATCACCGGGCGGCGCGAGCGAAACAGCAGCGAGACGAGGCAGGCGAGGCCGAACGCCCCGGTGAACAGCGATTCGCGGAGCAACAGCAGCTTCGCACTACCGCCTGCCAGCAGGGCGACAAGGCCGAACAACAGGCCGAACAGGATGAGCACGCTGATGGGATCGAGCTCGCGGCGGCGCAACAGCCCCTGGAGGCTCTTCAGGGTGGGGAAGATGCTCGCCACGAGAAGTGCCACGACCTCGGAGCGAGAGAGGTAGCGCATCGAGAGCCAGTAGCTGGCGAATGGAACGCCGCCATCGATGGCCATCTCCAGCATCATCGGCAGGACACCGGGCCGCTGCGCCAGGCCGAATCCATCCTCCGCTGGTGCCACGGGAGCTGCACCGGAACCGGCTGGCGGGACCTGCTCATGTCGAGTCATGATGATTCTCCTGGGCGCGCACCGAGACGACGCGCCGCTGAGGAAGGGGGCTGCGCGCACTCGGCCAGCGGACGGGAGCTTGGACCGCTCCGCCCGGCGGCGGCAGTTTGATTCGTCAGTATTCGCAGGTGACATGTGTCACTCCGCGGCGCCGCCGGTGCATCCGGCGGCGGACGGGACGTTACGGCCGCGCTCATCGAAGATGGGGCGTGGAACTGCCTGGCCCTGCAGACGTATACTCGATCCACCCTCAACACAGACCAAGGGGAATCGTATGAGCAAGGGCATGGATAAGAAAAAGGAAACGAAGAAGAAGCCGGCGAAAAGCTTCGATGAGAAGCGTGCGGCCAAGCGGGAGAAGCGTCAGTCGAAAGGGCGCTGACCGGCGCTCAGGCCGACTTCGCTGCGGCGGCTTGCGGCCTGCCGCAGCGCCTGTCATCCCTCGGCCGCCGAGGGCTGCGGACGGGCCCCGGCTCGGCCGGGTGTGTCATCGAAGCGCATGGGCAATGCCGATCCCTCGCCGGAGATTACATTGCGCGGCCACCGCTGGTTTCCCGCTGGAGGCGATCCAGGAATCTCTCGAGCTCGGCCGCCCGCTCGCGTCCGATCCGGCGAGCGGTTTGCGTGATGAGTCGCGGCGGAATGGAATTCAGGAAGCCACGAAGCGCCTTGACCGCGGGGGAGAAACTCGGCGCTTGCGCACCGGTGAGCGAGAGCATGCGCGCAGCGCCGACATCACCGAGAAAATCCAGCGAGTCGGCATCGTGCAGCACGATCGCCGTGGGATTCTTTCCGGGATTGGCGTAGTACATGTGGCCGCGCTCGGCCTGCTGCACGATGGCGATCTTCTCCGGCGGAAACCCAACGCTTTTGAGAATCGCCGGGCTTTGCAGGGCCGCGCAGTCGCCATGCGGCATTTTCTGCGCGCAGGGGCGAAATGCCGCCATGTCATGCAGGAACGCCGCAGCGAACAGCGCATCCCGGTCGATCCTGAGGTGATCGCCCCTGGCGAGCCGCAGCGCCATCAAGTAATCGCGTACGGAATGCTGCCAGCCCCATGCCGGATGCCGGAAGCCATCGCGAGCGAGGTCGTAGATCTTTACCTTCCATGGGGCATTGAGCGGAACACCGGCCGCCGCAACCCCCGGAGCGGCGACCGCCATCACGGGTCGAATCATGACGCCCGCCAGCAGCAGACCGGTCAGAATGGATAGCGGGATCCCGCGGCAGGCTGAAGGCGACATTGAGGTACTCCTCGAAGCATGACGTGAAACGGTCACGGATGGACGGCGAGGCGGAATGTCGCGCCGCGCAGACCAATGACCGTGGAGAGGCGGGCGAATCCTGGACGAATGTGCGCTATGACGAGGTCTGCGCGAACTCCGCGCCCAGGGAGAATGCGCTGGCACTCATGCGCTGACAGCCCCTGCAATGACGGGCCTTGGTGAGAAGTGGCCGGCCGGCCCCAATCATCGCTTCCCCTTGAGCTTCGCTCCGATCCGCCGATAGGCCTCGCGGAACGGAATGCCTTCGCTCACGACCAGCCGGTTGGCTTCCTCGGCGGCGTGAATCGCCGGATCGAGGGCGATCCGCTCGGTCCGGAACTTCATGGCATCGAGCGCGGCGGGCAAGATGCCTAGAGTCTGCTGCGCGATATCGATGCTGCGGAACAGCGGAAACTTCAGCAGCTGAAGGTCGCGCTGGTAGCCGGAGGGGAGCTTGGCGCAGATCGCGAGCGCCTCGATGAGGCAGGCCTGCGCCGTGGCACTTCGGCCCCGGATGAGCTCGAAGACATCCGGATTGCGCTTCTGCGGCATGATCGAGGAGCCGGTGGTGAAGGCATCGGGCAACTCGATAAAGCCGAACTCCTGCGTGTAGAAGAGCAGTACGTCCGCGGCCAGCCGGCCGAGATCCTGCATCAGGAGCGCGATCTGCAGGAGCAGCTCGGCCTCGGCCTTCCCCCGCGAGAGCTGCACGGCGGTCACCGGCTCCTGCACCGCCGCGAATCCCAACTTCGCCCGGGTCGCTTCACGCGCGAGCGGCAGTCCGGGCGTGCCGTAGCCGGCCGCCGAGCCGAGCGGGCTGCGGCCGAGGCGCCGCTGGACCTGACGCAACCCTTCGGCATCATCACGAAGCTCGGCGCCAAAGCCACCGGCCCACAGCGGGACCGAGCTCGGCATGGCCTGCTGCATGTGCGTGTACCCGGGCAGAGCCGTGTCGCGCTCGCGCCCGCCCAGACGGTCCAAGGCCTGCGCCGCAGCCACCGCGCCGCCACTGAGCTCCTCGGTCACATCCCGCAGGTACAGCCGCAGCGCCGTCAGCACCTGATCGTTGCGCGAGCGCCCAAGGTGTACCCGTCCGCCGGCCGGGCCGATCCGTTCGGTGAGCCGGCGCTCGAGGGCCGTCTGGCCGTCTTCATCCGCCAGCTCGATGCGCCATAGACCGCGTGCGTGCTCATCGGCAAGCGCCGTGAGCCCGGCGCGAATCGTTTCCAGGTCGGCCGCCGAGAGCAGCTGCTGCTCGTGGAGCATTTCAGCGTGCGCGATCGATGCGCGCACGTCATACGGGACGAGACGCTCATCGAGCGCGTAATCCTCGCCCGCGGTGTAGTGCAATACCCGCTCATCGAGCGGCGCACCCTTGTCCCAGAGACGCGTCACGCTCAGCTCTGCCCGCCCTGCTGCTCGGCCGCAGTCAGCGCGTTGACATCCTCCACGATCAGAGTGCCGGTGCCCTCGTTGGTGAACACTTCACCGAGGATCCCCTCCTGCGCGCTGTACGAGACCACGTGCACGCGGCGCACACCCCCGCGGATCGCCGCCTCGATGGCCTTGGCCTTGGGCAGCATGCCCTCGGCAATGCGGCCCTCCTGCTTCAGACGCGTGAGGCCCTTGAGGTCCGTATAGGAAATGAGCGAGCCCGGATCGCTGAGCTCGGCCAGGATGCCCGGCGCCCCGGTGCACAGGATCAGCTTCTCGGCGCCAAGCGCCGCGGCGATGGCGGAAGCCACGGTATCCGCGTTTATGTTGAGCAGCATCCCGGAGTCGTCCGCCGACAGTGGGCTGACCACGGGCATCAGGCCATTGTCGAGGAGCTTGCGCAGCACCGTGGGATCGACCTCGTCGATGTCGCCGACGAAACCGTAATCCACGATCTCACCGGTCGATTCCACCTTGACCGGCGGGCGCTTGTGCGCGCGCACCAGACCGGCGTCGACGCCGCTCACGCCGACCGCCTCGATATTGAGCTCCCGGCAGATGGCGAGAATGGTGGTGTTGATGGTGCCGTTGAGCACCATGGCGCTCAAATCGATCGACTTGCGGTCGGTCACTCGGCGGCCTTCCACCATGCGCGTCGAGACTCCGAGGGCGTTGGCGAGCTCGGTGAGCTGCGGGCCGCCACCGTGCACGAACACGACGCGAACACCAAAGTAATGCAGGATGGCAAGCTGCTCGATGAGCACCCGCGTGGAGTCTTCGTCGGCGAATACGCCGCCGCCGGCCTTCACGACGAATGTCTTGCCGCGGTACATGCGGATATACGGGGCGGCGTTCTTGAGCGCGCGGATGGCGAGGGCCTGATCGCCGGAGTGCATGATCATGGTGAGCTAGATCCCCTTCAATAGTCTGTACAACACCGCCATCTGCGCCGTCAGGCGATTGTATGCCTCGCGCTGAACGATACTGCGCGCGCTGTCGAGCACCTCGTCGGCGACGGCCACGTTGCGCCGCACGGGCAGACAGTGCATCAGCCGGCAATCCGGAGCGGCGCGCTCGAACCAGTCATTGCGCACGCACCAGTCGGTGAGCCGGGCGCGCAGCGCCGCATCCGCCTCGGGCTGCCCGTAGCAGGCGGTCGCGCCCCACTCCTTCGCGTAAATGATGTGTGCGCCCGAGAGCGCATCGGCGCGATCGTCGGTCTCGCGCACCGAGCCGCCGGCAAGCTCGGCGGCGCGGCGCGCCTTGTCCATGAGCGGTTTCGGCAGCCCGAACCCCTCGGGCCGCAGCACGATCACCTCCATGCCGCGCAGCGCCGCCATGTGCAGTGCCGCCGCCGGAACCGCGAGCGGCAGCGCCCGCGGATGATACGCCCAAGACAACACGAAGCGGCCGGCTCGCGGCACGGCCAGGTCATCCAGGGTCTTCCAGTCGGCCAGCGCCTGGCAGGGATGGTTGATGGCGGACTCGAGGTTGATGAGCGGCTTGTCGAGGAGGCCGGCCATGGCATTGAACCTCGTCTCGGCGAGATCGGCCGCCAGGTCCTTGCCGTCGGCAAAGGCACGGATCCCCAGTGCGTCGCAATACGAGGCCAGCACGGGAATGCCCTCGCGCACGTGCTCGGCCGCCGCTCCGTCCATGATCGCCCCGAGGTTGGTCTCGAGCTGCCAGGTACCCTGGCCCGGAGTGATGACGAAGGAGTTGCCACCCAGGCGGGCCATGCCGGCCTGGAAAGACGCCAGGGTGCGCAAAGAGGGATTGAGGAAGAGCAGCCCGAGGATCCTGCCCGCGAGCGCATGCGGCTCCGGGCGCGTCTCCAGGCGCCGCGCCAGCTCGAGGAGTGCGATCACCTCCTCGCGCGTCAGGTCCGCCAGATCCACGAAGCGTTTCATGCGCCAATGCCCGTGAGCGCATCCCGCAGGAGATCCACATGCTGCTCCTTGAGGATGAACGGTGGCAACAGCCGCACGATGTGCGGGTCGGTCGCCGTGCCGGCGAGAATGCCGCGGCGCAGCAACTCCGCCTGGACGTGCTTGGCGGGCACGCTCGTGCGCAGACCGAGCAGAAACCCCTCGCCCTGGGTCGCGGTGACCGGACCGACCACGCAGGTGCGCCGGATGTAATCGGAGACACGGCGGACATTCTCGAGCAGCCCTTCGGAGCCGATGGCCTCGAGCGCCGCGAGCAGGGCGGCGCACGCCATCGGGCCGCCGCCATACGTCGTACCGAGCAGACCCACTTTCAGCGTAGCGGACACCTTGGCCGAGGTGAGGAGGGCGGCAACCGGGAAGCCGTTGCCGAGCGCCTTGGCGGTGGTGATCATGTCGGGCATGACGCCGTAGAAAGTGGCCGCGAAGGGCGCTCCGATCCGACCGAAGCCACACTGCACCTCGTCGAAGATCAGGAGTGCGCCCACCTCGTCGCAGCGGCGGCGCAGTGCCGCCAGGCACTTCGCGCCGAGATCCACGGCGCCGGCAAGCCCCTGCACCGGCTCCACGATCACCGCGGCCGTGCGCTCGGTCACGTGTTCCTCGATGGCCGCCGCGTTCCCCCGCGGCATGAAACTCACGTCGAAGGGCTTGCGGGGAAAGCCGTACCACGCCTCGGCGCCCCAGGTGACCGCGGAGGCCGCTGCGGTGCGGCCGTGAAAGGCGCCCTCAACCGCCGCCACGTGTGGCCGGGAAGTCATGCGCAAGGCGAGGCGCAGCGCGTTCTCGTTCGCCTCGGCGCCGGTGCTCACCAGGAATACGCTGGCGAAATCCAGACCCGAGAATTCCAATAGCCGACGCGCGGCGCGCGCGCGGATCGGCATGGGGATGGCGTTGGTCTGAAACTGACACGCGCGCGCCTGCGCGATGAGCGCCTCGGTCCAGCCATGATGGCCGTAGCCGAGCGCCGCCACGGCGTGTCCGCCGTAGAGGTCGAGAACCCGCTCGCCGCGGGCACTCACGAGCCACACACCCTCCGCGGATGCGACTTCGAAGGGATACTGCGCATAGACCGGCGCCAGGCCGTCGGCCGGGGCCTCGGGCAGCGCGGTCGGTGCTGTGGCGCTCACGGCGTCTCGCACGGAATGCTCCTCAGGTCCAACCGGGGGCGGTGGCCGTGAGACCCGAGGTCTGCGGTAAATCCCACATCCGGTTCATCCACTGCACGGCGCCGCCCGCGGCGCCCTTGTTCAGGTTGTCGATGGCGCACATCACGGCGACCGTCCGGCCATTGGCCGCAGCCGACAGGTGGGCGTAGTTGGTCGTGGCGACGTCTTTCACACGGGGCGCACTGCTTGCGACCCTTATGAAAGGCGAGCCCGCATAGAATTCCCGCAGCGCCGCCAGCAGCCCGCCGGTGTCGAGCGGCTTCTTCAACTGCGCCTGCACGGTCACGTGAATGCCGCGCGCGAAGGGCCCGGAGTGCGGTACGAAGGCGAACTGCGCCTCGACCCCACTCGCCGCCCGCGCGCAGGCCTCGATTTCCGGCGCGTGGCGGTGCGAGAGCGCGTTGTAGGCGTAGAGATCGCTGTGCCGCAACGGGTGGTGCGTGCCGGCGACCGGCTTGCGGCCCGCGCCGGTGCTGCCGGTGACGCCGCTGACGAACAGGGTCGGGGCGATGAGTCCCAACGACAGCAACGGCACGCTGGCCAGCAGCGTCGCCGTCGAGAAGCAGCCTGGATGAGCGACGTGAGCCGTCTCGAGCTTTCCCAGGTGCTCCGGCACGGCGCACGTGAATTCCGGCAGGCGCGCCGGGGCGCCGTGCGGGTGTTTGTACACCGCCTCGTAGGCTGCCGCGGAGCTGAAGCGGAAATCCGCGGAGATGTCGACGACGCGCGGGCACGTACCGGCAGCCGAGGCGGCGCTGAGGAGCGAGTCGATCAGCTGCGCCGATACACCATGGGGAGCCGCGCAGAAGAGCGCGCACCGCGGCGAGCGGGTCATGAATTGCTGCACTTCGGCCTGAGAGGCGAACCGGGTGTCGCCGCAGGCGGCCGCAAGGTGAGGGAAAGCCTCCGCGAGCGGCTCGCCCGGCTGGCTGTCCGAGAGCACGGCGCCCACCTTGAAGTGCGGATGAGTCGAGAGCAGGCGCAACAGCTCGCCCGCCACATAGCCCGTGCCTCCAAGCACCACCGCCGGAATGGTATTGGAGGGCTCCGCTCCTGCACCTCGTGCTGCGGGCAAGATTGTCATGCCGCGCTCGTCCGGGGCAGGCCCACGGCCTGCATCACGCGGTCGCCGAGGGCCACGCCGTCGGTGATGGCGTTGAAGGCGGCGACATTCATCTGGCTGGTGATCAGATCGACGCCCACCTGGTTGTCGGTGGCGGGACCGGTGACCGCGCAGGGCTCGATACCGAAGCGCTCACGCAGCAGTTTCACCCCGCCCCAGGCCGCGACCGGATCGTTGGCGGAGAGGACGACTCCGGTCAGCGCGTCACGGATGTCCGGACACTCCAGGATGGCATCCACGCCGTAGGTGCCGAGAATCCCATCACCGAGCTCGAACACGATGATGTCCGGCTTTCCGACCGCGAGCTCGGTGAGCATGGTGCGCGTGAGCGCCGGACCGTTGTGCCGGGTCGTGGTGACCACGCCGAAGTCGGTGAAGATCGCCGAGCGTCGCGCCCCGGCATCCTCCATGGCGAGGATGTCGCGCCGCAGGGAAACCCCGGTTGCCTTGAAGGCATCGACGGTGAGCCCCCGGTGACGCATGCGCGCGATCATGGCGCAGGCGGCCGCAGTCTTGCCCGCCTCCATGCAGGTCCCGGCGAGCGCCACCACCGGCACCTTGCGCGTTTCGAGCTTCGCGGCCAGGTCCAGGCGGCGCAGGCCGGCGCGCGCCGGCACGCCGATGCGCTCGCCGAGGTAGGGGAAGTGCAGCGCCACACCGAGCACGCGGCAATCGAACGGCTTGCCCTTCTCGGGATTGACCGAGTCGCAGGCGCCGAGCACTCCGCCGATGTTGAGCATCTGGATCACATCGCCGGGCTTGACCTGCGCGGGGATGTGGCCC
>DAIDHH010000118.1 GCA_027452045.1 Gammaproteobacteria bacterium
AATCCGAAAACAGAACACTTTGTCGTGTGCTATCGTTATCCATACAAAGGCCTTTGTTGTGCGAGAAAACACTTGTGGTAAAGCGTTTCTAGCACGATCGAGGCCTTTGTGCTTTCTCAATTCATGAATTATTCAGGCTAGACATTCCGCGCATCCTCGATGGCATTTCTCGGCAATCTTGCCACGCTGATATAAGTTGACCTGCGGCTCGGCGCCACTCCAACCGCTTCGAGCCTGTTCGGGATTCTCAATCAGGCGATGCACCCTGCTGTGCCGCACAGGACGTCCCACATGCGAGCGGTGTCGTCACCCCGCGCGGAAGCCGGCGCGCACACGCCAGATCTCATGATCGCCCGGTGCCAACGGCGGTTTTGCGAGTGACATCGGCCGTTCGCGTCGCCCGGACCTTGTCGGCCATCCACTGCATCATTTGTCCCATGGCCTGCAGACGAACCGATTCGACCGATTCTTCATGAATCTGCCAGTGCCACTGCAGGACCTGCGGATCGTGAATTTCCTGCACCTCAAGGAACTCAGTGATCGGACACGATGAGATCTCACCCGGAAGCCGCACGCACAGGGCGTCGTGCATCATCATCCACTGGTAGGCCAGGGCGCCGATCCAGCTACGCAGGCCGCCTCCAGCGCTGCCGCGGAATGGTTGGGTCCTGATCCAGTCCGCGAGCGCCGCTGCGGGCATCGGCCGCGCCAGCCCATAACCCTGTCCAAAGCGACAACCCAGCCGGCTTGCCGCCTCAATGATCCCCTCATCCTCCAGACCTTCCGCCACCACATCACGTCCCAAATCATGGCCGATCTGCACGGCGGTTCGGATCAGACTCAGCGCCTTGATTGGGTCGCGGCTGAGATCCTTGACGATGTTCTGGTCGATCTTGATCACGTCGAAGGGCAGTTCCGCGAGGCGCTTCAAGTTGCTGAATCCCGCTCCCAGGTCGTCCAGCGCAATCTTCACGCCCGCCGTGGCCAGACGGGTGATGGCCTCATCGACCGCGCTCGCCTCCAATTCCTGGCTCTCCAACAGCTCTAAGGTCAGGTGCTGCGGCGCCACCTGCGCCTCACGCAATGCCGCCTCGATCCAGCGCGCGCAGTCCGGGTGCACCAAAGAACTCGGTGCGAGATTGATCGACAGATTGATGTCAAGCTTCTCGTCGCGCCAGCGGCGCACGTGACCGAGTCCCTGCACCAGACCCTGCCGGAAGAGCGCATCGAGGTCGGTTTCCCCCAACGCCGGCAGGAACTGTCCGGGGACTAAAGTCGTGCCATCGGGCGCGCGCAGTCGCGCCAGCGCCTCGACCTTCACCAGCGCACCGTCTGCGAGGTTCACGATGGGCTGCACGAACATCTCCACGCCGCCGCCGTAGAGAAGCGAGCGGACCCGTGCGGCCTCGCCCGTGTCGATCGCATGCCAGCGGCTGCGCGACTCCTGGGTCATCAAAACCCAGCGATTCTGCAGCGACAGGCGCCAGGTGTGCATCCAACCAGAGGCAAACTGGTTCGGGTACGCTCCAAAGAGCATCAATACGGCATGGATCGCACCATGTCGAAGTACGGGCAGCGTCACGGCGCTGCGGATTCCGAACCCCTGCATCAGCGCCTGCCAGGGAAGCGAACGACTCTCATGCGCAAAGGCCGAGGTCTCCTGCTGGCACTCGGTCATCCAGGTCGTCGCAACCAGCCCCTGGCCGCGAACGTCCCGTCGGTCGAGCGTCGGGTGCAGATCGCGTACGCGGAACGCATCGACGAGGTTACCCACGCCGTCACCGGCTGCCCGCTCGATATCCAGTCGGTTGTGAACGTCCGGTCGCCACACCACCGCCGCACGGATGCCCGGCAGCGCCGCCAGAGCGCTGAGTTCCGCCTGTGCCCAGTCCACTGTCAGCGTCCGGCCGTCCATCGAGCGCGCGAGCAGCATCTGGTACTGGTCTAGAATGGACTGCATGGCTTGCAGCTGGCTCTCGATGTCCAATTGCAGCCGGGCATCGGCGGCTTGCAAGGTTCGGTAGCGCATGCGTGCGGTAAGCATCGACGCATTCAGATGGGTACGCAATAAGTCGCGATACAGCCCCATCGCCCGCGACATCCATGCGCTAGAGATGCCGATGAGAGCGTGGACAACGCCGAGTCGGTGCGCGGTCTGAGTCACCGACTGCTCCGTGGTTCCAGGATCGAGCAGAAAGCGCAGGTGGGAGGACTGTTTGCCTGCGAGATCCCGATACTCAGCGTCCGAGAGGCATGAGAGGATCGCGGCACTCTCCGGGTGCGCCCGCAACTCGCGGTAGAACGACGCCGAAAACTTCTCCGCCACGCTCTGCAGATGCGGCGTAAGGCTCTGCATCAACTCCTGGGCCTCTGGTCCAAACGCGTCAAAAGATGTCTCGGCGATCTGCTCCAGCGGCGGGGTCACGCCGACTTGCCACCACTGTGCCCGCTCCCTCTTGGTCTGCTTGGCCTGATACATCGCCGCATCGGCCCGGCGCAGCAGCGACTTCGGTTCATTGCCATCTTTGGGATACAACGCCACACCCATCGCCATGTCGATCGAAACAATCTCGCCGGTGGTCAACTTGAAGGGGGCCTCGACCGCGCGATGCAAGCGTTTCAATGCGGAGCCGAGCTGCGACATCAGCTGCGTCGCCTCGAGCTTCTCCAGAATCACGACGAACTCATCGCCGTCCAGGCGGGCAATGAAATCCGTGTCTCTCAACCCCTCGAGCAGGCCACGCGAGATGTGCCGCAGCAATTCGTCTCCGGCTTCGTGCCCCAGCCGATCGTTGATGGGCTTGAAATCATCAAGATCGATCACACCGACCGCCAGCAACGCGCCGCGGCGGCGCGCGCGGGCGATAGCCTGCGGCAGGTACTCCTCGATTGCCAGGCGGTTCGGCAGTCCGGTGAGCGTGTCGCTGCGCGCCATGCGCGCCATGCGCGCATCCTGAGCTTGCCGCGCACGAGAGCGGCTCTTGGCATCCAGTTCATCGAGACCATTACCCAGCAAGGTCACGATCCGCGAACACGCTGCAATCGTGGGCGCATCGAAGCACCCGCGACGGGGCGAGGCCAGCACCAGAATCGCCCACATTTGGCCAGCGCGCATAATCGGAATTGCGAGCATGCTGAACCAGCGACGTTCGGCGAAGCGCGCATGCCACGGCTGCAACGTCGGATCGGCCAAGGTGTCGTTGCAGACCACCCGCTGTTGCCTGTTCCAGGCTTTGCCCAGGACGGATGCGGTTTCCCGGTCCGTCAATTCCAGCGCTGCCGTTCGAACCTGATCGGCGTCCTCGCCAGCCAGCGCGAGCACGTCGAATACGCTCGATGGGCTGGGCTTGCCGATCCATGCCGTATGGAACATGGTGTCCTGCACCAGTTTGGTGCAGAGGCTCTCGAGCATCTCTTGCTCTTGGCGGCCATGACTCAACACCTCGCCGCACTGCAGCAACGTCCGGTACAGGGCCTGCAGCTTCATAAGCTGCTGCTGTTGGCTGAGCAAGGCGAATGTCTGCTTTCCCAGGTGTTCCGTAAACCGGCTTACGGTCTCTGTAACGTCATCCCCGGCGTCATGGACCGGAGCAGGCGCGTCATCATCCAATGCGCCGCCAGCCTGCAGGCGATGAATTTCGCGCGCCATCCTTCTGTCCATTCCCATGATGTGGTGCAGTAGCCATTGCGCCAAAAACGCCAGCAGCTCGACGGTCACCTCTGGCGCGTGCTCGCCGGCGAACACCCGGGCTTGTCGCAGGAATCCGCGAAAGCTCTCATGGGCTTGCAGATGCATCGTGCGGTGTCTGGAATCGACCCGCCAATGTCGGATGAGCCGCTCTTCCTCCCGGAAGTGATAGCGTGTGTACTCGACCAGCTCATCGAGACACGCGAGCACAGTCTTATGCGAGATATCCCCTGTCTGCGCAAGAGCGATCCGATTGAAAATCTCCAGCAGGCGTTGATGCTGCTCATCGACCGTGTCGATGCCGGTGGCCATGGCATCAGTCCACCGCAGCGGTCTTGCTGGATCAGACATGATGATTCTCTTCGGGCCAGGGACCGACTGTGAGCGGCGGCGTCCCTGGATTCGGACAGGTGCCACCAACTCGACGGATGAGGCGGCGTCCCCTGAAGAATCCGCCGTCATCAACGCTTGCGTACCGGCGAGGTCGGTGAGTACTTGACTCCCAAGGCACGGTGGCCCGGGCACCGATTAGGGTCCCGGACGGGAAGGCTCCAGCACTGCGTTCCCGCAGCGACCGCCCTGGGTCGCCACTTCGGGCCGCGCGAAATCGCCTCGTCATCTCGCGCAGCTCCCGATCAGCGAGTGCTAACGCGGCAGGCTTCATCGGCCCGCGGGCCATGCTGAAGAGGAGGCAGATCCCAGACTCGCTGCGGCAGACCTCTGGGATGCATGGAGAAAGTGTGAACCGTGGCTGCAGGCTGTGTCGCATGGTCCAGCCCGGCATTGCTCCTCATGCGCTTCGGATTCCACCTTGCGATGGGTACTCTGCCCTCCGAATTCCCTGAACAGCGGCGCCAGCGCCAGCTTGTCAGTCCATTCTGGCGCTGGTTTTGGTCTTCGTGCCCACATGAGTTCCTACATACCCCCGTTCCATTCGGCCGAAAAGGTACTACGTCCACATTTCTTGGATGTCACTGCCCCTCATTTGAGGGGCAGTGAAACCCTGAACTCCTGAGCGACGTACGTCAACGGGTTCACAGAATGCTGACGACTTCTTACCGCGGAATGCCCGTGCGCGTGATTGCCCGTCAGCAGATTCGATCGGCCAGGGTCAAATCCGAGGGCGGATCGGCGGTCCCATTGCAGCGCCGGCACAGCTCTGGGCTATCGTCCCTGGGGGAGCGGATCCCAAGTTGCGCATGGTCCGGGGACTTGGGCCACGCAGATTGCTCGTCAGGCATTCTGGTCATCGAAACGGTGGGGTGTTCGCAGTCCGCTCACCGTTCCGCGGGCACCGGCTTGCGGCTACGCTACGATGCTCGACGAGGAGAGACCGACCCGCTCCTGATCGTCGCGGTAAAGGTGGGGACAAGATCCTGCGTCAGCGATGAGATGAAGGTTGCGACCCAAGCGAGCAGCGTCACGCAGAGAAAGAACTGCGCAATGACTATGAGGAATGGCAGATTCATGGCGGTCACCAGTTCGTCAGTGCAGACGGTATACATGCCGAGCGGAAACATCATACCCCAGTAGAGCGGATCGGATTGGAATGGGAAACGTCTGATCAGGTAGCGCCAGACTCCCGGTATCAGCAGCAGCGGAATCCACCACGATCCGGTTGCCCAGAACAACAGCGTCAATCCTTTCAGGTCGCGGTATCCCTCCGTAGCCAGGAGATCCGCAAGCTCGGCAAAGTAGGCGGCGGGCCGGACGCCCGCCCTCCGAGCGGCGGGACGCCGCGTAGGGCGCGGAGCGGCCGAGACTTCCCCGGTGCCAGACCCCCGACCCGTGCGCCGTGCCTGAGTTGCCTCGTGCGGTCTGGCGCGTGCCATCACTCACCCCGCCGAACCTTTCGGATGACTTCGTGGATCGACCCGACGGCGCAGAACCTGATGTAGGCGTCCTCCACCGTGGCCGTCCCGGGACCCCAAAGGTATTCCGCGGCCGCCATCCACTCCGCTCGCTCCGCCTCGGTGAGCTTGGCCCACCAGGCGTCGGCGGCCTGCTGCAGCGGGGATTTTTCGGGCTGGTTGCTCTCTGTCATGTCGGCACCTCGATGATCAGATTCGGATCAAAGTCCGGATTCGGCTCGAGGGGGATGTACCCCCTCGGATTACAGATCACGTGAGTACCCTGCTCGATGTAGTCGCAGGACTGGTGCATGTGACCGTGAATCCAAAGTTGCACTGTCTGGCCCATCAGATCGGTGAGGTCACTGACGAACGCGGGATTTAGCGGGTCGCCGGCAATCCGCGGCGCAATGCTGCGCGCGCAAGGAGCGTGGTGTGTCACGACGACTGTCGGACCGGAAAACCCTTCACCGAGAGAGGTGAAGCCCGACAGAGCTCTCCGCAGCCATTCGCGCTGTGCGTGGTGAATTTCCCGAGTGTCCTCGGGTCGCAGAGACGAACCCCACCGGCGGATGATCTGGAAATCCGCCATGCCTTCCTGACAGCACCGCATCGCGGCTTCTACTGTCTTCGGGTCGCGGTCGTAGAGTTCAAAGTCAGTCTAAAGCGTCGTCCCCAAGAACCGAACGCCGTCGATAATGACTTCGTCGCCATCGAGGACGTGCACATCGTGCGTGCGCCCGCTCTCTCGCAGGCCCTCGCGTAACTCGCCGATGTCCCGTCCGTAGTACTCGTGGTTGCCCGGGATATAGATGATCGGGCGGTCGCGAAAATACTTTCGTGCCCAGGGGATGCCCGCTCGGCCCTCCGCAATGTCCCCCGCCAGGACGACGACATCCTCGTCGCAAGGCGGCGGGCGCCAGCCGGAGAATTCGAGGTGTAGGTCGGAAAGGATTCGGATCTTCACACGCGCTACCTCAGGTAAAGCCAATCCGTCGCTTTGTCGCGCCGCGCCGCGGTGGAGAGAGGATCACTCGGTCTGATTCCGTGGCGAGCGCGGCGGCGAAGCCGGCGCGGACCATCCGTAGCAGTGCGCGCACGTCCAGGTCCGGTGTCTCGGCGGCTCGTGAGACGCTCGCCTCGTCGAGCGAGAGTTCATCCCGACACCGATGGGACGCGACGAGCCGGCTAAAGCAGGTTTCGATAAAGAGCTGCCGCTGTGTCACGCTGGGTGGTTTGACGAGAAACACCTCGAGCCGGGACAGGAGCGGTGGGGGCAGCGCGGCTCGTTCATTCGCCGTGCAGATCACGAGGATCTTGCTGGCGTCGAACATCAATTGGAGGCACCAGTCCTTGTAGTGCCGCGCGGTCTCGGGCTCGGTCAGATCGAGCAGCGCATTCAATGGATTTTCCCGCGCCCACAAGCCGATCTTGTCGACTTCATCGATGACCAACACAGGTGCCGCGCTGTCGCCCTGCGCCAGCAGTTCGAACACGATGCCGGGTTTGGCGTTGCTCCACCCGGCATCGGAGCCGCACAGCTGAAACGCGGTTTGGGCGCTGCCGGCGGAGTAGACCGCCATCCGGGTTCCCATTCGTCGCGCGATCTCATTCGCGAACCGTGTCTTGCCAACACCGGGCGGACCAACCAGTAGGATCGGATCCAGGCGCGACGCGCCAGCGTCGAGCGCATGTCGGGCGCAGGTCCATTGCATGGACAGGTGATCGATCACCACCCTGAAATTCTCGTATTCCGAGCCGAAGTCGGCGAATGGGTCCGCGACCGCGTCGGGACCTGCCCAGGGCACCGATCGCCAGCCGTCATCGCGCGCGGCGCGCGACAGCGTGGGTTTGAGCCGCTTGGCGTCCTGGTCCCGCATGCCGCCCAATGCTGCGGCGGCCTCCGCGAGCGTCTCAGGAGGGAACACGCGCACCGTGGTCCGCACGCGGTCTGCCTCGGCGATCTCCGGTGCGGCGGGTGCTTCGGGCTCGGCGGCGGACGGCTCGCATCTCTCCGTGGGCGGGGACTCAGGAGCGCGTGTGACAGTGATACTGACGTTGCCGAGCAGCAGGTACTGATGACGCTGGTAGTACCTGGTCATGGGATCCAGACGCGCCCGCCAGGTGCGCTCTTGCTCGAGGCGCATAGTCATGCGCGGGTCTCCCAGAGCGAGACTGCGATGCTTGAGCGCAGCCAGGCGCCGGAAGTGCGCCAGCGACGTGCGGCGGCGGTGATGGTCCATGTCCGCAGCGCGGCGTAGCGGCGGAGGGAAACGCGATGGCGGTGGGGAGCGCGACCGGCGCGCTCCACAGACACGATGGCGCAGCCGGTCTTGCGGTACGCCTTGATGCTGGCGAGGGGGACGGCGCGAGCGGGCGCAGGGGGATCTGCCGCCGGCAGCGCGAGAGAGATGAGATTGCCCATGACTGGCCTCGCAAGTTCCGTGGAGGCCAGCCCTCAACTACGCCTTGCGAAGCGCCCCCGGTATTCCCCTTGCGGGTATTGCATTTCCGGGTGTTGGGCCGGCCAGTAAACACGAACGTCCGCAACCGTGAGGTCGCGTCGCAAATTCAGTGTTGTACTGCCCGGCCAAGTAGGCGTTTCCGTCCCCTCTTGGGGACGGGCATCACCCTATTTCAGGTGACGCCTGTGGCATCGGTTCGTCCGTGGGTCGTGTGCCTTTTTTCGACTTGCTGGTCGGCTGAAGTCCTTCACCTCGAACGTGCTCTGCTTTCTCGGCTCCGCCTCGTCCGCAGAACAAACTCCTCGCTCGATACTCTTCAGCATCCCAAGCATAAGGCACCTTGGGAGCAGGTGTAAAGAGTGCCTTACTCTTATGTTATATCCACTCGCGGCGCCGAGAGTGACGTTGCTTGGTCACGGGTCTGGGCGTCGGTCTTTGATGCGCGTCAAGAAAATCTAAGTTTGGACCTCTGCGCCGATGAGACGCGATAGTGCGCAGATAGAGGCCGAGCGCGATCTCTCGGGGCCCACGCGGCGGAGAAGTAGCATGAACTCCCCGCTACGCATTTCGGACCTCACGCCCGCGAAATCGCAGTACTTCGCCGGAGCGCATGGCGAGGGTCGCTGAGATGTTCCTCACCAACGCACAGTTGCAGGAACTCACGGGTTACCAGAAGCCGTCTGCTCAGATCCGCTGGCTGCGGGCGCAGGGACTCCGCCACTGGGTCCGAGCGGACGGCAGACCGGCCGTGCCAATCACCGCTATCGACGGCCCCGCGCCGCCACAAGTCCGCCCGCAGCCCAATTTTGCGGCTATCCGAAAAGGGAGCTAGCATCATGCCCGTGGGCCGTCATAGAACGCACGATAAGCATTTGCCGCGAGGGGTGTACCTCAAGCACGGGGCTTACTACCTCGTGCGGTATGAGGCCGGCCGGAAGCGGTGGACACGGCTCGGCAGTGAATACTCCACAGCACTGGCCGCGCTGGCGCGGATGGTTGCCGCCAGGTCGGACGTCGTGAGCATCAGCACGCTCGCGGCTCGCTACGAGACTGACATGCTTCCGCGAAAGACCCCCACGACGCAGGAAGCCGAGCGGTATCGACTGCGGCGCATCGTCGCCGTGTTCGGCGAACTCGCGCCCGCCGACCTCCGCCCCTCTCATGTTTGGGAATACTGGATGCAGCGCGGCGAGACTGCCGGGGCGCGCAAGGAAATCCAGGCGTTGTCCTCGGTTATGACCTTTGCCCGCCGCCTCGGCGAGCTTGATGGCCCGAATCCCTGCGCCGACCTACGTCTGCCGGGCGCGACCCCGCGACGGCGATACGTGACGGACGAGGAATTCCTGGCGCTGCGCGCGATTGCTCCTCCGATGATTTCGCACGCGATGAATCTCGCGCTGATCTGCGGGATGGACCGCTCGACGATCCTGCGGCTCGAGAGGCGCAATCTCACTGATGACGGGATTCTGTTCGCGCGCGGCAAGACCGGCCGCGAGCAACTCATCCTGTGGACCCCTGAGCTGCGAGAGGTAATCACTGCGATCCTGCGCGAGCGCCCGCAGCTTCGGCAGGCGCTCATCTGCAATCGCCGTGGTCGCCCGATGACAGCGAGCGGCTTCTCATCGTGCTGGGACCGAGTCATGCGGCGCTATGTGGATGGTGGCGGCCAGACGTTCCATTTTCACGACCTGCGCGCCAAGAGCGCCAGTGATGCGGGCAGTGACCAAGAAGCCGCCGACCGGCTGGGACACGGTGACGCGCGGCTCACGCGGAAGGTCTACCGCCGTCTGCCGGCCGTATCGCAACCTCTGAAGATAGTAGACAAGTCGCCGAAATAGTAGACAGCGATCAGCCGAACGCTGCGCAAGTCGTTGATTTCATGGTGGGCGGTACTGGGATCGAACCAGTGGCCCCTGCCGTGTGAAAGCAGTGCTCTACCGCTGAGCTAACCGCCCATCCCGTGAGGGACGGCAAGTCTATCGGCGAACTCCGCCCGACGCAACGACCGGCGGGGCGCTTTGGCGAGCCGGTGCCGAATGCGACGGACGTCACACTTCCCCGGCCGGGACGCGCTCAAGTCCAGCTGCTCCACCGTCGATACACACTCGTATGACGAACGCCGCCTCCGGCCCCTGCCGGCTGGGCTGCCGCAGGGGTACATAGAGACCATGTCCTCGAACGCCGAGCTGCAAGCAATTGATTCAGTAATGATTGTCGACGACAGCGGCGTCCAGCGGAGCATCGGGGCGGCGCTCTGCCGCGATTTGCAGATCGGCCAGATCTACGAGGCCGAGGACGGCTTGGCGGCCCTCGCCCTGCTCGACTCCCTCGCGAGCCCACCGGATCTGCTCATCGTCGACCTGGAGATGCCCAAAATGGATGGGCCCGAGCTGCTCGAGGCGCTCTCCGGACGGCACGTCCGCTCGCCCATCATCGTCGCGTCCTCGCGGGAGAGCGCCCTCAGGCACTCGGTGGAGGACATGGGCACGGCGCTCGGCCTGCGCATCCTCGGCAGCCTGCCGAAGCCATTGACCAATGCCAGCCTCGGGGCACTGCTGCAGCGTCAACCGGAAGTGAAGCGCATGGGTCCGGCCGCCAAGGCCGAGCCGGTCGACCCTGAGGAGCTGCGCTCGGCGCTCGAGCGGGGCGACATCACCGTCTTCTATCACCCCCAGGTCGAGATCGGCACCTGCCGCCTGCGCGGCGTGGAGGCACTCGCCCGCTGGCGGCACGCGAGACTCGGATGGGTACCCCCCGATGCCTTCATTCCCGTGGCCGAGCAGCATGGGCTCATTCACGCGCTGACGCTGCGCGTCATGGACGTGGCGATGGCGCAAACGGCCCGCTGGAGCCGGCTCGGGCTCGATCTGTCGATTGCCATCAATCTCTCGCCGCATCTGCTCGAGCGGGGCGCTCTCGTGAAGGAGATCTCCGATTTGCAGCACCTGCATCAGCTGCGCGCCGAGCAGGTGGTGCTCGAAGTCACAGAAAGCTCGCTCCTGCGCGATCTCGCCATCGCCCTGGGCGTGCTGACGCGCCTCAGGCTGCGAGGCTTCCGGCTCTCGCTCGATGACTACGGCACCGGATTCTCGTCGATGCAGCAGCTCGCGCGGATTCCGTTCACGGAGCTCAAGATCGACCGCACCTTCGTCCATGGAGCCTCCGAGCGCGAGAGCCTGCAGGTGATCCTGCGCTCGGCGCTCGACATGGCGAGCGAACTCGGCCTCGAGACGGTCGCCGAAGGGGTCGAATCGCTCGAAGACTGGCACCTGGTGCGCCAGTACGGCTGCACGATGGCCCAGGGCTGGCTGCTCGCCAAGGCGATGCCCGCCGAGCAATTTGAGCCGTGGGTGCAACAGCTGCATAGCCAGCGCGCGCAACTGCGCATCTAAGCCCAAGCGCCCTGCGACGCTCACGGCGCCCGCGCGGATTCGGCCACTCGAGCTTTCGCGCCGGTTGCGCATGGAGCAAAGCACCCGCGATACTGGCCGTCTCCTCTGTCGCGACCCAGGACGGCTGCGCCCGTGACTGCACCCCTTCCGCACAACGTCCGTTGCCTGCTCGCCGCGCGCGCCGCGCGCAGCCTGGGTCAGGGCGCCACGGTGGCGAGCTTCAGCCTCTACCTGCATGCCCTCGGCTTCAATGGCCCCGCGATCGGCGTGGTGCTCATGGCGGGACTGCTGTTCGGCGCCCTCCTCACCCTGATCGTCGGCCCCTTGGCCGATCGCGTGAGCCGGCGCGGCCTGTTGATCGGCTACGAGATCGCCTCCACCTGCGCCGCCTGCGCCGCCATCGTCTCGCCCAACGAAGCGGTATTGATCGCCGCGGCCACCTTGGGCAGCTTCGGTCGCGGCGCCAACGGCGCCGCCGGCCCCTTCTCACCCGTCGAGCAGGCGTGGATCGCCCGAGAGGTGGAGGGAGAGGCGCGCCGGCGCGCGCTCTCGATCAACGCCACGCTCGGCTTTCTCGGCATGGGACTCGGGGCGGCGCTGGTCGCCCTGCCGGCGCTCGCCGGATATGGCTTCGGACATCTCTCGACCTATCGGGCGCTGTTCGTGCTGCCACTGGCGGGCTCGCTCGCCTCGCTCGCCCTGGTGGCCTGGACCCGCACGGTCCGCGCTCCGGCGCCGGGAGCGGTAGAGGCTCATCAGCCCCTGCGGGAAGATGAGATCAAGCGCCAGGAGAACCGCCGGATCCGCAAGCTCGCGCTCACCAACGCCATCAACGGCACGGCGGTGGGCATCATCGCGCCGCTGATCGCTTACTGGTTCCTGCGCCGCTACGGCATGGGGCCAGCGACCATCGGCCCCGCACTTGCTGCAAGCTTCATGCTGGCGGCGGTTGGCGCGGTGCTTGCGGGTTGGCTGAGCCGCCGCTTCGGCACCGTGCGTGCCGTAACCGGGATGCGCATGGCGGGACTGGCGCTGTTGCTCGCGATTCCGTTCGCGCCCACCTTCGTGCTCGCGGCCACGCTGAATGCCACTCGCAGCATCTTCAACCGCGGAACCGCGGGCGCGCGCCAGGCGGTCGCCGCGGCGCTGACGCGTCCCGAGCGGCGGGGCTTCGCGGCAAGCGTGCAGAACCTGTCGATGCAGATCCCGCGCGCGGCCGGACCGGTGCTCGGCGGCTGGCTGATCCACCGCGGGGAGTTCGTCCTTCCTTTTCTGATCGCCGCGGGCCTGCAGGCGTTATATCTGGTGCTGTATCAGCGCTTCTTCGGCAAGTTCGACGAGGTGATCGGCCCGCGGGCGAACTCTGCCCACGACACCGCCGCCTGAGCGATCCGCGAGCGCGCTTCACAGCGGCAGCGCCAGCACCATGGTGAGCGCCGAGCGCGCGCGGGCAAGCGAATCGCGCAGCATGATCACCTGCATGCGCGCCGAATCCACATTGGCGAGCACGGTGGCGTAGTCGGCCAGATCGAGCTCACCACGCTCGAAGCTCGCGTGTGCGGCCGCGCGGGTGCGCATGAGCTGCGCGAGGTGCCGCTGCGCCGCGCGCAGCTGGCGGCGCATGATGCGCCCGGCATCGAACAACTGGTCCGCCTGGTTCACCGCCCCATCGACATTCGACTGGTAGAGCCGATAGAGGTACGCGCGACTCGCGCGCGCCAGCTTGATTGCCCCGCGGTTGCGGTTGAACAGCGGCAGAGTCAGCGTCACATCGAAGCCATACGTGTGCACCGCATCATCCGCTGCTTCGGCTCTCTGCACTCCGGCGCTGAGCATCGGAAACTGGCGCAGGATCTGGATACGCAGCCGCTCCTGCGCGCTCTCGTACCCGGCTCTGAGCGCCCGCAAATCCGGGCGGCGACGCGGCAATGCGGCGAGCGCCGCCTCGAACCGGCGCCTCGAAAGCGAGTGTGACTCGGCCCCGGGCCGCAGCCGCAGCCGTGTGCCGGGGCGCAGGCCGAGCAGCCCGTCGATCTCGTGCCAGACCCGGTTGTCCTCGAGCGCGAGGACGCGCCACTGCTTCTCGGCGGCATTCCATTCGGCGAGTTCCGCGGCCACCCGTCCCGCCCCGACCTCGCCGCGCGAGAGCTCATGCTCGTCACTCCCGAGAAGCTCGGCGAGCACACGCAGTTCTGGCGCCAGCACGGTGCGCAGCCGTTGCGCCTCGCGCGCCTGCAGGAAGAGCTCCCGTGCGCGCTCGGCGACCTGCCACTCCTGCCACAGAATCTCGAGGTTCACTTGCCGCGAATGTGCGGCGGCAGCTGCCTCTGCGTCATGCATCGTCAGCAGCGTACGCACGTCCTCCATGAGTCCGACGCTGTAGCCAGTGTGCAGCGCCGATCTGGAGATACCCGCGGCGATACGCGGATCGGGCAGCAGCCCTGCGGCAAAGAGCTGGGCGCGCGCCACTCCGGCGCTGGCGCGCGCCGCCTTCAGCTTGGGATCGCCCGCCACGGCGAGCTCCATGAGATTGACGGCCGTGAACCCCTTCGCCGGATCGAGCGGCGCGGGTTTCAAGCCAGGCAACCCGAAGCTGCGCGCCGGCACGCGCAATGCCGCGACACCCGCCAGGTCTGGCCCCGGAGGCAGCGGCTTCGCGCGATAGAGCGCGCAGCCGGAAAGCATTGCGCTCACCACCATCATCGCCCAGAGGCCGTACCGCGGGCACCGCCGCCTCATGCACGCGCCTCCCGGGCGATCTGCTTGCGCCGCCAATACAGGTACAACGCCGGGATCAGATTGGTTGCGCGCACCGCGCTCCACAGGAGTCCCCCGAGAATCACCACCGCGAGCCCCTGCTCGGGCGCGGCTCCCTGGCCGAGCCCGAGCGCCGTCGGCAACATGCCGAGCGCTGCGGTCACCACGGTGAGCACGATGGGCCGGAAGCGCACCTGGATGGCCTCCCGCACCGCCTCCTCCACCGGCATCCCCTCGGCCTCGTTGCGCCGGGCGCGATCGAGCAGCACGATGCTGTGGCGCAATCCGATGCCGATGAGGGTGAGAAAGCCGATGATGCCGGTGGCGTTAAGGCCCACGCCGCTCACGAGCAGCGCGACCATGCCGCCGGTGATGGCGAGCGGAATCTCGAGCAGCAGGATCCCAGGCACCAACAGCCCGTCGAACTGCAGGACGAGGATGCCGATCATGAGCAACAGCGCGGCAAGCGAGGCGACGCCAAGCCCGAGCGCCGCCCGCTCGAGCTCGGCGAAGAGCCCTCCGAAGGCGATGCGATAGCCGGGCGGGAGCTTCAGCCCCTTGAGCGCCTGGCGCGCCGCGGCCACCGTGGTGCCGAGCGTTCCCTCGGGGGTCGCCAGGATATCGAGCGCGCGGGCGCCGGCGATGTGCTCGATCTGGTTCGGGGTCTGCTCTAGATGCAGCCCCGCGAGCATCCCAAGAGACGTCCAGCCATGCCCGGTTTGAATGGGCAGCCGGGAAAGCGAGCCGAGGGAGCGCTGCGGCGCATCCTCGAGGCGCATGTACAGATCGAGGGGCACATTGCCCTCGGGAACCTGCGTGAGCACCTGTCCGTTGAGCAGCGGATCGATTTGCGCATAGAGGGACGCCGGAGTCATCGCATAGGCCGCGAGCGCTGCAGCGCGCGGAGTGATCGTCAGCTGCGTGACCGGATAGCCATCATTGTCGAAGATGCCGGACAATGAGGGAACCGTCTTCAGCCTCGTCGTGATCTGCTCGGCCAGCATGCGCATCTGCGAGATGCTGCGACCGAAGACATGGAGCACGAACGGCTGGGGCAATCCCGAGAGGCTCTCGCCCAGGCGCTCGATGGTGGGCGTATCCACCGACAACTGCACCCCGGGCAGCTGCGACTCCTTCTGGATCCGCTTGCCGATCGCATCCAGCGCATTGACGCTGACGCCCTGCTTGAGGGCCACCTGCATCTCCCCGGCGTAGGCGGGCTCGGTGTAGGTGGTGCCGCCCGAGGAGCCGATGCGTGCATATACGTGGGCCACATCGGGATCGGCCAGCATGCGTCGCGTCATGCGATCCACCGCGGCGCGGGTATCAAGGAGGGAGCTGCCGGGCGGCAGAGTGAAGGACTCGAGCAGCACGCCCTCATTCGGCAGAGGCAGGAAATCGATCGGGATCAGCACCAGGCCCACCAGAGACAGCAGCATCACGCCGAAGGTGAGGGCGAGGCTGAGACGGGGGCCGCGCATGACGAGGACGAACAGGCGCTCGTTCCAGTGCCGGATCCTCGCGAGCGCCCGGGCGCCGCTCGCGGTGGCCCCGCCCGGGGCGGCCTTGATGAACCCGAGCCCGAGCGGGATCAGCGTGAGGGACACCACGAGCGAGGCGAGCAGTGCGAACGCCATCGCGAGGGAAAACGGTATGAAGAAGATCCCGACCAGGCCGCCTACGAACAGCAGTGGCACGTAGATCGCGATGTTGGTGAAGGTGCCGGTGATGTCCGGCACGACGATCTGGCGCACGCCGCGCCAGATGCCCTGCCAATGTTCATCGCCCTGCTCCCAGCGCTGATAGATGCTCTCCAGCACGATGATGGCGTCATCGGCGAGAAACCCCACCGCCACGGTGAGCGCCCCCAGGGTCATGAGGTTGAGGTCCTGACCCGCGTAATAGAGCCCCGCGATGCCCATGATGAGCGACAGCGGGATGCTCAGGGCAAGCACCCAGATGCCCCGGCCTGCGCCCAGCACCCAGAAGAGCACTGCGACGGCAAGCACCATGCCGATGAGGAGGTTGCGGCCGAGGTCCACGCCGATCATGTGAACGATGCGTCCCTGGTCGTAGACCGGCACCCATCGCACCCCGGGCGGCAACTGGCTCAACGTGGCGGCGAGCGTCGCCGCCACTTCGCGCGTGACGGGAGTCGTGGCGGCTCCCGGTTGCTTGAGGACGGTCAGCGCGACACTCGGCTTGCCATCCAGCGAGACCGCATTGTGCGTCGGCACCGCCGCGCGTACGACGCGAGCCAACGCCCGCAGCGGGATTGGCCCGCTGCGCGAGGGCACCGGGATGTCCAGGAGCTGTGCCGTATGCACGGGCAAGCTGCGCGCCTCGATGAAGACGTCGTTGTGCCCTTGAGTCAGGTAACCCGCGGGCTTCAGCAGGACCTGGGAGCGCACCGCGTGTGAGATCGCCGTGACGGACACCCCGTAGCGGCGCATCGCCCCGGGTTGCGGCTGGATCCACAATGCCTCGGCGCCCGCGCCGTAGACCTCCACGCGTTGCACCCCGGGCAGCGCGCGCAGCGCCGGCGCCACATTGGAGAGCACTGCGCGCTCCACTTGCGCAGGCGCGACTCCGGGGGGGATCCGCGCGGTCTCATCGATGACCTCGTTGATGGCGTTGCCCATGATCTGGGCGAGAGGATGCGCCGCAAGCGGCAGCTCCCGGCGGGCTCGATCGATGGCGCCGTTGACCGCCTGGAGGTCAAGCTCCGAGGAGGTGCCCCTGCGGAAACGCACGTCGACCTCGACGGTTCCGTTGCCCATGCTGGAGCGCAGGCTCTTGAGATTCGGCAGCGCGAGGATCTCGCCCTCGAGCGGATAGACAACGAGGCTCTCGAGCTCGGTCGCGGTGGCTCCCGGCAGATGCACGAACACGCTCACCTGCGGGAAGTTGAATTCCGGCAGCACCTCCACCGGGATGTGCACGAGCGCGTAGGCGGTCCATCCGATCACCGCCGTCAGCAGCAGCAGCCAAAGGAGCGGGTGCGTCAGTGCGCGAGGGACCGTTCTTGCGGCCGGTGGCCCGGGGCGACCGGGCGCGGAGCCGAGCGGGGACGTCTGCGACATTGCGCTCAGTTCGGCGGCGTGTAGCGGCTGGCGATCCCGTGGTAGAACTCGAGGTACGCGTTCTGCACCACGACGTGCTCACCGGGCTCGAGCCCTTGCTCGATGAAAGTCTGCCAACCGCGCGAAGGTCCGGGCACGACCCGCTGGCGACGGTCGCCGTGCGCGGTGCGCACCAGTACCCACCACTGCGCCCGATCGAGAATGAGCGCGCGGCTCGGTACCGCCACCAGGGACCGGGTGGCACCCTCGAGCGTGACGGTGCCCCACTGGCCAGTGCGCCATGCGGCCGCCAGCGCCGCACCGCCGCCGGGCGCGATCATCGGCAACAGCCCGACCTCCTCTGCGCCATCGGCGCCGAGCGCCCGGGAGACGGTCTTCACCCGCACGGGCACCGCGGCCCCCGAGATGGGATGGAACCATCCCGTCACTCCCGGACGGATGGCGAGCGCCTCGGTCCCGTAGTACCTCGCCTCGAGCCAGGGGCGGCCGGTCTCGAGGGTGAGGATGAGCTGACCCGAGGCGAGCTGCTCGCCATCTGCCGCGTGGACCGACAACACCTGACCCGCAGCCGGTGCGCGCACTGTCAGGGTCTGCAGTGCCACGCGGAGCTGGCCCCTCGCATGATCGAACGCCGCCTCATCCGCCGCGACCACCTGTCGAGTGACGAGCCGCGCGGCCAGCTTGCGCCGGTCGGCCGAGAGTTGCAGGGCGGCGGCACGCAGGGAACCTCGGCGCTCGCCGAGCAGGGCCTCGGCCTGCGGACCGGCGAGGACCGCGAGCACCTGTCCCGCCCTCACCCGCTCGCCAGGCAACACCAACCGGCTCACCGTCCCGGCCTCGACCGCGCGCATGGCCGTGACGGCGATGGGCCGCACTTGGGCGTATGCCCGATAGCGCCGCGTGACCGGTTGCGCCCTGGCGAGCACCGTGCCGGTCATGGAGGCGCCCGAGGCGGCGGTGGCGGTGCCGACCGCGCAGCACGAGACGGCCGCAATCGCGACGCACCACGCGAGACGATGGGTCACAGGGTCAGTCCTAGCAGGGGAGACATGATTCGCGGGCCGTAGAGGACACCCAGCGTCATCGCGAGAAGCACCAGCGGGACCATCAGCACGAGCGCCCGTCGCAGGCCGAAGTACTTGGCGGACGCTCCTTCGGCGCGGGATGACGGCGCCAGCAGCCGCGACACACGGTGTTTAAGCGTCGTCTCGTCACCGATCAGCCGCGCGTGCGCGAGCTGGGTCCCGCCGAGACCGGTTCGCTCGCAGGGACTCAGCTCCCCGAGATAGCGAACCGAGGCGAGCACCGCGGCGGCAAGATCCGCCCCTTCGATGTGATCGCGGCGCGCCTCCTCATCGCGCGCGAGCTCGAGCGCGGCGAGCCATGCAGTGAGACGCCGCTGCGCCTGGGGCCAGGGCCACTGCAGGTCCGTGATGATTTGTGCGACCCAGATGCGCAGCGGATCCCTGTGCCGCGCGTGCGCGTGCTCATGCGCCAACGCGGCGCGAATGACCGGCTCATCGAGCCGACGGGCGAGAAAGGGGGAGAACGCCACCTGTGGTTGCAGAAATCCGAAGGTCGAGACGCCGCACTCCGGTGGGTTGCGCACCAGCGCCCATACCGCCCGCACCGCGGCACGCGCAAACAGCAGACCGAAGGGCAGCCACACAGCGGCGATGACGTACGGATCGAGTCCCGTCACGGGATCCGGCTGGGTGAAGGCCCAACCGATGAGCCACGCCGCGATCACCAACACCGGCGCGAGAGGCGAGCACACGGCGAGCCATGTCTGCCGTTCGAGCACCGCGGGATCCACTGCGGCGGAACCCCCCGCCGGCAAGCCCGCCAGCACCTGCAGCGCGAGTCCGCCGAAGATCATGCTCAACAGCGTGACCAGGGTCTCACGTTCCATCCTTCGCCCTCCTGCGCGCGGCCACCGCCTGCTCGAGCTCGGTGAGCAGCGTCGGATCGAGGTCGTCGGCCGCCTCTACCAGGGCCGCCACCGCCGCGCGGGGCGTTGAGCCGAGGAGACGGCTGAGGGCGTTGCGCGCCCTGGCACGCTCGATCTCCTCGCGCGCCACGCGAGGCCGGTACAGGAACGCCGTACCCTTGCGCTGGCGCTGAACCAGGCCTTTCTCGCGCAACCGGTCGATCACCTTGGCGGTGGTGGTGTACACGAGACCCTGCGGGACACCCACCTGCTCGTGCAGCTCGCGTACCGAGGCGGTGCCGAGCTGCCACAGCCTGGCGAGCACGGCGTACTCGAGGTCATCGGCCGGCAGGCGGTAGCGCGTCATGGGCCGAGTCTACGACCGTCGTCGTAGCCGCGCAAGGCGGCCTCACGGACGCACTGCCAAGAAACGCCCCCTCTCGATGAGGGGATCGGACGTGGGCTCGAGGCTGGCCGTATTGACGGGCGCGCGGCGCCCAAGTTCAATGGCGCACCCATCCTCAGGGACAGCACGTGCCGCTCCTGCACGCAGGCCTCGTCAACGACACCATCTGGCTGATCGCCGCCATCGCGATCTTCGGCATCCTGTTTCGCCCCTGGGGTCTCTCGGAGGTCATCTGGGCGGTGGCGGGCGCCGCGCTTCTCGTCCTGGGGTCCCTGGTGTCGTGGCACGAGGCCTGGTCGGCGGTGCGCAAGGGAACCGACGTATACCTCTTCCTCGCGGGCATGATGCTGTTGTCGGAGCTGGCGCGCGCGGAGGGGCTGTTCGACTGGCTGGCCGCGCACGCGGTGCGCGGCGCGCGGGGATCGCCCGAGCGGTTGTTTGCTCTCATCTATCTCGTGGGAATCGGGGTGACGGCGTTCCTCTCGAACGATGCGACCGCCGTCGTGCTGACCCCGGCCGTCTATGCGGCCACACGTCACGCGCGCACCGAGCCGCTGCCCTACCTGTTGATCTGCGCATTCATCGCCAACGCGGCGAGCTTTCTGCTGCCGATCGCCAATCCCGCGAACCTGGTGGTCTATGCCAGCCATCTGCCCACGCTCGGGGCATGGCTGAGGGCTTTCTCTCTTCCCGCTCTCGCAGCCATCGTCGCGACCTACGTTGCGCTGCGCGTCACGCAACGCGCCGCGCTCGATAGGCCGTTCACGACCCATGTGCTGGTGCCCAGGCTGACCCGCGGTGCGGCACTCGCGGCATGCGGCATCGCGCTCACGGCGATCGCGCTGCTGTGGGCATCGGCAACGGGCCGGCAGCTCGGCCTGCCGACCTTCACCGCGGGCGTCCTGACGGTGTGTGTCGCCGTGCTGCTCGATCGGCGCAGGCCCTGGCATCTGGTGAGGAATGTCTCATGGGGCGTGCTGCCGCTGGTGGCGGGCCTGTTCGTCCTGGTGGCGGGGCTCGAGCGCACCGGACTCCTCGCGGCCCTCGGTACCGCGCTGCAACAGCTTGCCGCGCGCTCCGGCCAGCTCGCGATTCTCGTGGCTGGAGGCGCCATCGCGGTGGCCTGCAATGTCATGAACAACCTGCCGGTGGCGCTCATCGCGGGCTCGATGGACGCGGCGCACGAGGCCGCCTCGCTCCGTCACGCCCTGTTGATCGGGGTGGACCTCGGCCCCAATCTCTCGGTGACCGGCTCGCTGGCCACCATTCTGTGGCTCGTCGCGCTGCGACGCGAAAAGGTGCACATCGACGCCCGGACCTTCCTTAAGCTGGGCGCGCTCGTGATGCCGCCTGCGTTGCTCCTCGCCCTCGCGGCGACGATGCTGGGGCACCCCTGACAGCGCGCGGGCGGGCGGCATCGGGTGCCTGTGGAGCAGACTCGCGCCTCAAAAGTGGGGCAGCAGGGGGAGCTGCGCCATCGTAAGGCCAAATGTCCCGACACAGATGTAAGCCGTCGACAGCGACACGAGGGCCGCGGCCGTGATCCTCGCGCCGTAGCTGCCGCCGTCCCGCGCGCGCAGGTACAGCTGCAACAGCGCGAGCGGCAGCAGGTAACTGGCGAAGCCGAAGCAGAGGCCGGCCGGCCCGGTCAGATTCTCCCCGAGGCCAATCCCGCCGGTGAGGAGGTACCACCCGAAGACCTCGATGCGCAGAAACCATACGCCGTTGGCGACCATGAACAGCCGCAGCGCCCAACGACGGTGGGCCTCGATCCGGCCCTCGCGGACCCGCGCCCATGCGATGGCGCCGAAGACGACGATCAACAGCGAATCCAGGGTGAGCGAGATATTCCCCACGGTGCCACCACCGAGGTCCGCTCCGCGCATCCACAACATCCACAAACCCGTGAGGCCGCCACCGAGCGCGGTCAGCATGAACACCCGGCCATTCCAGCGGTGGAACCCGGGAGCATGTGCGCGGATCCACGGAATCATTTGCAGTGTGCCGCCGAAAGCGATGACCGCGGCGAGCATCACGTGGACGCCGAGGTACAGATCCCAATGAGGGTCTGCAGCGACATAACCCCTGGGCAGCATGTGATTCAGGTTCCACTCCTCGGGGTGACCCGTCACGATCGATCGGACGTAGAAGCCCGCCAGGTAATAGAGAAACGCCCACTGCCCGATGAGCATGACCAGAAACCACAGCCGCGTCGCCACGGTGAGTGTGGCGCGACCGTCCGAGGGCGCCCGGATGCCGACCATCGCCGCCTGATTCATGAGCGCACCTCTGCCCTCTGACAGCATCGACCGACGAGGATCCCGCCGACGAACGCGCCGGCAAGGAGCGTGGCCGCCGCGCTGAGGGCCCAGAGCGCGCACCCGCCTCCAATAATGAGAATCACGGTCCCGATCCCTCCCATCGGCATGTGTCACACTAATACTGTGACACATGTGACTCGCTGTCAAGGGCCCCTGGGGGAGTGGGGCGCGGGCTCTCGAGCGGCTCTCATGCCCCGGAGTCAGGGGCTGGCCGAAGCCGGCCCCGGGGCGGGGCGCGGCGCCTGAGGCGGCGCCGCCCGCCATTCGCTCAGTTGCAGCCCCTCGATCTGCAGCCGCCTCGAGAAGTGCGCCAGCGGCTCGTACAGCGTGAAGCGCACATGGGCTCCGGCGAGCGGGTATACGCGCTGATGCGCAGCCCTGGAACCGGCAGGCGGCAACAGCTTTTGGAACCGAGTGAACGGCTTCGCGGCAAAACGCAGTGCGACAGGTTCGTAGTCCGGCCTGCAGCGAGAGGTCTGCGGCCCTCGCGCGCCACCGGTAGCCGGGTCGAGACGTATCGACACACAGGGCGGCTCGGCACCCACGGTCATGCAGGCCACCACCAGGCGCTTGGGCGAATCGGCCTGATCGGCGCAGCGCCCGAGACCGGGCAGATCGGCAGTGCCCGGCACGGACAGCGTCCCCACGGTCCGCGCCCGCAACAGCGTGAGCGAGTAATCGATTCGCAGCTCGAGCGGCTCGTGCGCCAGGCGCTCATAGGTGAGTGCCGCAATATCGATGGCCTGCCCGAGCACCGCCTCGCCGCCTCCCACCGGCGCGCGCAGGTCGAAGACCTGGCTGGTACCGCAGTAGAGCGCGCCGTGCGGGCCCATCAACCAGACCTTGGCCCGGTCACCGCGCAAAATCGAGTCGGCGGGCAGATTCGAGACCGTGAGCGGCACGACGATCCGCACGAAATCCTTGGGATTCTTCCCGCTCACGATGCCGCCATCCTCGCCCTCGCGCCGGGCAACGCTGCCGAGCATCTCAGGGGTAGCCGCGGGAATGGGCGCAGAGCCGCCGTGCGGCGGGGTGCTGAAGGCGATGGATATCCGCCCTCCCGGGCCCTGCGGACCGAGCCACTCCTGAAGCGCGAACGCCGGCCGCCAGGGCAGCCAGGGCACGAACATGAACACGAGGAGCCCGGCACCGAACACCATCCTGGAGCGCAGGGTGCGGCGCCGGCCATATTGCAGCAGCAACACCGCAACCGTGGTCGAGAGCAGCGCCACGTGACTCAGTGAGTCCCAAACCCACTCGACGCCCGTGCCGTTCACCGGCTGGGTGTATCGCCACGAGCCGGTGGCGAGGTAGTGGAAAACCCCGAAGAGCACCAGGATCAGGATCAGGCCGAAGAACGCGCCGAGCGAGACGAGGATCCCCTCGCCCACGCTGCGGCTCACCGCCGCGATGGCCGTCACCGGCAGGGTGAACACCAGCGCAATCTCGGCATTGCTCAACAAGACCGCAGGCAGGACCCGCGCGAGCCCGAATCCCTCGGAGAGCCCCTGCAAGAGCTGCACCGCGAAGAGCGGCCCGTGGATGAAGAGAAGGACTGCGAGCAGCTTCGCCCAAAGCAAATCCCACCTGCCGATCGGGCGAACCACCCAGTCCTGATTGGCCCCCGGCAGCGGATCCTGCTGCACCGTGATCGCGATCACCAGCACCATGGACAGTGCGACACCGAGTGTCACAAGCGCCGCCGCCGCCTGCCGGGCGGTTGCGAAATCGAACGGGCTCGCATGATGCTGGATGACCGCAAGCAGCCCCTGCAGCAGCGCGCTCGCCGCCACCAGCGGCCAGAGCAGCCGGAAATCCTTTCTCAAGACCGTCCACGCAACGCCGATTCGCGATTGAGCGCTCATGGCAGAGCACCGTCGCGCGCCGCACGCGCGATGGTCGTGAATACCGAGCGCAAGGACATGGGCGCGACATCGATCTGCCGCGCCGGGCCCACCAGGGAGCGGATCCGCTCGCCCAAGTGTTCTTCCGAGTAGCGGGTGTCGACGAACGTGAGCAGGTTGCCGAAGGCGCGGACATCGAGCCACTCGCGCGGCCACGGTGCGCCCATGGAGGCGGGTTGTGCCAACGTGATGCGTACCTCGCGCATACGGGCGCCGAGCTCACTCATGGGCTCCTCGAACAGCATGCGGCCGAGGTGAATGAAGCCCACGTGCGTCGTGACGCTCTCGATCTCTGGCAGCTCGTGCGAGGTGATGAGGATGGTGAGATCACCCGCCTGCTGCAGCAGCCCCTCCATGAACTCCTCGCGCACCAGCATGTCGAGCCCCGCAAACGGCTCATCGAGGATGAGCAGGCGGGGCCGGTAAGCGAGCGCCGCGGCCAGAGCAACCTTGATGCGCACACCGTGCGAGAGCGCCCCGATGCGCTGACGCTGCGGCAGCTGCAGGCGCTCGCGAAGCGAGCCCTCCAGAGCCGGGTCCCAGCGCCGATAGAGTCGGCGCAGATAGTCGAAGTATTCGCCCACGCGCAACCGTGCCGGCAGTGCCTGATTTTCCGAGACGTAGCCGATCTGGGCGAGGATCCCGGGCGAGAGCCGCCGGGAATCGGTGCCAAGGACCGATGCGGCGCCGCGCGTCGGCTCAAGGAGATTGACGAGCACCCTGAGGGCGGTCGTCTTCCCGGCACCATTGGCGCCGATCAGGGCGTAGACGCCGCCTTCGGGCACCGAAAGGGTAAGACCCCGCAAGGCCTCGTGGCGCCCGAACCGACGCCAGAGATTCTCTGTTTGCACCAGGCTCATTATTTTCGTCCCCCCGGACCCGTCTCGAGCGAGCGCCACTGGGATTGCACGGTGTCGATGAGATCCTCGAGCGGCACCCCGACCCGCTTTGCCTCAACGACCAACTGCTCGACCTGCTGCTTGAGCAGCCGCCTGCGGTCTCCCGGACGCGCATCGGGCTGCTCGGCGACCACGGTGCCGATCCCGGGGCGGGACTCGAGCCAACGCTCCTGGATCAGGTGCTGCACCACCTTGTGCGCGGTGTTCGGATGGATCTTCAGGTCCGCCGCAAGCGCGCGCACCGAGGGAAAGGGTTGGCCCGGCTGCAATTCGCCACTCACGAAGGCCTTGATGGCCGCGAACACCACCTGCTCGAAGATCGACTGGCCGGGGCGGAACTCGACGCGCAGTAGTGTCACGTCATTAGTGTGACACCTCGCGTGGCCGGCTGTCAATGTCGCAGCGGGGCCAACAGAGCACGCCGGCTCCTGGCAGAAGCTTGCGAAAAATGCAAGCTCGAGGATTTTATTGGCGGCGTCTCCTGCCGCGGACCGGCGTTTCCCCCTACAATCGCGCGATGCACATCAGAACTCGCTCCCTCGCCGCGGTGATTCTCGGCAACGCCTGGCTCATGGCATCTGCACTTGGCGCGCAAGCGCAGCAGGCGGCACCCACCTCGACGGTGCAAAGCGGGCCCGCGGCATCCGACACCGGCTCAGGTCCCATCCGCTACCCGCAGCCGCGGACCCTCAAGGGTCTGACGCTGCGCACCCTCGGGGACGCGAAGGCCTACTTCACCGCCCCGATCCACTGGCGTACGCGTCAGTGGGAGTACTTCGGCGGCGCGCTCGCGGCCATCGCCGTGGCGCATCACTACGACACCCAGGTGCGCACCCATTTCGTAGGGGGCTCGACGCTGCCGTACGGCCCCAAGCCCAAATCCTCCAGCACCATCACCGATGCGCTGCCCGGCTTCGCGGCCTTCGCGGCCACCTGGGGCTACGCGGAACTGATCGGCAGCCACGCCGGCAAGAGCGAGGCCTGGAACATGCTGGAGTCCGCCGGACTCTCCTTCGTTTCGGCATACGCGCTCAAGTACACGATTGGACGTGAACGGCCATACCAGACCACGAGTTCCAACCGCTGGTTCAGAGGCGGGACCTCCTTCCCCTCCGAGCACGTCACGGCGGCATTCGCCATCGGCACGGTGCTCGCCGAGTCCGGCAACCCCAAGTACCGCTGGATCCGCCGCACGCTCGGTTACGGGATCGGCGCCTTCACCGCCTACCAGCGTCTGAAGCACAATGCTCACTGGCTTTCGGATACCGTCGCAGGCGCCGCACTCGGCATGGCCACCGCCCACTTCATCATGAACCGCAGGGCCGAGCGCGAGGATGACGACTACGACGTATCGGTCGTGCCGGTGCGCGGCGGTGTGATGCTCGCCTACAGCGCCGACTTCAACTGACCTGCGGGACGCGCACCCGTCTCAGGGAATCCGCAGCGCATCTCCGCGCTGCCACCGCACCTGCCCTTCGCACGGGTCCGGATTGCGCGCAGGCGCCTCACCCCGGCCCAAGGTGCGCATGAGGGCGAAGGCGCCCATCTCGCACTCCGGAAACGCCTCGCGAAGACGGGCTGCGGCGGCAAGCAGCGTGCGGCCGCGCGTGATGACATCGTCGACGAGCACCACCCGCCCGGCCGGCCCGGCGCCCACGCGGTTCGCGGCCACCTCAAACGAGGCATAGTGCTCGAGAACCGTGGGCCGCTCACCTGGCGATGCGAACGCCGACTTCCTGACCGGGTAGCGGCGCCTCAAGCAGGGCCAGACTGCACGCGCCAAACCCATTTCCTTCAGGCACCACGCGAGCCGCGCTCCCACCCAGGCCGCCGAGGGCCGCGGGCAACTCGCGGGCACGGGCACCAACACCACCTCGGTGCCAAAAAGGGCCGCGAATCGCCCGTCGGTCATCTTTTCCCACCACACTTCAGCCGCAAATTGCGGCAGGGCACGGCTATCGGCTTGCTTCAGCCGCGCGCACATCGAGCGCGCCCGCCGGCATGCCGTACCTTCACCCGAAGGGCAATGGACGTAAAACGAGGCAAATCGAATGTAGCGGATTGCCGCACCGCTGCACCAAGGGTCCGCCTGGCGATCAAAGGGAATAGTCATGGCCGCGGTCCCGGCGAGTGAGTTCCAACTGAAGCGTGTTTTCCGCCTGACCTGACACCGATGGGTCCGGGGCGTCCTTGGCATGCTCTTCGCGATACTTCTGCCATTCCTGCCTGGCTTGCCGCGCCGCATCGCCCGCGGCATCCGGCGCTTCCTTCATCTGTTGCTCCCGATATCGCCGCCAGTTGAGCGCGGCCTGATGTGCCTCATCGAGGGCCGATGGGGCGCGATGAGCCTGCCCACCGTACTTCATCCGCCAATTCTGCGCCGACTGGTACGCCAGATCCTCCCGGCCGCGCGTGGCCGGCGCCTCGCGCGCCGGCACCGGCTGCAATTGGCGCAGCTCCCGTCGGGCCTGCCGCGCCGCCACCCTCTCCTCATATCGCGCCCGGATCCGCTCGGCGATCTCACTCCGTTCGCCCCGCCTTTCGGCGGCAATTGCCGCCCGCGGCAGCTGAGGTCTCGGCTCCCGATCGATGCCCTGCGCCTCGAGACTCCGGTGATCCACGCGCGCCGCAACGTGCGCCCGCTCGAGCGCCTCGTTGGTCATCTGCGCCCATCGGGCGCGCACCGCGGTGAACTCCTTGCGGCTCGGCAGCAGGCCCAACTCCGCGCGCACCATATCGTCCATGTCGAGTCCGGTCTTCGCGCCCAATCCCTCCGGGGTAATCTGACGGGTGGTGGTCAGCAGGTGTGCATGAAAGTTGCGGGAATCCCCCTGCGGCCGCGGCGCATGGACGGCGAGGTCGACCGCCACGTGGTAGCGCTCGGCGATTTCCCGGGAGAATGTCCGCGCAAGAGCGACCCGTTCCTCGGCGGACAACTCAGACGGCAATGCCATCATGTACTCGCGCGCCACGCGGGAATTGCTCTGTCGCTCCGCGCGCTCCGCCTCGTTCCACAGAGTGGAGCGGTCGCGAGCCCATTGCGCGGCGGCGCTCTCTTCGAGGTCGGAGGGCAGCATGATCTCCTTGTGCAGCACGTCGTCGCGGCCACGGTGATCGTATACCGCCCCCGTCCGCTCATTGCGCAATCGCTCCCCCGCCCGGTAGGCGGCCGAAGCGGGCGCATTGCGTCCCTGCGAGCGCGCGACCGGCGTGATCTGCAGGAGATAGATCGCCATGGGGCAAGGCCTGCGGATCGGCCGGTCACGCCACGCGCCGCAGGCGCAGCCGCAGCCACACCGGCGAGGAAGCGGTCTTAAGGTAGCCCTCGAGATCGGGAAGCTGCTCGAACTGCGACGCCAGCACCGCAGCCTCCGTCACCCGCTGCTCGCTCACCTGCATCGAGCGCTGCGCCCCGCGCGCACCCGAGCCAAATCCGCCCAGGCCCCCTCGGCTGCGGGAAATCGAGCGGCGCTGCACCTGCTGCTCCCCAATGAGACGCGAGCAGAACTGCGAGGTGCCCCCGCGCTCGCTCGCCGAACATCTCAAGAGCAGCGTGTTCCCGCAGTTCTCGATGATGGTCTGTGAATCACCGGGACCGTACGTGGAAGCGACCTGCGCGATGGATTGCATGCCGAGGACGCAGCGTCCACCGAACTTTCGCAATCGCGCGAGCGCGTCTTTCAGCCCATCGATGGCCCCGAGCGCATCGAGCTCATCGACGACGAACCACAGCCGGTGATCGCGCTCCTCGGCCATGGTCTCGAACACCGCCAGGCGCACCCAGGAGGCGATGAGGGAACGAAGCGCGGCGACCTCACCGGCCTGATAGGGTAGAAACAACACTCCGCGCCCCTCCCTCGCCCACCTTCTCACCGAAAAGGCGCGGGCGCGCTGCGCGCTCACGTGCTCGAGCGCAGCGGCCGCGGATACGGCGACGGAGCGAATCGAGCCGAACATGCGGGCGTTCTCCGGCTCGAGGAAGGGCTGCGCCGCAGTCCCGCGCAGGAGAGCGCTCAGCTCCGCACTCGAGGCGACGGCAATGAGCCGCCACAGCTCGGCGGTATCGCGGCCGCCCTCGTGAGAGCGCCTGAGCACGGCGGTCAGAAAGGTGCGTGCATAGGCTCTCCACTCCCGATCCGGGGCGTGCTCGCCCATCGGAATGAGACTCGCCGCCAGATGCTCCGCATCTCCCGGGAGGCCGAGTTCGCCCAAAGGGTCCCACTTCGCGGACCCTGGCTCGAAGGGATTGAGCATGACATCACCGCGGCGGCAGTCGAAGAAGCGCGCCCGGTAGCTCCCGTGCGGGTCCGCGACCACCGCGCGATCGCCGCGCGAGAGCGCCCCCCGGAGGAGCTCCCCGATGGCGGTGGACTTGCCGGCACCGGTCGCCCCGATCAGCTTGAAGTGGCGGGTCTCCTCCTCGGGTCCGATGCGTACCCCGGCGAACGTCAATACCGCGGACGAATGTCTGCGTTTCAGCCGCGCGGCGCGCCGTTGCGCCGGCCTGCCATCCTTGATCCTCGCGCCGCGAAGGTGGGTGTCGCGGTAGCGATGGCGTCCGCAAAGCAGCGCGGCCATCACCAACACCGCGAGCAAAAGCGCCGCACCGAGGCGCGGCGCCGTAACGGGGATGTGCATCCAGGGGACCGCCACTCACTTCCCCTCTACCGGCAGGTACTCGCCGTGCGCGCCATACCCCGGACCGCGCCGATCAACACGAACGCACAGCCGCCGGCGTACGCCGCAGCGCCGCAGATCGATCTGCGCCCCGTGTTCCCGCAGCCGCTCGATTTCGGCCAAGAGAGCCGCGCGACGGGCGCGCAGCGATTCGATTTGCCCGGGAGAGGGCAACGCCCACCTCATCGCGCCGATCGCCACCGCGACGCTGATCAGCGTGACGGTGACCGTCCAAGCCAGTACGCGCAGATCCGCTATCCGGCGCAGACGTCGCAGCGCATCGGCGGCCTGCTCCGTCTCGAGCGTCAGGCCCGCAACCGTCTCCGTCAGCGTCCGGCGCACTTCGTCGCGCACGGTGGCATCGAGCTCACGCGCGTTCGCATCGAGCCGCTCGAGACTCGACTGCGCCAGGCGCTGCTGGGCCTGCGCCGCTTCCATCAGGAGCCCCATCCGCAGGGTCTGATCGTCATCATGCAATTCAGTCATGGCGCCACGCGTCATACCGTGGGAGTGTGCCGCGCGGGGCTCGCCTTGCAGGTGCGGCCGCATGTCGTCCCGATGATTCAGGACGCATTGCGCCATCGGATCCGGCGGCCTGAGGACCTCGGCGCTCGGGTCGATACCAGATCTCTCGGATGCAACGGCGGTGGCGCTCGAGTCCGCACTGAATGACCACATCGATCAGCAGGTGCAGGAGGCTCTGGATGTCACGCCGGGCGAGCTGGCGCCCGCAGGGGCTTTGCTTGACGAGCAGCGTCAATTGCTCGAACGCGAGGGAGGCGCTCGAGGCGTGCACGCTGGTGATCGATCCGGGATGCCCGGAACTGACGTTGCGCAGGTAGTCGAACGCCTCCTCGGCACGCAGTTCGGCTAGCAGGATCCGGTCGGGTCTCATGCGCAGGCAGGCCTCGAGGAGCTGCCGCGGGGTTACCCTCGAGAGACCCTGGTCGTCCTTGCTGTAGAAGAGCCGTACGTGGTTCGCATGGCCGTCGAGGACCAGCTCCGGCGCATCCTCGATCGAGATCAGCCGCTCATCGGCCGGGATCTCGCGAATGAGCGCCTTGGTCCAGGTCGTCTTTCCCGAGCCGGTCGGGCCCGACACCACGATGTTGCGCCGATTGCGCACCGCGAGACGCATGAAGGTCTCGTACTGACGCGCGGCGAGCAGGGCACGCAATTCGCGCTCCGCTTCATCGAAAGCCTCGCTTGCGGTCTGCGTACTCTGCAACGTTCCGAAACCGGCGAGCTCACCGATCGACCATACCGTATGCGCCGGACGGCGGATGCTGATGGCCACGAGCCCCTGGGCGGTGGCCGGCGGCAAGGCGATCTGTACCCGCTCGCCGCTCGGCAGCGCCGCCGACAGGAGCGGTGTCACCTCATCGACACGCTGCCGGGTGTGATTGGCCACGAGCTTGGCGAGCCTGCGGCACCACTCGAAGTCCGCCCCCGGCAGGGCGTCCCGGCGCCACCCCGCGCTCGTCTCGAGGAACACTTCGCCCGGGCGGTTGATGCAAAGTTCCGTGACTCCCGGACGGTCGAGAAAAGGACGCAGGACACGCAACGTCATCTCGAGCGCCGAGGCGGGCTGCGAATCGTGGCCCCTGGCCGCTTCGAGGGCCCGTGCCTCAGGGGCGGGGGACGAGCTCATACACCGACCTGAAGTCGACATCACGAGCGACCAGCACTTCGATCCGAGCGCCGTTGCGCACCGTGACGGTCGGAGGAATGTCCGCCGTACCGCGCAACTCCTCGGTCAGGACGTTCTCGGAGGTCATCGGATCGAGCACGATGGTTCCCCTCCCGGACTGCAATCGCGACTGCACCGCTGCGTCGATGCCGGATACGAGCAATGCCGATCCGAAGCGCTGCCAGAAATGCCGGTTCACCTCACCGGTCAACCCCGAGCGACCCAGTGCATCCGTGCCCGGTGAGTCGAGCCGGACGACGACCCCGGAAGGGGTGCGCGCCTCGACCCAGATGACGAACACGCGGGCCATGCCCTGGCGCACCTGTCCGCGAGTCTGCCCGATGAGTTTCGTGCCCCGCGGGAGCAACACCACGGTGCCATCGGCGCTGAAGGTGTCGGTGGCGGTCACGCAGGTCGTCATGCCCGGCAGACTCGAATCGATGGCCGTCTCGAGCGTGCAATCGATGAAGGTTCCCTTGGGAAGGAGCAGCCGCTGCTGCGGCAGGAGTTGCGCCCGCGTTGCGCGTAGAACGCTAGGACGCAAGAGCGCACGCAGGGTGTCGGAGTCACGCCCGCCTCGGGCATGGCTGTCCGCAACAGCCGGATCCAGGGCATCGGAACTCGCGCCTTCGTCCGCAGTTCGTGCGGCCGCCGCGATCACCCCCGTCCCGCCGCCGCCCGGGTGAGCAAACACTGCGCCGGAGAGACGCCGGGCGAGCGCCGCGCGGTGTGCGGGGTCCCCTTTGGAACGAGCATCGAGGGCCTGCGGCTGCGGGCGTTCGGGCACTGCGGGCTCGGCAAACCGCGCCATGGTCGGCCCCGATACCAGCGGGGTGAGGGGCGATGCCACGGCGGCAGCGGCCAGCGGCTGCGCGGGCATGGGCTCGAGCCGAGGCATCTCGATCGGACCGAGCGGGGGAAGGGCCATGCCTCCGGCGCCCGGGCGCAATTGCCGCACGGCAATCGCAGGCGGCTTCGAGCCGCGCGCCGCCTCGGAGTAATACCAGCCCAGCATGGCGATGCCGATCCCAATGCCGAGCGCACCCGCCAACACCCCATTGAGTCGCGATTGCAGCGATCTCGACCCGCTTGCCACGGTCCTCCCGCGCTCCCCGCGGATGGTACGCGGAGCATGGGTCCCTTCGGGAGGACTCGCATCATCACACCCTTCTCGCCCTCCACGACGCGGTACCCACCGCCGGAACGGCCACTTGAGACGGGTCATCGCGGGTCTCCCGAAGGCGCTCGAGCGCCTCGCGGAGGCCGGTTCCGAGGAGTCACCCCGCGGGTCACGCGCCAGACATCCGGCGCAATCGTTCCAGTGACGAGCCGCCGGCCGCCTCCGCGGTATGCCCGGTCGAGGATGCAGCCGGAGAGTCTGCCTCGCCTCAGAATCAACCGCCTCGCGATGAGCTGGATGATCATCTCATCGCCTCGCATGTCGAAATTGACCAGAGACTCGCTCCCATCGGCGTTGCGCACGAATACGGCAGGCAGCTGCGCCCGGGGAGCGAAGACCAGGTGAGTCTCGATGCCATCGTCCCAGGCGGCGAGCGGCTCGAGCGATGGCGCGCCGCAGAACCAGTAGTCGTCATTGCGCGGGCTCGCGTGCTCGGCCGAGGTGAGGTCTCGAGCGATACGGGCGCGCCGCAAAGCAGTTGCGCCCGCTCGAACCCGCGCCCGCGGATAGCTGAAGCGCAACACGTAGACGGGAGCGCCGTGCTCGGCCGCGGGCGAACCCGCAGCGGCCGAATACTCGAACAGGTACGTTCTCCTGTTGGTGAGCACCGTGAGATTGGTGTCCACGGGAAGGGCTCTCGGCTTGAGAAACAACTGATCGCCGGCGGCGGCCCAGGTGATACTCTTGGCATCCCCCGCGCCCACACCCGCGATGCGCTCGCCGCGGGCGAATTGCACGTCGATCTGGTATCCGGCGTAACCACGCAGGCGATAGATGCGATCGGGGCTGTAGGGCACGACGCGGATCCGCGGATCGCGTGAGACTCCAGGGCGCCCAGGCGCCGCCGGGGCCGCCACGCCCGCCCGACAGGGTCCCACGGCACCGATCAGCAACATACCGGCGACCCATGCCCGCACCCTCGAGCATGCACATCGCGGCAGGGCGCTCATGGACCTTTCCCTGCGGCAATCCGCCCACGACCTAACACCTCGGGCTCCATCTCCAGGTCGAGCACCTCGAACCCGAGCGGATTCCAGCGCCGTGTGCGCGCCTCGGCGCTCGGCCGGGCAAAGACGTACTTCAGGCTCGCAATCCAGTGGCTGACCCGCCCCGATCCCCCATCGGCCTCGCGCACGATGCGGGCGAAGCGCACCTGGGCGAGATCGGGGGCGCCGGGGTCCTGCTTGAAGAAGCTCACCGATTCGATGCGCACCGCCACCGAACTGCCGTCCTTGTGCCTGTTGAGGGGTGAGCGGGGGTTCGAGCGGCTCCAGTGCGCATACAACGCCTGGTTCAGGCGTGCGGAATTGAACGCGCCGCATTGCTCATAATCGAGCTCCGCCATCGCGTAGTCGAAGCGCTCGCAGACGTTGATGTAATGCGCGAGGAAGTAACGCGCCACCGCCTGCTTGAACGTCGCATGTCCCCGGTAGAGGGGCACCACGTCGACCACTCCGGAACGGCTGTCCACCCGGATGAGATACGGCTCCGTTCTCTTCAGGGGCACGAGTGAGGCGAGCGCAATGGCAAGCGCCACGACACACAGACAGGCCGCCGCGGCCACCCTCCATGCCACGCGCGCCGCGCGCACCGCCCGGCTCACCCTGTCCTCATCCCAGCTCGCCGCCTCCTGCGTATAGACCTCGAGGGACGTCTCGACGCTCATGGCCGTGCCTCGTCTCGAGGGGCGAGCGAGGGGGGCTTGCGGGGATGGTGGGCCGTGCCCGGTTCGACATCCGCCGATCGGGCCCCCGGCGCGTGATTGATGGGGGTGAGATTCCCGTCGCAGCGCGGACCGGCCGCGCATCCTGACAGGATGAGGAGCGCACCGGGGATGAGCAGCCATTTCATGGAAGCACCTCGTGGATTCAATCCAGGGAGTCACTGGAGGCGGTCGCGTCCGCCGCCGCACTCGACTGCAGTCCTCGCCCGAGGCGCTGGGCGCGCCGGCGCGCCATACCGTTCACCGCGTACTCCCCAAGCTCGGCGACCACTTCGGCCGTTCCCGGCGCGACCGTTCGCACGGCACCGGTGGCGAGAGTTCGAGCGCCCCAGCCGAGCGTCCGTCCGAAGACACCAAATGTCGCCAACGCCACGCCTCCGGAGAGTCCCGCGGCGATCGGCATCACCTGCCGCATGAACAGGAACACCAGCACGGTCACCAGCAGCAGATCGAGCGCATCGACGGTGTCGATCGCGCTGCCGAGCGCGGCGGTCTGGCGCGCGTAGGAGGCCACCAGGTGCAGCATCAGGCTGGCAACCATCACCGTGAGGAGCGTGATGAGCGAGTAGTTCACGAGTTGCGCGATCCAGGCGTCGAAGAGCCTGCGGCTGGCATCGAAGAGCACCGTGGCGATAAAGAGCGGTCCGAGCGCGAGCAGCACCGAGAGCGCGACGCTCGAGAGCGCAAGCAGAAACATCGTGTACACGCACAGCAGCCCCACCAGCACCCACACTGTCACCCCCGCCACATGAAAGCCGAACCCGAAGGTGCCTCCCGCGTCGTAGAGCCTCCCCGCCACTTCCCCACCCTGGTTCCAGATGGCATCGAGGGTCTGGACCGGATCGGAGGCGCCCACCACTTCGGCGGCGAGCTCCACGGGCGCCCGGTAGAACGTGTCGACCAGCACCGAGTTGTATAGCCACAAATGCAGTCCGACCCCGAGCACCACGACGAGAGTCACGATGCGCTTCACGCCGGTGCCGAATGGCTCGTCTAATCGTCCAACGAGCATCAGGTAGCCCCACGCCATGACGTACACCACGCAGAGGCTGACCACCGCGGGCTCCAGAATGGCCGCGATGCGGGCAGTGCTCGCCCCGATGTAGCTCGTCAGCTCGCCGTTGAGCCAGCTCCAGAACGTTTCGAAGAAGCCCATGCCGCCTCTCCCATTCAGTCTCGTACCCGCCGCACTCAGGGCGTTGGCCGAAAGCGCGTAGCGAAATCACCTTGCGCGGCGATGGCTCGCTCGCGTGCACGCTCCTCATCGGCCCAGTGCTGCGCTTGCGCGGCGGCGAACAGGGTGCGCAGCTTGGTCTGCTCGTTCTCGAGCATGGCCTGCTCCGCGGCGATGCGCGCGGTGAGATCGAGGATCGCCTTCTCATCGCCGGCCGTGCCGATCGCGCCGATCAGCTCCCGCAGCGAGGCGAACCGGCCGCTCGCATTCGCAAGCGCCTGCCGGGCGGTGGCCTGCAGGAACGCGGCGTTGCGCCGATCGGAGACGATCTGCGCCCGGGCGGGCCCTGAGAGCGCGGCGAATTGAGGCGCGGTGAGCACCGTATCCCCGGCAAGCGCCTGCCGAGCGCTCACGCCAAGCGCACCGTAGGCCGGGTTCCTGTCATCGAGCGCGGCGGACAGCTGCGTCCAGTCGGTTGGCAGATAGTTGCGCCGGACTCCCGAGAGCAAGCGCTCCATGCCTCGATCTCCGGTCAGGGCCGCGAGACGTTGCCTGGCGTTCGCAAGACTCTGACGCGCGGTCATCAGCGCCTCATCGAGCGTCTGCACTTCCGTCGTCAGGCGCGCCACCGCCGCGACATCGATAACCGCCCACTGCGCACGAGCGTTCGCGGCCGCCAGTATCGCCGACAGGATCACGGGAGTCAGAGCAATCTTGCGCATGGCACGTTCCTCCGTACTCAGGCTGCATCGGATGAGGCCAGAAACGCTTCGAGCCACTGCTCGGGCTCGGGTCCTCGCTCGAGCAACAGCCGCTCCAGGCGCTCGAGTCCGGCGGCGCGCCCCGAGATGACCTGCACCAGCGGCTCGAGCCCGGCGAGATCGAGCTGGCAGATGACGCTCTGACGGCCCTGCTTGACGAGGAACGCGCGCTCGCCCGGATCGAGTCCCTCTTTGATGAGCGAGAGCTCCCGACGCGTCAGCCCGAGACCCTGCGTGTACTCTTCGGTCGCGGCGGCCGCGTTCGGGAAGAATATCTTGGTGGGCGTCTGCTCGAGGATGGTGCGGCTGATGCGGCTGTCGAGCACGTCGCTCGCGCTCTGGGTGGCGAGCGCCATCACGCCGTTCAACTTCCTCCAGGTCTTCGGTCCATCCTTGGCGAACTGCTCGAATGCTGGATCCTCGAGCAGCCGCCAGAACTCATCCATCCAACAGACGAGCCGTCTGCCATCGAGGAGCCGCCGCACCAGGTGAAAGAGATAGAGGGAGATGGGCGCGCGGCAGCGCTCGTTGTCGAGAAACTCCGTGACATCGAAACCGAAGAGCCTCGCGGCGCACAGCCGCCCGGCCACCGAGTCCGTCGGGTTGTCGAACACCCAGGCGTACTCGCCCTGCCCCGCCTCGCACCAGCGGGCGAGTCTTGCGTGCGCACCCTCCGGATCGGTGGGATCGAGGTACTCGAGCACCCTCGAGAGCCGGCGGGCCTCGGGTGCGAGCGAGAGCACCCCGCGAAGTCCCTGGTCGAGATCCTGCTGCTCTCGCACGGTGAGCGCGCGGCCGTTTCCAGGGCGTGCGAGCAGCTGCAGCCAGCCGCGCAGAAACTCGAGGTGCGCCGGACCTGCGGCGAGCGCCAGGGGATTGAAGCCGGTGGGCTCGCCGTTGCGCAGGCGCAGATACTGCCCGCCGAGCGCCCGGACCAGGATCTCGAGCCCCCGATCCTTGTCGAGCACCACCTGGGTGGCCCCCGTGCGCGAGAGCATCGCCACCAGAAAGCCGACGAGGACGGTCTTGCCCGAGCCCGTCGGGCCGCAGATGAAGGTATGACCGGTGTCGCGCCGCCCACCTGCCGCCGCATCGTCGGCGTGAAGCGAGAAGTGATAGGCCGAGTGGGCCCGCGTCTTGAGCAACGCAAGCGCATCGCCCCAATGATTGCCGCTCGCCCGTCCCGCAGGGTAATTGTGAAACGGCGCGAGCGCGGCGAAGTTGCGCGAGGTGACTGGCGCCTTGCGCGGCCGGAACGCGAAGTTGCCGGGCAGTTGCGCCCAGAACGCCGCCTCGAGCGCCAGGTCCTCCCGCGCAACCGCCATGCCGGTATCGGCGAGCATGGCGCGCGCCTGCGCAAGGTGCTGATCGAGCCTGCGCAGCCGCCCCGGGACGGACGCATCCTCGCCGTCCTCGAGGTCGCAAATGACCTGCAACGAAAGGTGATGGTCGCCCATCACGAACTCATTGCTGGTGAGCGCATCGAGCGCTTCCTCGAGCTCCGCGGCCTGAGAGACCGCGAAGTCGCCCGCATTGACCATGCGATTGATCTGACGCGTGAGCAATGCCTGAGCGCTCGCCTTGGAGAGGAAGGTGAACGACTGGCTCAAGACGAAAGTGAACGGGGCCGAGAGCAGCGCATCGAGCATGCCGGGCACGCTCGGTGTCGGGTATTCCTTGATGCCGAGCACGGCACCGACGCGCACGCCAGTCGGCATGCGGTACTCGATGACCTCGTGTCCGAAGAAGAGGCGCGTGGTCGCGAGCGCCTCATTCAGAGGGCTGCGCGGCAGGGGCGTGCGCCGCCTCTCGCCGTTGACGAGCAGCCCCAGGAACTCGAGCGCGGATGAGCACCACCGATCCGCTTCGCGATAGCACCCGAGCGGTTGGGGCTCGTACTGTGCAAGTGAGGCCCGAAGCGTCTGGGCGAGGCGCCCGCAGGCCTCGAGCGCTTCCCGCAACTCCAGATGCGAGGCGGCGGGCCGGGTGCTCGAGAGCACGCGCGAAAGCGCATGGCGCGCCCGGCCGGACACCGGTCTATAGAGCACTGACAGGTAGAGCTCATTCACCATGAGCCGCTCGCCACGCAGGCGCTGGCGATACTCTTCGTAGAGCCGGGCGGCAAAGCCGCCACCCGGCTGCGCCGGCGGAGCCCCCTCGCGACGGCGCACCACATGCATCCAGAGCGCGACACAAGGATCTGCGACATTGCGCCACAACACATTGAGCCGTTCGTGCCAGTGATTGATCTGCTCGGGATCCGCACTCTCGAAGCTCGCCCCAAGGAGCCGAAACACCTGCAGGTAGTCACCCGCGGCGGTTCGAATGACATCCCGCGCCACATGCGCGCCGTACGGTATGTGGCGCTCGGCCGCAATCTCCCGGCGCGAGGCTGCGAACCGGCTCAGCATCCGGGAAGCTCCCACGAACCCCGACCCGCCCACACCGACTGGGGCTCACGCACGGCCCTGGCGCCCGCGGCCCGAATCGGCAGTGGGCTGTAACTCACCGCGCGCCAATGCCCCCGGTTGGCGAACCATGCCGGCAGGCGCGTGCGCGCCGAGAGCAGGGCCAGATCGAAGAAGCGCGCATCACGGGCGCAGAGCAGCGCGCTCACTCCATGCACGGGCAGGGCAATGAGCAGCGTCAGCAGGTTGCGTGTGATCAGGAACGCCTCCAGGGTCAGCACCAGGTTGGCGAGGAGTGCGGTGTAGGTGACGCCCCAGCGCATCGGAGGCCGGGTTGCGCCGACGAAGAGCGGATCGGCGGTGAGCGCACGGGCGGTGCGGTTCATGAGGTTTCCCACGGCTCAGACACCAAACATCCCGCGCACCCAGGAGACGATCTGTGGCGCGCCGAAGGCGATGGCGATCCCGAGAATCGCCCCGATGCACCAGCCCCAGGAAATGCGATTGGCCATCGCCATGGCGCCGAGCGCCATCACGAGGATGACGGCGACCGGGGTCAACCAGGCGAGCATGTTGCTTTCGAGCGCGGTGGCACCCGTGAGAAATGGCGACGCCTGGGCGAGGGCGAGCCGCGGCAGGGTAAGCGTCACGATCCCGAGTGCCGCGGCAAGGAGCGCAGGAACTGTGACGGAGGCGGTAATGCGGGTCATGGAGCGACTCCTTCGACGAGTGGGTATCCTCTGCGGGGGCAAGCGGCCGAAGCGAGGCGCTCGGCTCAGGCGCCCGCGGCGAGCGGCCGCGGCTCCTCTGCCGGCACGCCCTCGCTCGCCTCGCGCCGGGCCTTGCCTGGAGCGCCAAACCGGAAACCCTGCACGACGTACGAGTAGTCGTAGCGACGCTCGCCCTGCTTGTCAGTCCAGTTGTCGGCCCGCACCTGGGCCTCGACCATCAGCTGGTCACCCCGGCGCGCGTGGCGCGCGATCGCCTCGCCGAGCACACCGAAGGCGACGAACCAGATGCTGGTGACGATCTCCCGCTCGGCCCCCTCCTCGTCCCTGCCCGCATAGTCATTGCCGATGAGACAGAACCTCGCATAGGTCGTCTCTCCCTTCGCGGTGAGCTCCGGATCGCGCGCGAGATTGCCGATGGCGGTGAGCGTGAAGCTGTTCATGACGGGGATCCCTCGATGATTCGCCGTACCGGGTTGGTACGGGAGATCAGTCTAGGAATTCCCGCCGCGATTGATATCGCGTTTGGTTGCGCGTTTGTGGAGAAATGCGCCCCTGCCGGGGGCGGGGCGCGGCAGGCCCGCTATGCTGTGACCGTCCGGTATCCTTTCCGGGGAGTCATCGCATGCCGCTTCAAAGCTCCGACTGTGAGGCGCCGATCGAAGAGTGCATCGAGGCGCTCGATGAGCTCATCGTGAGCCTGGAGCATCTGCCGCCACGCTCGCTCGCGCAGGCGCTCGGCATCCATCTCGAGGGACTGCTGCGCGCGCTCCTTGCCTCAGGTGATTGCTCCACGCGGGAGGTGCAGGAGTTCCTGCGGGAGATCGAGCGCGGCGCCTCTTCCTGAGTGACATAAAATTGCGGGGCTTGCCAGGGACGAGCCATGGCGAGCCCCGCACAAGTGCCGGCTTACATAGAGCCGGCTTCGTGCCGTGACGGGGGTTGTTACGGCAACGATTCCAGGTAGTCAGCCACCGCCTGCATCTGATCCTTGTGCAGGGTCTGCGCCACGCCGTGCATGATGGCGACTTTGCGCATGTTGCTCTGGAAGGAGGCGAGCTGCTTCAGGATGTACTCGGCGTGCTGCCCCGCCAGGCGCGGGAATTGCGCGCTGCCGAGCGCATCGGGACCATGGCATGCCGCGCACGCCGGCACGCCCTGCGAGGGGATGCCCTGATGGTAGATCTCGCTCCCCTGGGCGATCACCGCCGCTGGATGCGGTTTGCCGGGCCCGGTCGTCTGCTTGGAGAAGTACTCGGCAAGAGCGGTGATGGTCGGATCAGACAGCTGCCCGGCCATGCCCCACATGTAGCCCACCGCGTACGGGTCCCCGCGGGTGTGCGCACGGAACTCTTTGAGCTGCTGCTCGAGGTACCAGGCCTTCTGCCCGGCGAGGCGCGGGAACATGGGATTGACGCTGTTGCCATCGACCCCGTGGCACGTGCCGCAGACCCCGATCGCGAGCTCGGGGGCCTGTTCGGGAGGCGTCGGCGCCCCCTGGGCGAACGCCGGGACGCTGGCGGCGGTGAGCGCCGCCGCCGTGGCGGCCAGCAGTCCGCGATGCAACCAAACCTTCAGATTGTCATTGATTCGCATGGCCCACCTCAGAATGCATACCACAACATGGCGTACAGCGTGTCATTGTCGGACGCATTGCGCCCGAGTCCGTCATAGTTGCTCGATGCGCCGTTGAACTTGTTGTAGTGGGTATACTGAAGCACCAGCTTCACGTTGAGCCAGGGAAGGTAGTCGATCTGACCCGTGAATCCGTCGGTGTCCGGCGAGCCGTTGGCGCTGGTGATCACCCCGCAGCTCAACGGTCCGTTGTTCACGAGATCGCACCCCGACGCGCCGCTTGCGTACGCGACCCCGGGATACAGGCCGGTGTCGGTGGTCCCGGTGGTCGAGAACCAGCCGAGCTGGGCGCCGTATGTTCGCTGGTAGTAGTAGCTCGCGAAAATGCGGCTGGTATTGAGGTCGTCCGCCTGGTTGGCGCTCGCTCCACCCAGGTAGCTCGCAGTGAGGCGCATCTTCTCATTGATGTGCGTGCCGCCGACGGTGAGGAGGTTATGCTCGCCCACGTACTGGTACTGGAAGTCCTCGGCGACGTCCTGGAAGCGGTTGTCCGGACCCTGCAGGGCCGTGCCGCCGCCCGGGTACTCCTTGAACTCCGCACCGTAGGCGCCGACTTCCATCGAGTTCGCGCCGAAGTTGTACTCATACGCCAGGCGCCAATAGGGCGAGAGACCCTCGATCACGTTGGAGAATGAGCCATCGAGGGGCCCCGCCTGCCCGGTCAATGTATTGGTATGTCCCTGGGGCGCCGAACGATAGCCGCCGACCTCGACGTAGAGCGACTCATCGTAGTACGCGTAAGCGGTAAGCCCCGCCACGCTCTGCGCGAGCGCTCCGTCGATCTGCGCGCCGGCGAGCGGCGAGACCGCCGCATTGCTCCCCGAGTAGGGGAAGCCCCAGGCCGGGGTGCTGTTCCACAGGTCCTGCACGGTCGGGTTGTTGTTGAGTGACAGTCCGTAGGTCAGGGTGTGCCTGCCCGGCAGGACGATGAGTTTCGCAAAGCGCACGTCGGTGTTGTCGATGCCGATCGTGCCGCTGTCATTGGCATAGGTGATCTGGGAGAACACGCCCATGTGCGGGGCGATCTTGCCCGCATAGAACAGGCTCAGCTGCAGCGGGAAGCCCGCAGTGCCGTTTTGCGCCAGCCCCGGCGCCGCCGGGTTCTTGGTGTTCCCGTCCGGCAGGCGCTTGTTGAGCTGCGTATAGGAGATCTGCGTCATGATCGAAAACGTCGGCGTCTTCGACAGGGACAGCATCTGCTGGCGGGCGCTGTTCGGCTCGCGCACCTGCTCGAGATTGTCGAGCACGTAGCCATTGGCCTTGAAGACGCGCCCGAAGTGCGTCAATTCTGGAAAGACCGTATGGCAGGCCGCGCAGGCCATGCCGGTCTGGCGCGCGAAGCTCGGCACCGCCTGCGCCGCCGGCGCCAGTAGTGTCAGCGCCGCAACAGCCGCGACGAGCTGGAATCTAGTGTGCATTCGCATCTGTATCCTCCCGAACCGCCACCCGATGGACGGTGCGCGCAGGATAGGTACTCGCGGCAGCGCCCGGAATGAGGAGCTTCCCGGCCGATGTTTCGCAAAACCGAAACGTCCGTGGCGAACCGGTGGCACGCGCCTCACATTTCAGGGATTTTGCCATGGCGGGATGTGACTTTCGTCACTTCCACGGCGCAAATGGCCGCATCCGCGAGGACGGCCGGATGCCCTCAGCGGCGCAAGACCCCGCGGGGTGCTGGACGGCCGGGGTGAGCTACGAATAGCGGCGCACGTGGCGCGAAGCGCGGCGCCGGGGGTGGCGATGGAGCAACACGCGGAGCGAACGCCGCTTGCGGCACGCCACTGGCGATGTCACCGCCCTGCACGGGCCGGTACATGGGCGGCGGCGTCGCGGGCGGCGCATAGGCATTGCCTGCGTCCCCAGAGGTCATCTGCAGCGCTGGCTGCCCCTCCGGCATCGTCTGCGCGCGATACATGGGCGGCGCGGCCCACTGTGCCCCTTCGCTGCCCCAGGTGCTGAAGCTCGCCCGGACACTCGGGGGACGGCGGCCGCGCGGCGCATGCTCCGGCGGCGGGTGGCTCGGTTGATTCGCAGGGGCACTCGGGACGGATCGGGGAGGACTCTCGAGGTGCGGGGGACTTTGGGACCGGGGCGCGCTCTCGAATCGCGGCGGACTCACGGCGCGCGGCGGATTCGCCTCGCCCGCAGGAGTTGGAAACGGGCGGAAGGACTGCGGCGCGCGACCGGGCTGCTGCCTGATGGGGGGATGGCCGGATCCCCCGAGCGCCCACGGCGGGCGATTGCTCGGCACGTTCGAGCGCGGAAACGCGGACTGCCGCGGCAGAGCGGGCGCGGCGCGAGCCGCGCTTCCCGACTCGCGCACCGCGGCGCCGGCCAGTCGAACCGGGACCGCGGGCCTATTGGGTCGCAGCTGCGCCCACTGGCCGAGGGTGAGGGGCCGTCCGCCATTGGCGCGAATCGCCGTTCGTTGCACATCAAAGGGCACAGGCGCCCGCGAAGGGGCCATACGGGCCACCACCGGACGGTCGATCAGGGCACGCGGTGGCGCGGCGCGGCCGGCGCCAGGCCCGAGTACGCTCGCCTTCACCGGTGTGACCGCCGGGGCCACCGGGGTGAACCGCGCGCTCGTAACGCCCCGCTGAGGCAGGGCTATCCGGTGAGGCGCCACGGGCTGCGCGGTGGTGAATACGGAGCGAGGCACGACGGTCACCGCACCTGCGACGGCGCTATTGGCGTATCGCTGTGGCCCCATGCGGCCCGTGTAGATGTTGTCGAGGGCTCTGGGATCGACTGCCGCGGTATTCGTGGTGTTGATGTCGCGCACGTACGTGCGGCTTGCAGCGTAGGCCGGAATGTAGGCATCCCGCGGTCCGAGCGGCAGCCAGCCGACACCCGGCCGCGCGCCCGCTGTCCCGATCCGGCTTCGCGTGAACGCCACGAGCGCCGGGGCGTAAATCGGCCGCACCCGGCGTGGACCGGGCACCCAGCACCAGCCGCCGTTCCACCAACCCCAGCGGCCATAGTGAAACGGCGCAAACCCCCAGGGCTCATCGTCGACCCAGGTCCAGCCCCAGGGGGAGATCCACACCCACTGGCCGAGGCTGTAGGGCGCCCAGCCGGCCGACACGGTCGGAAACCAGGCATAGCCCCACTGCGGCGTGTACTGCCAGCTGCCGTAGTCCTCGAGCTGCTGCGCTCCAACCACCTGCGGCGAAACATACTGCTCGACCGCCGCCGCGGCGGCCTCCTCCTGTCTGTCCCGCCTCATCGACCAGTCATCGAAGGCATCCGGAGCGCCCAACATCGCATAGTCGGCGTTAAGGGCATTCGTGCCCGTGAAGGTAACGCTCTGCTGCGCACTCACGGTGAAGCTCTGTCCGCCGCCGCTCGCCACGGCCTCACCGCTCACCACCTTGACGATGGTGGTATCACCGCTTTCGCTCACCTCCACCCGATAGGTGCCCGGCTGCTCGAGCGACAGCGCGAGGTTCGGCGTATCGATCTCGTCCTGCTCGCCATCGGCGAGCGAGCGCACGTGCACGATGACATCGCCCGCCGTCACCTGCATCTGCGCCGTCAGCTGATCGAGATTCAGGAAGGAAAATCCGGTCACGCTCCACAGCCGGATGACGGCATCGCCAATGTCGAGTTCGGCGCGCGAGTCACGGTCGGCCCAGAGCTTATCGCCCACGGTCATGGGACGATTGCGCTCGGCCGCGACCCAGTCCTGGGTCCCGGCGGGCTCGAGCGAGACGCTCCCCTCGATATAACTCAGCTGTGCGGTGCGCCCCGGCGGGCTCTGCTGCGCAATCGCCGCGGCGCTCAGGGCGAGTGACAGAGCCGCAGCCATGGCGGCCAATGCCTTTGACGGATGGATTCGCATGGCGGGCACCCCCGGGTGGTCATCCGATCGCAGCTTGATTATCGCGCGCATTCCTGACGCAAGGCTGACATGGAATCCGCCGGGTCTAGAGTCATGATGATGCGATTATCGCACGGGTCCGTTATCGCGCGTTCGGCCTGAACCCACGGTGAACCCGAGCGCCCGCCTACCGCCGCGCCGTCCCCACGACACGGCCGCCGCTGAAATCCACCACCCACGCCCCGGGCAGAGGCCAGGCGCGGTAGAGGTACTCGACCCTGACCGGATTGGCGGCCGCAGCAGGTGCGCCTTCGAGACGCGGCCGCATCGCACGCGCCGGGGACAGCAGCTGCTGTTGCGGCTCACCGAGCACCGAGACCACCTGGGCACGGGTTTCCCCGGCACGGATGCTCGCGAGCCCCACATCGAGCGCATGCAGGCGTGCAAAGAGGAACGTCGCCGGTCCGATCAGCACCAGAGCGACAACCATCACGATCAGCGGCGCGCGTTTCACTGAAATTTGCGAAAATTCCTCTATGCCTGCGCCCATGTTACAGGAACTGAACGTCTATCCGCTGAAGTCCGCGCGTGGCATCACCCGTCCCTCGGTGCGCTTGAGCGCCACGGGCCTCGAGTGGGACCGGCACTGGATGGTGGTGCGCGAGGACGGCACGTTCCTCACCCAGCGTACCCATCCCCGGCTCGCCAGCATCGCAACGAGGCTGACCAGCGAGGCCCTCTTGCTCGATGGCGAAGGGCGTGAAACGCTCGTTCTGCCGCTCGAGCCGCAAGGAGAGCGGCAACCGGTCAGGATCTGGAAGGATCTGTGCGAGGGGCTGGACCAGGGCGATGCCGCCGCACAGTGGGTCAGCGCGGTGCTCGATGAGCCGGTCCGCGTGGTCCGCGCGCCCCCTGCCCCCCGCCGCCTCGCGAGCCCCGAGTTCACCGGCAACCAGCCCGCCCCTCTCGCCTTTCCGGACGGCTACCCCGTCCTCATGTGCAGCCGCGCATCGCTCGAGGATCTGAACCGCCGCCTGCCCGAGGCGCTGCCGATGGAGCGCTTCCGCCCCAACCTGGTGATCGAGGGATTGCCGCCCTTCGCGGAAGACCGCATCGCCACGATCCAGATCGGCGCCGTGACGCTGCGCCTGGTCAAGCCCTGCACCCGGTGCATCATCCCCTCGACCGATCAGCGCACGGGTGTGCGCGGCTTCGATCCCCTGCCGGTGCTGCGCACCTTCCGCTTCGACCCGACGCTGCGCGGCGTCACTTTCGGCGAAAATGCCGTCATTGTGGCGGGCATCGGCGCGACCCTCGAGCGCGGGGCCGAGTGCCGCGTGACGTACGAGAATTGAGCGCCCAGAGAGCGTCGGTGCCAGGAACCGCCGGCATTGATCTTTATCGCCGCGGTGGCTACCGTGGCGAGTCTGTCCGAGCTAGCCAAGAAAGTCCCAAGGAATGACCCGCCGAACGCTGCTGGCCTTTTCATTGACGATGGTTTTCCTGGCCCTGTGGCACAGCGCTTCGGCGCGCGGCGTCACCCCCTACCTGCCCTTGAACCTCGATCCGGACGTGGAGAATGCGATCGAGCGGGTGCTGATCCTCGGAGATCAGCCGGTGCTCTCCCGGCCCATCCCCGCGGCGATGGTCCTCAGAGCGCTCCCCAAGGCGTGCCGGGTGGACCGGCCGCTCTGTGAGCGCGTTCGTCACTACCTCGATCGCTACATGCACGGCACGGGCGTGGAATTCGCGAGCGTCTCGGCAGCCGTGACAACGGGCAAGTCGAATGTCGCCCTGCCCAACCTGCACGGCACCAAGGCGCAAAGCCCTTACGAGATCTCCGGCGCGGCCTACATCCAGCCCAACTCCTACATGCTGCTCAACGTGGGCGGCGAAGCCCATCAGGGCCGCGCGACCCCGACAGGGACGATGCTGAGCCTCGGATTCGACTGGGCGCAGCTCGATATCGGCTGGCGCGATCACTGGTGGTCGCCCATGACCGACAGCTCGATGCTGATCAGCACCGAGGCGCCCACCATGCCCTCCATCACCCTGTCCAACTACCAGCCGCTGACGCGCCTGGGGTTTCAGTACGAGGTGTTCGTGGCGCGCATGTCGGAGTCGGATCGCATCGAACTGCCGAACGGCTCGATCACCCGCGGCTACCCCAAGATGGGCGGGCTTCGGCTGAGCATCGAGCCCGTGAGCGGCTGGGGACTGTCGCTGCAGCGCGTGCTCGTCTGGGGCGGCGGCGCCGCGGGGGGTGAGTCGATCAGCGACATATTCCAGGCGTTCTTCAATCCCGGCAAGGCGCAGTCCATCCAATCGGGCGGCTTCCATGCCGGCACCCACGTCGTCGGCAAGCAGGAGGCGGCCATCACCAGCCGCTTCATCTTCCCCGGCCGCCACCCCTTCTCCGCCTACTTCGAGTACGCCGGCAATGATACGGCCGATGGCAAGAACTACCTCTTCGGCAAACCCGACATTTCCGCGGGCATCGACTTTCCGCGCATCGGACCGTTCGATCTGACCTATGAGGTCTCCTCCTGGGCGCCCACATGGTACGTGCATTCCGTGACGCCCGTGCAGACCGGCTACCCCGACGGCATCGTCAATTACGGCGAGAACATCGGCAACTGGTTCGGCGATCAGCGGGTGCTCGCCACCCCGAACTCCCTGGCGGACGCCGTCGGCGGTCAGAGCAACATGCTACGCATCGGCTGGACGCCCTCCTTCGGTGGCTACATGCAGCTTAAGGTGCGGGCGCTCGCCAATGAAGGGCAGACCACCTTTGCAACTTACCCTTACAAGAACGAGTACCTGGGCTCGCTCAGCTATTCCTATCCCTGGCGCGGGTATGCGGTCGGCGCCGCGCTCGAGGGCGGTCGCGATGTCTTCGGCGGCCACTACATCCGCATCGAGGGGTATCTGCGCGACGGCGAGGCGCTGTTCCGTCACGGCGATGCCGCTTCCGCCTTCCAGGGCAAACGTCCGAAGGGCGATGAGCTCTACGTGGAGACGGGCGCCAACTACTACCGGGTGCTCGCGAATCCGACCAGCGATGTGCGCTACTACACGCGCTGGGCCGCGGGTCCGCACCTGGGGATCGGCGCCCGGCGGCGCGTCTCGGCGCACCAGGACCTCGGCGTCGGACTCGATCTCGATGACATCAGCGGCCGGGCGCTCATCGGCGTGCGCATGCTCGACTATCGCCTGCGCTTCGGCCGGCCTCTCGCTATGCACGTGTTCGTCGGCGCGGCGCGCTATGCCCTGGCGACTCCCGCCTATGGCCTGTACCTCGGCGCGGGGCTGCAGTGGCGCAATGTCATGCCCGGTTGGGACGTGGGCGTCGACTTCCGCAACGTGATCGACGCGCAACGCATGCGCGACCTGCCGAGCGATCCGCAGTCCGGGTTCCGTCCGGACTCCTTCCACAGCATCTACAGCTGGGGCCTGTACCTGTCGCGCAGTTTCTGACCGGGCAGCGCTCGGGCGGCGCAACAGCGGCCCGAGCGCCCGCTTCGGGGTCACTGAATCCGGGAGCTTCCCCGGGGTGAGCTTAAGCCCGCATGAGGCGGCCTCGATCCGCGCGTGCAAAGCAGACGCATTCCCGGGCATGGTTTGTACATGTGGCGGAATTGCGGGCGCCGATACGGGCTTCTCCCCATGCGCATCGCGATATCCGATTCGCGATATTCGACCGCTTGCGCTCACAACCGCGGCGGTTGCGGGTATGCTGATGCCCCAAGGCGGACGGCAATGACACAGACAGTGCGTTTCCGGGTGGACTTCACGACCAGCTGCTCGATCGGACCGGGCAAGGTTGCCCTGTTGGAAGGCATCGCACGCACGGGCTCGCTCCGCCAGGCCGCTCGCGCGCTCGGCATGAGCTACCGGCGGGCGTGGCTGCTCCTCGATCAGATCAATCAGTCCTTCAACACCCCATCGGCCACCGCCACTGTCGGGGGCGCGGGCGGCGGGGGCGCCGCGCTCACCCCTTTCGGGGAGGAGCTCATCGAGCGCTATCGCGCGCTCGAGCGGACGATCGAGTCGCTCTCGCGCGAGACCCTCGCCCCTCTCGCCCCGCGAGCCAGGGCCGGCCCGCACGGCAAGGCGGCAAGCCCCTCGGGCACCCGACGACGCCTCTCCCGCACTGCGGGGCGCGGGGATTGAGCCGCAATTGTGGCAGTGCCCGTAAGATGCGCTCGCCGGCCGCCCGGCTTGCGGGCGTGCCAGTACTGCTGCTGTGCCTGAGCGGTGCGGCGCTGGCCTCGTCCCGCGCGCCCACCGCGCCCCCCAGAGCCGCGAGGGATGGCGCATCGGCCCGCGGGCCCGCAGCCAACGCCCTGCCCTCGGATGCGGCGCTCGAGCGCATGGGCGCGGTGATCGGCCGGATCGAGATCCATAACAAGAACGTCTTCGATCTGCGCAACCCAAAGGACAACAAGCCGCTCTTTCGCCTGGCGGACAGGCTGCACCGCGTGACGCGCCGCGCGCTCATCGAGCACCAGCTGCTCTTTCACAGCGGCGAGCGCTACTCGCGCCACCTCATCGACGAGTCGGCGCGCATCCTGCGGACCAATCCGTATTTCTATGATGCCTCGATCCGTCCGGTGCGCTATCACGACGGTAAGGTCGATGTGCTCGTGAAGACCCGTGACGTGTGGACGCTGAACCCCGGGTTCGATTTCTCGCGCAGCGGGGGCAAGAGCGAGACCGGGCTGCAGCTCGAGGAACTCAATGCGTTCGGCACCGGCACCGATGTCAAAGTAGAGCACCTGAAATCGGTCGATCGTACGACCTCCGAGGCCGAGCTCGCCAACCAGCACCTCTTCGACACCTGGGTCAGCGTCGATGCGGCCTACGGTCAGCTGAGCGACGGGCGGCTGCGCAGTCTGGTCGTGAACCGCCCCTTCTATGCGCTCGAGACCCGTCATGCCGGCGGCTTCGCCCTCACCGACAGCAGCATCGACGCCACGCTCTACGATCGAGGCGAGGTCATCGACCGGTTCGAGACGCTCAACCGCCTGTACCAGCTCTACGGCGGCTGGTCCACGGGGCTGGTGCGCGGCTGGACGCGCCGCACGAGCCTCGGACTCACCTACGATGAGCACCGCTTCGCGCCCGGGCCGCTCT
>DAIDHH010000119.1 GCA_027452045.1 Gammaproteobacteria bacterium
AATACGGCGTATCCATAGGAGGTCTTGAAGAAGTGCTCGGTCGGACCCGCATGCGCGAATGCGACGACCGTGTCCTTGTATCGATCCGCGAAGGCAATCGAGGCAATCAATGCGAGCGCAAGGAGCGGAAGACTTCGCGAGGGGAGTACTTTCATGGACCTGTCCTCCAGTGAAAGAAGGTCCATTATCCGCATGCGGAACGCATACGCCCAGCGACGCGTCGAGCTCGGCCATTGAAAATGTCGCTCGCATCCATCTCTCGGCCCACGCGAATGTCGCAGCAAGTGGGCTTGTCAGCGACGGTGTGATGTCAGCCAGCCCTCGTCGTCATTGTCCGACAGGGAGGCCCTGTCTCAAAGCGGCGTCATGGGCAGGAGAGACTCGCCGTCATGCCTTGAGGTCCACCGTCCAGGTCACCGATGCGTCTGCGATCAGAGAGGAGCGGACGCTACAGTACTTCGTGACGGACAGCTCGATGGCGCGTGTTGCCTTCTCCAGCGTCGTCCCCGGGGCCGTGATGGCGAAGTGCAGTACGGCCGCCTCGAGGCGACGTGGAGTCGAGTCGACGCGGTGCGCTTCAACGCGCACATTGAGCGCTTGGACCGGCGTGCGCTGCTTCGCCAGGATGGTGACGACGTCCACCGAGGCGCAGGTCGCAATCGCCGCCAGCAGCAGATCAAACGGACTGGGCGCGCTCTGCGCATCTGCGTCGATGCGCACCTTCGGTCCCTGGGGGCGTCCGGCCTCGAAGGCCGCGCCGCCGACCCATTGCACGTCGATCGGCGCGTGACCGGTGGTCTTCGAGGTTGGATGGCTCATGTGCAACTCCGACGACCGATTCCCCGGTCGTGTGATACGGCGTCGGATCTTACCATCCAATATCCAGGGACCCGATGGGCCCGGCCGCCATGCGTCCGGCCTCTCGCGCCCGCGGTATGCGCCGCGGGTCGTGACAGAGAGTCAGTTGCGTGCGCGGGAGGAGGAATCGCGGGCCGCCGAGAAGAAAGTCGATTGCATGGGTGCCGTCATGGACAGTCGCTTGACGGGCTTCGCCAGCAGGTACCGATCCCCCAGCCAGGCGATCGCCCTTGCCCTCGCCGCACTGTAATCAACCACCCAGGCGCTCATCCGCTCGTCGTTGCTCGTTGGTCGCATTGTATTTCCCTCATTGACTGCAATCCAACGAGCAACCTCCATGCCATGATTGGAATCTCCCTAAAATTCAGTCGCTTGCAATCACCACGATGGTTTTATCCCGGCGATGTGTAAAGACTTCCGACACGTCAGAAAGTCGCCACAAGCGCCTCATTTAACGTAACAAGTACCTGGCGCCGGCCGCGCCCCAGAGCCGTGTCGTTCGCGCAACAGAGGCGGTTACATCGGCGAGACCGGCGCCACGGCGCGATGCATTGCCAGGGTGGTGGCGGCGCCATGGCGATGAGCTCCAACAGACCCCTTACACATAACGCGATGGACCCGCCATCACCGGAGCGGGCTCTATCGACGGCGGCCAGCACAAGAGTCGGGCCGCAGCGCACGGGAGATGGATCCTCGCTCTGGCGGCAGCAGGTGGCGCCGTGATCCGCTACGCTCTGTTGCCTCGACTTGCCACGTTCAATCTTGCCATGCTCCTCTCCCTCGCCGTACTGCTCCTCGCCGGCGCCTCGTCCGGCTTTCTGAGTGGCCTGCTCGGTATCGGCGGCGGCCTGCTGGTGGTCGCAGCGCTCAGCCTGGCATTGCCGGCGCTCGGGGTGCCCAGGGCGGATGTGATGCACGTGTCGGTGGCCACTTCGATGGCCACGATCGTGCTGACTCTCGCCTCATCGTCTGCCGCGCACATCCGTCGAGGGAGCGTCGCATGGGGGAGCTGGATGTGGCTTGCGCCCGGCATGGTGATCGGTGGCTTTGCCGGCGCGCACGTCGCACAGTTGCTCTCGGCCGGGATGTTGCGCTGGGGGATCACCGTGTTCTGCGCCGTGACCGCCTGGCGGATGGCATTCGGCAAAAAGCGCGCAGAGCGCCCCGACGGGGCTGCACATGCGCCGCGCTCGCCGTGGCTGCTGCCCGCCGGAGCGGGAATCGGCGCGATATCGGCGATGGTGGGCATCGGCGGCGGGTCGATGACCGTGCCTTTGCTGGTATCGCTCGGGCTCAGGCCCGTACAGGCGGTCAGCACCAGCGCGGTGTGCGGACTCGCGATCGCCGTCTCGAGCGCGTTGACCTACGCGCTGTCGGTGCACGGTCCGCTTCACGCCCTGCCGTGGGGTTCGGTGGGCTACTTGTACCTTCCGGCCGCAGCGGTCGCGGCGCTTGGCTCCATGACGCTTGCCCCCGTGGGCGCACGCGCCGCCCACGCCCTTCCAAGCGCGACGCTCAAGCGGGTTTTCGCACTCTTCCTGCTCCTGGTGGGCACGTTGATCGCGGCGGGCGGTTAGCACGCCCCACACGAGCCGACCGGCTGCCCCCGACACTTCCTGGCAGCCGGCGGATCCCCATGGCGTACGCCCGATCCCGTGCCAGCCCCGGCGGGCGCCGGGGAGTCAAGTCCAGCGTTTGATCGTCTTGCCGTCGATGTCCCGGAATGATCCGGAGAGGATCACGATGAGATCGATCAGCCACCAGATGCCGAGACCGCCCGCGGTCACCAGCATGAGCAGTCCAGTACCGATCTTGCCCGCGTAATAGCGGTGGGCACCGAGGTAGCCCAGGAAAAAGCACAGCACGAATGCCGGCAGGACGAGTCTCTCGGACTCGCCGGCGCCGATCTGGCGCGCGCCGCACCCGGGACAGGTCGGCGCGCTGATGTGGACCTCGCGCCCGCACGCGCGGCAATGGACCATCTGAGTGTTCGCTGTATTCACGATGTCTCCCCTTAGCCTGAAACGTGACGCCCCGGCGGACGGGCCGCGTGCGAGCCCCGGCCGCCTGCCGGCCACGCGCTGCGCTCCAGGCAGCCGTGTAAGGCAAATACACCCCGGGCCGCGCAAAGTTGCAGCCGGCCTACGTGCGGTACAGGTACTGCAGCGCGAGCCCGATGAAGATCACCATTCCGACGTAATTGTTGTTGAGGAAGGCCCGCAGGCAGGCGGCCGGCTCGCGCCGGCGCATCAGCCACTGCTGGTAGAGGAACAGCAGCGCCGCCGAGACGAGCCCGGCCTCGTACCAGGGGCCGAATTTCATGTCGCGGCCGAGGAGCGCGAGCGCCACCAGCATCACCACCTGCATCACCCCGATCAGCAGCCGATCGAGGTCGGCGAACAGGATGGCGCTCGAGTGAACGCCGATCTTGAGGTCATCGTCGCGATCGACCATGGCGTACATGGTGTCGTACACCACCGCCCACACGACCGCCGCGATGTACATCAACCAGGCGATACGCGGCACCGCCGCGCGCTGCGCCGCGAAGGCCATGGGGATGCTCCAGCCGCCGAAGGACAGGCCGAGGTACAGCTGCGGCAGCGGAAAGAACCGCTTTACGAAGGGATACGAGGCGGTGAGCGCCGCCCCGATCATGGCGAGCCTGATCGTGAGCCCATTCAGCCGCGTCACCAGCCACAACGCGATCAGCATCAGCACGCCGAACAACACCAACGCCTCCATCGGCGACACGCGCCGGGCGGCGAGTGGCCGGTCGCGCGTGCGCTTGACGTTCGGGTCGATGTTGCGGTCCGCGAAATCGTTGATGACGCATCCGGCGGCACGCATGACGATCACGCCCGTCGCGAAGATGATGAGGACGCTCTGGTGAGGGCGGCCGTCGCCCGCGATCCACAGCGCCCAGAGGGTCGGCCAGAGCAGCAGCAGCGTGCCGATCGGCCGATCGAAGCGTGCGAGCCGCCAATACTCCTGCAGCCGCCGGGCAAGGCGGTGATGGAAGGGCGCCTCCGCGGGCCGTGCGCCGGCGCCGATCGGCTCGATCGTGGCTGACATCGTCGTTAACCTACCCTGCCATACTGTTCGCCCCCGGCGATCCATCGCGCCGTGAGCGCGGCGATATTATCCGGGTATCGCGCCAGCAGCACCTCCGCGGCTTGCTGGACACGCGGCAGCAGGTCCGCATCGCGGATCAGATCCGCCACGCGCATCTGCGCCAGCCCCGTCTGGCGCGTGCCGAGCAACTCGCCCGGTCCGCGCAACTCGAGGTCGCGCCGCGCGATCTCGAAGCCGTCATTGGTCTCGCGCATCACCTCCAGGCGCTTGCGCGCGAGCGGCGAGAGCGGCGCCCGGTAGAGCAGCACGCAGCTGCTGGCGGCAGCTCCCCGTCCCACCCGGCCGCGCAATTGGTGCAGCTGCGCAAGACCCATGCGCTCGGCATTCTCGATGACCATGAGGGTGGCGTTCGGCACATCGACCCCGACCTCGATGACCGTCGTGGCCACGAGCAATTGGGTGCGGCCCGCCTTGAAGGCGAGCATCGCCTCGTCCTTCTTCGCCGAGGGCATGCGGCCATGCACCAGGGCGACCCGCAGCTGCGGCAGCGCCTCGGCGAGCGCCTCGGCGGTCTCCTCCGCCGCCTGGGAGCGCAGCTCCTCCGATTCCTCGATGAGAGGGCAGACCCAGTAGACCTGTCGGCCGTCCCGGCATGCCTGCGCGACCCGGGCCACCACCTGGTCCCGACGCTGCTCCGGCACGACGACGGTCTGCACGGGCGTGCGCCCGGGAGGCAACTCGTCGATCACCGAGATGTCGAGGTCGGCGTAGGCCGTCATGGCGAGGGTGCGCGGGATGGGGGTCGCGGTCATGATGAGCTGGTGTGGAAATCGCCCGTGCTTGCGGCCCTTCTCCTGCAACCGCAACCGCTGTTGTACGCCAAAGCGATGCTGCTCATCGACGATCACCAGCGCCAGGTTCGCGAACTCGATGCCTTCCTGGAACAACGCGTGCGTGCCCACCACCACCCGCACCTCGCCCGAAGCGACGGTCTCGAGCGCACTGCGCCGCGCGCGCACCGGCTGCGTACCCGAGAGCAACGCCACGGGGAGTCCGAGCGGCTGGAACCAGTCGCGGAAGTTGCGCCAGTGCTGCTCCGCCAGGAGTTCGGTGGGTGCCATGAGCGCGGCCTGCATGCCGCTGCCGGCGGCCCGCGCCGCGGCGAGGGCGGCGACCACGGTCTTTCCGCAGCCCACATCGCCCTGGACGAGGCGGACCATCGGCACATCGGAAAGCAGGTCGGCTTCAACTTCTGCGAGAGCGCGGGCCTGCGCTCCCGTGAGGCGAAACGGCAGCGATGACATCAACCGCGCCGAGAGTTTCTCGCTGTCTGCGAGAGCCCATGCCGGGTCCGTCTTGGCCGTACGCTTCAGGAGCCTCAGGCTCGCCTGGTGCGCCAACAGCTCCTCGAATGCGAGCCGCCGCTGCGCCGGGTGCTCTCCCGCCGACAATTCCGTGAGCCGCGCGTCCTTCGGTGGACGGTGCACGTAACGCAGCGCCTCGCGCAGGGATGGCAACGCCATGCTGTCCACCAGCTCCCGTGGCAGCCAGTCACGAATCCCGGCGGTATCGAGCTCATGCAGCGCCTGGGCGATCAGCATGCGCAGCCGCCCCTGGGTCACCCCCTCGGTGAGCGGATAGAGCGGTGTCAGCGTGTCCTCGACCGGCTCGGATCGCTCGCTCACCCGTCGGTATTCGGGGTGGATCATCTCCAGCCCCTGCGGACCGCGCCGCACCTCCCCGAAGCAGCGCAGGCGCGTGCCGCGCGCCAGGCCCTCCTGCTGGCTCCCCGAGAAGTGGAAAAACCTCAGGGTCAGAAATCCCGAGCCGTCGGAAAGGCGCGTGAGCAGCTGGCGCCGCCGGCGAAAGGCCACTTCCGTCAGCTGCACCTCGCCTTCGACGAGCGCGCGCATGCCCGGGACGAGTTGCCCGATGCGCTTGCAGTCGGTGCGGTCGTCATAGTCGACGGGCAGGATGAACAGCAGGTCCTGCACCTGCGTGACGCCGAGGCGGCGCAGCCGCTCGGCGAGGGCCGCGCCGACCCCGCGCAGCGCCGTGACCGGCCGCTGCTCGCTGACACCCGGCCTGCGCTCGGCTTCAGCCAAGGTGCAGAACGCACTCGGCCTCGACCCGCGAGCCCTTCGGCAGCTGCGCGAC
>DAIDHH010000120.1 GCA_027452045.1 Gammaproteobacteria bacterium
GCCCGCCCGCCCCCCGACCCGCCGCCACCCCCGCAGGTAGGCGGTGAGCACCGCCACGGTGGCGATGAGCACCGTGGGCGAGAACTCCCACGGCAGCAGCGCGTTCAGTAACTCACGCAATCCCTACAACCAGTAGACGAACACGAACAGCATGAGCCAGACCACGTCCACGAAGTGCCAGTACCAGGTCACCGCCTCGAATGCGAAGTGGCGCTCGGGCGAGAAATCCCCCTTCAGGGCGCGCAGGAGGATCGCCGACAGCATGATGGTGCCGATGGTGACGTGCAGGCCGTGAAAGCCCGTCAGGATGAAGAACGTTGCTCCATAGACGCCCGAGTGGAGAGTCAGGCCGAGCCGGGTGTAGGCGTGGGAGAACTCATGGATCTGCAGCGCGAGGAACAGCGCGCCGAGCAGGATGGTGAGCGCGAGCCCCGCCTTCAGCTGTCCGCGCCTCCCGGCGCGCAGCCCGAGGTGCGCCCAGGTCACGGTAGCTCCGGATGACAGCAGGATGAGCGTGTTCACCGCCGGAACACCCCAGGGGGCGACCACCTGGAAGGGCCGCCCCGCCGGTCCGCCGCTCGGCCAGGTGGCGCTGAAGTGCGGCCAGGGCGTGTACGCGCTCCAGGCGCGGGAGGTGAAGGAGGCGAGCCAGGGCACCGCGATGTTGCGCTCGTAGAACAACACGCCGAAGAGGCTCGCGAAGAACACGAGCTCCGAGGCGATGAACCACATCATTCCCCAGCGGAAGGAGCGCTCTTCCTGATGTCCGTAGACCCCCGAGCGGGTCTCGCCCACGACGCGCCCGAACCAGGCCGTGAGCGTGCCGGCGAGCAGCAGCGCGCCGAGGCCGAGCGGCCACCACCCGGCGGCGAAGGAGTTGACGAGCAGCGCCAGTCCGAGCCCGAGGAGAAAGACCGCGCCCGAGAGGAGGATCGGATAGGGGCTCGGCTGCGGAACGTAGTATGGGTGATGGGCATCGGGTACGGCGCTCACGGGATGTACCTCACTCGGTCACGGGGGGTGTCGAGAACGTATGGAACGGCGGCGGCGAGGGCAGGGTGAACTCGAGCCCCTGCGCCCCCTCCCAGACCCGGTCGGTCGCCTTCGTGCCCGACTTTCCGAACACGGTCCGCAGCACGTTGTAGAGGAACAGCAGCTGCGTGGCGCCGAGCACGAACGCTCCGAGGCTCGACACCAGATTGAGCGGCGCGAACTGAAGCGCGTAGTCCGGAATCCGCCGCGGCATGCCGGCGATGCCGAGCAGGAACTGCGGCAGGAACACCACGTTGAAGGCGATGAGAGTCAGCCAGAAGTGCCAGCGGCCGAGCCTCTCGGAGAACATGCGCCCGGTCATCTTGGGCAGGTAGTAATAGAACGCCGCGAACAGACCCATGACCGGGCCGCCGAACAGCGCGTAATGGAAGTGCGCGACCAGGAAGTAGGTGTTGTGGTATTGCTGGTCGGCGGCGGCATCCGAGAGCACCAGGCCCGTGAGCCCGCCGATGCCGAACAGCACGATGTAGCCGAGCGCGAACAGCATCGGCGTCTCGAAGGTCATCGAGCCGCGCCAGAGCGTGCCGAACCAGCAGAAAAAGAGCACCGCCACCGGAATCGAGATGGCCATGGTCGAGAGCATGAAGTAGATGTTCGCGGCGGTCGGCATGCCCGAGGTGAACATGTGGTGCGCCCACACGACGATCGACATCACGCCGATGGCGCAGAAGGAGTAGACCTGGGCCTCGTAGCCGTAGATCGGCTTGCGTGAGAAGGTCGAGAGGACGTGCGGCAGGACCCCGGCGGTCGGCAGCAGCAGGATGTACACCTCCGGGTGTCCGAAGAACCAGAAGATGTGCTCCCAGAGCACCGGGTCGCCGCCGCCGGCGGCGCTGAAGAAGTGGGTGCCGAAGTGGCGGTCCGTGATCTGCATGATGGAGCCTGCCATCAGGGCGGGAAACACCGCGATCAGCAGCAGCGCCGTGATCACCCAGCTCCAGGCGAACAGCGGCACCTTCATCATGGTCATGCCGGGGGCGCGCTGGTTCAAGACGGTCACCAGGATGTTGATCGAGGCCATGGTCGAGGAGAGGCCAAGGAGCAGCACCGCGACGAACGCGAAGTCCGCCCCGGGACCCGACTGGGTCGACAGCGGCGCGTACATCGTCCAGCCCGTGTCGATCGTGCCGGTGCCGATGCCGAGGAGCTTCAGGCCCCAGGGCAGCACCAGCAGGACCGCCGCCGGCGGCAGCAGCCAGAAGCCCCAGTTGTTCAGCCGCGGCAGCGCCATGTCGGGTGCGCCGATCATCAAGGGGATCAGGTAGTTGGCCAGTCCCGCGGTGAGCGGCATGACCGCGGCGAACACCATGACCAGCCCGTGCACGGTGATGACCTGGTTGTAGGCCTCGGGACTGAGCACGCGCATCGCGGGCGTCATGAGCTCCGAGCGGATCAGCTCCGCGAGGAGGCCCCCGACGAACAGCATGAGGGTGCCGAACACCAGGTACATCGTGCCGATGTCCTTGTGATTGGTGGCATAGAGCCAGCGCTTCATGCCGCGGGGCAGATCATGGTGCTCCTCGGGGTGGGCGGCCGCGGAATTCACTGCGCTCATGGGGACTCCGGATGTTGAGTAGGGGCGGACCTCGGCCTCAGTGGCCGGATTCGGCGGCGGCCACCTGAGCCGGCTCTATGACCTCGCCGGTGTGGTTGCCGAAGGAGTTGCGCTCGAAGGTGATGACCGCCGCGATGTCCAGCGCCGAGAGCGAGGACCACGAGGGCATCGGCGTGCCCGGGATGCCATGCAGCACGATGCGGATGTGTTTGGCCACGGGGCCTTCGACGATGACGCCATTCGCGTAGAAGCCAAGGGACTTCAGCGCCGCGAGCATCTGCGGACTCGCATTGAAGGGGCGTCCGGCGGCGATCGGCGGGAACGCCCCCGTTAGCCCCATGCCGTTCGCCTGATGACAGGCCGCGCAGTTCTTCAGGTACACCGCCTGGCCTCGCGCCATGAGCTGCGCCTGGGTGAGCGTCTCGGTCGCGGTGGCGCGCACGGCCGCCTCGCGGCTTTGCTCCTGGCTGACCCATTGCTGGAAGTCCGCCGGACTCTTGGCGACCACCACGATGGGCATGAAGGCATGTCCCACGCCGCACAGCTCGGCGCACTGGCCACGGTACGTGCCGGGCTTTTCGATCTCGACCCAGGTCTCTCGCAGGTATCCGGGCACGACGTCCTGCTTGATGCCGAAGGACGGTACCCAGAAGGCGTGGATGACATCGGTGGATGCAAGGATGAGCCGGATCTTCTCGTGCGTCGGCAGCACCAGAGGATGGTCGACCTCGAGCAGGAAGTGCTTGTCCTTGGGCGCGCGATCCTCGATCTGCGCCTGTGGCGTCGAGAGGTTGCTGCTGAAGCCGATGCCGTAGACCGGATACTGGTACTGCCAGTGCCACTGGTGTGCCGTGACCTTGACCGTCATCTGGGCATCATTCGTATCGGCGAGCGCGAGGATGGAATGCAGCGCCGGGATCCCGAGCACGACGTAATCGATGACCAGGAGCACCGCGAACGGCACGCTCGCCCAGAGCCATTGCTTGCGGCCGACCGGCTGGGTGAAGGTCGCGGGGTTCGGGTTGCGGCGCCGGCTGTGAGCGATCGCCGAATAGAGCAGCGCACCGAGCCCGCCGGTGAACAGCACGGCGATGATCACCAGAAACAGGTCATGGATGTACAAGACGTCGTGCGCTATCGGGGTGACGGGCCTTTGGAAGTTGTAGAACGCCCGTGCATGAGCTCGTGCAGTACCGAGAAGCGCGGCCGTCACGGCGAGACGCCGCCAGAGCTGGACCTTTTCCCCCGACATATCGTCGCCACCCTGAGGAGATGCCCTTGGATGGACGTAGTCCAGCAGAGCATCGTCAAAGAATCGTCAATGACCGGACCGCGCGCACCGTGCGTGACCGCTCGGTCGGCCCCTCCGTCTTGACTCGGGACCGGACTCCAGGCCGTAGGATGGAGCGCATCCGGACTCTTTGGCCGGATACCGCCGATCAGGAGGAGTTCCATGGCCACCGCCCCCATCGAATCCGCACACCTCGTCCTGCCCATCGAAGGAATGACCTGTGCCACCTGCTCGGGACGTGTGGAACATGCTCTGAACGCGTTGCCGGGAGTCCTCGCCAGCGTGAACCTGGCGAGCGAGCGGGCCGATGTTCGCTACGAGGCGGGGTCGGTGAGCGTGCAGACGCTCATCGATGCCGTTCGCCGTGCCGGCTACGAGGTGCCGCACGAGAGCCGCGAGCTGGCGATCACCGGCATGACCTGTGCGACCTGCGCCGGGCGCGTGGAGAAGGCGTTGCGCAGCGTCTCGGGTGTGACCGCAGCGACGGTCAACCTCGCCACGGAACGCGCCTCGGTGGAGAGTGTTGCCGGCGAGGCACGTCCAGTGGATCTGATCGCAGCGGTTCGCCGCGCGGGCTACGACGCCGAGCTCGCTGGGGGATCGGCCCAAGAGGCCAGGATCCAGGGGCGAGAGAGGCAACGCCTGCGGGCCGAGACGCTTCGCCTCGTGCTGGCGGTGGCACTGAGCGCACCGCTCCCGTTGCCGATGCTCGGGGTGAGGCTGCCGGGATGGCTCGAGCTGATTCTCGCGACCCCGGTGCAGTTCCTCATCGGGGCGCGCTTCTATCGAGGCGCGTGGAAGGCCCTGCGCGCGGGCGTCGGCAACATGGACCAGCTGGTCGTGCTCGGCACTTCGGCCGCGTATTTCTACAGCCTGTGGCTGTTGCTCGTGCGGCCGGGCGGGCCGTTGTACTTCGATTCCGCCGCCGTGGTGATCGCGCTGGTCACGTTGGGTAAGTGGCTCGAGACTCGCGCGAAGCATTCCACCACCGAGGAGATCCGCAAGCTGATGTCGCTGCGTCCGCTGCGCGCACGCGTCGATCGAGGGGGCGAAGAGGTCGAGGTTCCTGTCGAGGCGGTCGTAGTGGGCGACGTCGTGGTCGTGCGGCCGGGAGAGCGTTTGCCCGTGGATGGCATCGTGCGCAGAGGCCGCAGCGAGGTCGACGAGAGTCTGCTGACCGGCGAGAGCGTTCCTGCCGTGAAGGCGGTGGGCGACTTCGTCACCGGCGGGGCGATCAACGGCAGTGGGTTGCTGTTCATCGAGACTCGGGCAGTGGGCGAGGATTCGGTCCTCGCGCGCATCATCGCCCTGGTGGAGGGCGCGCAGGCGAAGAAGCCGCCGGTCCAGCGCCTGGTGGACCGCGTGGCGGCGGTGTTCGTGCCCATCGTGCTCGCCATCGCGCTCGCGGCCTTGCTGGGCGGGTGGCTCATCGAGGGTCACTTTGCCGTGGGCCTGATATCGGCCGTTTCCGTGCTCGTCATTGCCTGTCCATGCGCCCTTGGACTTGCGACCCCGACGGCGCTCATGGTCGGCACCGGGGCAGCGGCCAGGGCCGGCATCCTGATCCGCGATGCCGAAGCGCTCGAGCGGGCCCATCGTCTGGATACCGTCGCGCTCGACAAGACCGGTACCCTGACCGAGGGCCGTCCGGCCGTGACCCGCGTGATCCCCGAAGGAATTGGGGCGCGGGAGCTCCTCGCCCTGGCGGCGGCGGCCCAGCAGGGGAGCGAGCATCCGCTCGCGCGGGCGCTACTCACTCAGGCGCAGGCCGAGGGCCTTGAGCTCGATGCCGTGGAAGACTTCCTCGCCCGGCCCGGTATGGGTCTTACGGCCCGGGTGGCGGGGCGGCGCCTCGCCGTGGGCAATCGCGCGCTGATGAAGGAGGAAGGCGTTGCAGTGGAGGCCGGCGAGGCCGAGGCGGCGCGCCTGGAAGGTGAGGGGAGCACCGTGATGTGGGTCGCAGAGCTCACCCCGGCGCCCCGCTGGCTGGGGTTGATCGGCTGCGCCGATCCGCTGAAGCCGGTGGCGGCGGCAGCCGTGCGACAGCTGCGCGCCATCGGAGTCGAGACCGTGCTGCTCACCGGGGATAACGAGCGGACGGCGGCGCGAGTGGCAGGCGCGCTCGGCATCCATCGGGTGCTCGCCGGCGTCTCCCCGGCCGGCAAGGCCGAAGAAGTGCGCCGCCTTCAGGCCGAGGGGCGCCGTGTCGCAATGGTTGGGGATGGGGTGAACGATGCGCCGGCGCTCGCCGCCGCCGACATCGGCATGGCCATGGGCACGGGGGCCGACGTCGCCCTCGAGACCGCCGGCATCACGCTCATGCGGGGCGACCCGCGCCTCATCGGCGATGCCATCGCGGTCAGCCGCGCCACCTATCGCAAGATCCGCCAGGGGCTGTTCTGGGCGTTCTTCTACAACGTGATCGGCCTGCCGGCGGCCGCCTTCGGGCTCCTCAGTCCCGTCATCGCCGGGGCCGCCATGGCGCTCTCCTCCGTCAGCGTCGTCTCGAATGCGCTGCTGCTGAAGCGCTGGCGGCCGGCGGCGGGAACGCGCGAGTAGCGCTCAGCGCGGCCGCGCCGCCGCGCGCGTGTAGGCATTCCGCCAGCTCGCGGGGGGCAGGCCCACCTCGACCGACCAGTGGCCATCGGGTTTGCGGAACAACAGAGTCGGCGTACCCGTACCGCCCACATCGTCCATGGCATCGAGGTGCACCTTCAAGACCGCGGCGATCGCTGGAGTGATGTGCGCGGCCGGGGCAATGCCGCCGTGCTCGTGCGCCACGTCGAAGAGGTTCTCATCGGTGCGCAGCGCCGCGCCCGGGTCCTTCGCAGTGAGGATGGCCGCGGCACGGGCCTCGCTGGTCGCCTGCAGGAATCCAACCAACACCCAGCGCACCTGCATCCGCCCGGCGGCGATCAGCGGTTCGGCCATGTGATAGAAGCGGTAGCAGAAGCTGCAGTTGGGGTCGATGATGGCGTAGATCCGCGGCGCGCGAGCCGGTCCCTCGATGATGAGATGGCCCGTGCGATCGAGTCGCCGGACCACGGCACCGTACTCGGGCGCCGGGGCGTAGCGGGTCCGGTAGCCGGCATTCAGATCGACGTTCCCGGGGGAGATCAGCTCGCCGACGAACAGGTAGCCTTGCTGACCGTAAACGATCTGGGTACTGCCGTTGTAGCGCACCACGTAGCCGGTCAACCCTGCGATCGCGGTCGGAAAGCGGCTGAGGATCTTCACTTTCCCCGTTCGGGCAAGCGCCTGCAGCGCCGGCGGCACCGGCAGAGCCGATGCGCTTCGAGCCCCTGCCGCGAGCGCCGGCAGGCTGAGGCACAGGGCGAGCAGTGCCGCGAGTGCGGGACGCACGAGGAGGTGGCGGCGCGCATCTGAGGCGGGCCGCGAAGCGAGGATCAGAGTGGACAAGGAATCTCCGTTTTGCGAGAGCCGCCTCAGGCCCTCTTCAGCGCCCGGGTGATGGCAACCAGAATCACCGCACCGATGAACGCGACGATGATCGAGCCGATCAGGCCGCCGCCCGGCCAGATCCCGAGCATGCCGAACAGCCACCCACCCAACAGGCCGCCGAGAATGCCGAGAATGATGTCCACCACGATGCCGTATCCGCCGCCCCTCATCACTTTCCCGGCGGCCCAGCCCGCAATCAGACCGACGATCAGCCAAGCAATGATGCCCATGATGACCTCCGCTGAATGACCCGAAATGGTGGTCTTTACGATACACCTAAAGCGTAGGCTGGATGGGCTTCAATCGGGCCGACCAGCCGCCGCGGCGCTTGACCTGGAGTGCGGTCCAGATCGTATCGTAGGGGCGAGGTCATCGGGAGTGCTCCAGTGAAATCCGTCGTTCTTGAGATCCAGGGCATGCACTGCGGCGGCTGCGCCCAGTCGGTCAAGCGATTGCTCGAGCGTGAGCCGGGCGTGCAGGCGGCCGAAGTCGCATACGAAACCGGCGAGGCGCGAGTGACGTTCGATCCGGCGCGGCTCGATGAGCGGCGCCTGATCGCGGTGATCGAGGGGCCGGGCTACCAGGCGGCGCTTCGGCCGCCCATCTGAGGCGGCTGATGCGCTCTTTAGCGCCGTGTCGGCACGGGCAGGCGCAGCACGAAGCAGGCACCAGCCGGAGTGTTCGGCCGGTGCTCGAGCGTGCCGCCGTGCGCGCGCGCAATGGTGCGGCTGCTGGCGAGGCCGAGCCCCGTCCCCGCCGGCTTGGTCGTGCAAAATGGGTCGAATAGCCTCTGCACGATATCGGGCGAGACCCCAGGCCCGTTGTCGCACACCTCGATCTGGACATCGCCGTCGGCTGAGCGGACCGTCCTGACGCGCACCTCGCGCGCCGCGGCGGGCATGGCGGCCAGCGCCTCGAGGGCGTTGCGCACCAGCGCAAGGACGACCTGCTGGATCTGAGTGCGCTCGAGCACGATCGAGGGCAGGGGCTCGGCGAGCTCGATGCGGCAGCGCGCCTGATGGTGGCGGGCGTCGGATTCGATCAGGTCGTTGAGCTCGCGGATGAGGGCGTTGACGTCGCTCGGCTCCCCGCGGGCTTCCCGCGGACGCGTCAAACCGCGAAGCCGATTGATGATGTCCCCCGCCCGCACCGCCTGGGCGGCGATCTGCCGCAGCGCATCGCGCACTTCCTCCAGGTCCGGGTTCGGCAGCCCCAGGAGCCGCTCGCAGGCCTGAGCGTAATTGGCGACGGCGGCCAGGGGCTGATTGAGCTCGTGGGCGATGCCGGAGGCCATCTCGCCCACCGCAGCCAGCCGTGACACGTGCAGCAGCCGATCTTGCAGGCGGCGGCTGTCGTCATCGGGCTTCAATGAACCAGAATTCATGATCGAGACCGTATTCATGGGCCATGATGTTTGCTCCCTCGCCATTGACAAGTCTCTAGGTACTTTCCCAAAAAGTGACCGGAAACGGATCAGGGCGGGGAACGCTCTGGCGGCCGGCACCCGCTCTGGCGAGCGGCTCGCACGGCCGGGCGCGGCGGGGCCGGTATAATCGCCGCCCTCGGGCCGCCGGACGGGGCGGCAGGCGCGAAAGTGGCGGAACTGGTAGACGCGCTGGACTTAGGATCCAGTGGGGTAACCCGTGAGAGTTCGAGTCTCTCCTTTCGCACCATGGGCGCGGCAGCCATGCCGCTTGCCGCCCGAGCGAGATACCGCCCGGCCCGCGAGTGTACGCGTGCCAACGAACGGTCTCTGTGGCAGAATGCGCAGTCCCGCACGCAGGTCACACGCAACTCATTGAGTTTCCTGGAAGTTCGCTAATCGTGCCGGTTCGAGACCGGCTTTTCCGGGCTCGGCGGGGACTACTCGTGCGCATCTCACAGCTTTGAGGTTTAGGAATGCAGGTTTCTTTGTCCGCTCGCGGTGCCCTGGAGCGTCGTCTCGAGATCGCCGTATCCGCCGCCGAGGTGACGCAGGAGTTCGAGCAGCGACTGAAGAAGGTTGCCCGCTCGGCCCGTCTGAAGGGCTTTCGGCCCGGCAAGGCGCCCCTGCCGGTGGTGCGTAAGCAATTTGGCGATCAGGTGCATGCGGAAGTCATCGATCATCTGATCCGCAGCTCCCTCGCCGAGGCGCTGCGGGAGCAGAAGCTCACTCCGGCGGGCGGACCGCGTATCGAACCGATCGCGGTGGCGCCGGGCTCGGACCTCAAGTACGCGGCGGTCTTCGAGGTGATGCCGGAGATTCAGGTTCGCTCTCCGCAGAGCACGGAGATCTCGCGGCCCGTCGCTGAGGTTGCCGAGGCCGACGTCGACGCCATGGTCGAGAGCATGCGCAAGCAACGCCCGGTGTTCACCGACGTCGAGCGTCCCGCACGGGAGACCGACCGCGTGACCGTGGACTACACCGGCCTGATGGACGGCAAACCCTTTGAAGGGGGAGATGGCAAGGACATCGTCCTCGTGCTGGGGAGCCGCCAGGCACGGCCGGAGCTGGAAGAGGCCCTCAAGGGTGCGAGCGTGGGCGAGAACCGGACCGTGAGCGTGAGCTTCCCGGCAGACTTGCCCAATGCGACGCTGGCGGGCAAGAGCGCCGAACTCTCGGTGCACGTCAAGCGCGTCGAGGAGCAGTCGCTCCCGGCGGTCGATGAGGAATTCTGCAAGGCCTTCGGGGTCGAAGAAGGAGGGGTGGAGGCGCTGCGCACCGAGGTGCGCAAGAGCATGGAGCGGGAGCTCGCGGACCTCATCCGCAACCGCCTGCGCACGCAGGTGCTCGATGCGCTGCACGACCAGAATCCGATCGATGTGCCGCGTACGCTGATCGATGAGCAGGTGCAGCAGATGCAGTTCGACGCGGCGCGCCAGATGGGCGTGCGCGAGGCCTCGCAGCTGCCGCCGCGTGAGCCCTTCGAGGCCCCGGCGCGCAAGCGTGCGGCGCTCGGGCTGATCCTCGGCCAGATCATCCAGTCCGAGGGCCTCAAGGTCGACCGGCAGCGGGTGCAGGAGCGGCTCGAGGACCTCTGCGCGAGCTACCCGAACCCCGAGGAGGCGCGGGCAGCCTATCAGCGCAGCCGCGATGCCATGCGGCAGATCGAGTCGGCGGTGCTCGAGGAGCAGGTCATCGACTGGTTCCTCGAACGCGCCAAGCTGACGGACCTGCCCGCGACCTTCCAGGAAGTCACCGGCTTTGGCCGCGAAGGCGCGCCGCGCTAGCCGCCACTGCCGCAATTTCGCCGCGCGCGGTGAACGGCTGACCGAGTCTGAGTATTGTGAGCTTGCGCCGCAGGCGGATTGCGTAGCGTAATGGCGGCAAGCGTGGAGAAGCGAGCATGAACGAACGCGCATTGAACCTGGTTCCGATCGTCGTGGAGCAGACCGCCCGCGGCGAGCGCTCCTATGACATCTATTCCCGGCTGCTCAAGGAGCGGCTGATCTTCGTGGTCGGGCCCATCGACGACTACATGGCCAACATCATCGTGGCGCAGATGCTGTTTCTCGAGTCGGAAAACCCCGAGAAAGACATCGCCCTGTACATCAACTCCCCCGGCGGGGTGGTGAGCTCGGGGTTGGCCATTTACGACACCATGCAGTTCATCAAGCCCGACGTCAGCACCATCTGCATCGGCCAGGCGGCCAGCATGGGCGCGGTGCTGCTCGCCGGCGGTGCGGCCGGCAAGCGATACTGCCTGCCGCATGCCCGGATGATGATCCACCAGCCGCTCGGGGGCTTTCAGGGCCAGGCGGCCGACATGGAAATCCACGCCAAGGAAATGCTCGAGACCCGTGACCGGCTGAACCACATCCTGGCCAAGCACACCGGGCAGAGCGTCGAGCGCATCAAGCAGGATACGGACCGCGACCGGTTCATGGACTGGAACGAAGCCGTGCGCTACGGCCTGATCGATCGGGTGCTGGAGAAGCGGCTGGACGTCGCGGCGGCCACTGGAAAGCCGGCGTAGCCGCCCCCACTATCTGGGGTCGGCGCCCACCGCGGGCAGGTCTCCGCGGCTCCTTCCCATTGCAAGTAGTGAAGTCCGTCAACAAATTCCCGCTCAGACAACGACTTGGCCGTGCGCCGGTGCTTTGCTTCGCGGCCGGAGCGCGTGCTATAAGAAAGCTGTCTCTTCCGGCGAACCGCGGGCTTCTGGACGCTGTGCAAGACGTCTGCGGAAGATGATGAGTGCCATGCCTCGTGAGGGCTTTATACAATGAGTGACGATTCCCGCGGCCGCCACGACGACGGCAAACTCCTCTATTGCTCGTTCTGCGGGAAGAGCCAGCACGAAGTTCGCAAGCTCATCGCCGGACCGTCGGTGTTTGTGTGCGACGAGTGT
>DAIDHH010000121.1 GCA_027452045.1 Gammaproteobacteria bacterium
CATGATCGAGGTTGCCCGCATGCACGCGAGCGCACACGGGGTCGCGGTCGATTACCAGGTGGCTTCGGCCGAGGCGCTCGCAGCGCGCGACCCAGGAGCCTTCGATGTCGTCACCTGCATGGAAATGCTCGAGCACGTGCCCCAGCCGGCGCAGATGGTCGCGACGCTCTCGAGGCTGGTGCGCCCCGGGGGATCGGTATTCGTCTCCACCCTCAACCGCAACCTGAAATCCTTCCTCGTGGCCATCCTCGGCGCCGAGTACGTGCTCTCGCTACTGCCGCGCGGCACGCACGAGTACGAGCGCTTCATCCGCCCGAGCGAGCTCGCGCGCTGGGCGCGCGCCGCGGACCTGACGGCCCACGCACTGGCGGGCATCACGCTCAATCCCTTCTCCGGAGAAGCCCGGCTGACGAAGGACCCCTCGGTGAACTACCTTGCGCACTTCGTGCGCGAGCCCTGAGCGCGGGCAGGCAAGGTGCCTGCGCAGCCGTGAGCAGGTCCACCCTGCGACGCACTCGATGAGTCGGCCGTGATCGGCACTTGTGCCGGCCTTCGCCGCTTGCACTAGGCCGGCGGCTCCTGGGCGAGCAGCGTCTCGATCTCCTCGGGCGCGAGCTGGCGGAAGTGTCCGCGCGCCAGCGACCGGTCGAGCACGAGCGCACCGAGTTGGGTGCGCATCACCCGGCTCACGAGCGCGCCCTGTCGCTCGAACAGCTGCCGCGCGTCCTTGCCGCTCGCACCGCGAACGGTGAGGGCATACCAGCGGTTGGCGGATTCACCTCCCGCGGCCTCGCAGCCGAGCACCTCCAGGCGCTCGCCGCTGTCGAGCTCTCCGCCGAGCACCCCTTGCAGCTGCGCTTCCGCGAGCTCACCGCGAACCCTGACACTGAATCCGCTCACCCAACGCCGCACGCCGCGCTGCAGGCGCGAGGCGAGCTCGCCATCCCCACAGATGAGCTCGAGCCCCCCGTCGATCCTCGGCATCGGGCTCACTACCACGAACCTGCGCCCGGCGCGCCGTGGCAGGCGCGCAAGGAGTGGAACGGCCCCGGCCTCCTCCGTCGCCGGCTTATCGAGGCTCTCGCCGCTCGAACGATGGTAGATGAACGCCCGGCCACCGCCTGGGGCCTCTCGCTGGCGGATGAGGCGGCCATCGAGACGCACCTGGTCCGCCGGACCGACCTTCATGCCGAGCGTGGCGGGCTGCCCGTTGACGCTCAGGCGCCCTGCGCGGATCCAGTCCTCGGCCTCGCGGCGCGAGGCGAGCCCCGCCTGGGCCAGCACCTTCTGCAGCCGCTCGGCCGTCCCCTCGCTCTGTAAGCGGTGAGGCGCATGCGCATGGCCGGCGGCGCCGCGCGTCCGATCTGCGCGCCGGGGCCGCCCCGGGCGAGCGCTGGAGCTCATGATGACCTCAATCCGAATCGCCGGGCGCGGCCCGCATTTCCCGCGGCGGCGCGTCCTGCGTATCGCCGTCATCGCCCGTGCCCGCAGGCTCATCCGGGTCCTCGGGTGATCCCTCATCGGCAGCCTCGATCCCACCGGCGCTCTCGCTCCGATCCGGCTCGGCCGCAGCCTCGAAGTCCTCTGGTGCAGCCTCAGGTGCAGCCTCGGGTGCCGCACCGCTCGCCGTTTCCGCGGACTCGGCTCGCCTCTCGGTCGGCTCACTCTCCCCGGCGGCCGGCTCGCCTGGCTCGCCCTGCTCATTGTCCCCCGCCGGCGCACCGGCTCCGCCCCCGAGGTCGAGCTGCAGGTTCAGATCGCCCACCGCCTTCAGCTCCGAAAGCGGCGGCAACTGATCGAGACTCACCAGGCCGAAATAGTCCAGGAACTCGCGTGTCGTGCCGAGAAGCTCGGGCCGGCCCGGCACGTCGCGCTGACCGACGACGCGCACCCAGTTGCGCTCGAGCAATGTCTTGATGATGTTGGGATTGACCGCCACTCCGCGTACGTCCTCGATCTCTCCTCGGGTGATCGGCTGGCGATAGGCTATGAGCGCGAGCGTCTCGAGGAGAGCCCGCGAGTAGCGCGCCGGCCGTTCGGGCCAGAGCCGCGAGACTTCTGCCGCGAACTCCTTGCGCACCTGGATGCGCAGTCCCGAGGCCGTTTCCTTCAACTCGATGCCGCGCCCAGCGTACTCGAGCGCCAGCGCCTCGATGACCTCCCGCAGCGCCTCCTCGCTCGGGCGCGCGGTCTCATCGAACAACTGACTGAGCTCCTCGCTCTTGAGCGGTCGGCCGGCGGCGAGCAACGCCGCCTCGATCACGTTCCTCAGATAAAACTCACTCATCGATTGTCTCTTGTGGGATCTCTCCGCCCTGCGGCGGCGGCTCGTCCGGCGCGCCAGCCTGCGGCTCATCGGTGTTGTCGGCGACGACATGCAGGCTGCGGCCGCGACCGGCCCGCACGTGCAGTGGAGCGTACGGCTCTGACTGCACGATGTCGATCAATCCCTCGCGGACCAGCTCGAGGATCGCCATGAAGGTGACGGTCACCCCCATGCGCCCCTCTGTGGGCTTGAACAGCCGGATGAACTCGACGAAGCTCGTTCGCTCGAGCGAGGCGAGAATGTTGCCCATGCGCTCGCGCACCGAGAGGGCCTCGCGCTGGATGTGATGATGCGCGAACATCTGCGAGCGCACCACCACCTCCTGGAAAGCGACCAGCATCTCCTGCAACGTGATCTGCGGGAGGGCCCGCACCACCTGACGGTCCCTGAGCTCCGCCGCTGCAGCCCAGTGATCACGCTCGAGTCTCGGCAGCGTGTCGATGTCCTCGGCCGCCCGCTTGAAACGCTCGTACTCCTGCAGGCGCCGCACGAGCTCGGCCCGCGGGTCCTCCTCCACCCCATCGGCGGAGATCTTCGGCCGCGGCAGCAGCATGCGCGATTTGATCTCCGCGAGTGTCGCGGCCATCACCAGGTACTCGCCCGCGAGCTCGAGCTGCAGCTCCTGCATCACCTCGATGTACTGCATGTACTGGCGCGTGATGTCGGCGAGCGGGATGTCGAGGATGTCGAGATGCTGCCGGCGGATGAGATACAGCAGCAGATCGAGCGGTCCCTCGAAGGCCTCGAGGAACACCTCGAGTGCCTGCGGCGGAATGTACAGATCACGCGGCAGCGCAGTGACCGGCTCCCCGTTGACGACGGCGAAGGGCATCTCCACCTGCTCGGGTCCGCCTTGATGCCCATTGGGCTCCTGCGGCGCATCCGGCGGGGTCGCGCCCGATACGATCACCAGTTCCGGTTTGGACTCCATGTCGCCTCAGTCAGCACGCAGGTGCATGGCCCGGCGCACCTCTTCCATCGTTTCCCGGGCCGCATCGCGCGCCTTCTCGGCGCCTTCGGAGACGATGTCGCGCAAAAGCTCCGGATTCTCGGTGTATTCCTGGGCGCGGCGGCGCATCTCCGTGACCTCGGCGATCACCTTGTCGATGACCGGCTGCTTGCACTCGAGGCACCCGATGCCCGCCGAGCGGCACCCCTCGGCCGCCCATTTGCGCGTGCCCTCGTCCGAGTAGATCTTGTGCAGATCCCAGACCGGGCACCTCTCGGGCTCGCCGGGGTCGGTCCGCCGTGCCCGCGCCGGATCGGTCTTCATCGCGCGCAGCTTCCGCTCGACCGACTGCGGATCCTCGCGCAGCTCGATGGTGTTGCCGTAGGACTTCGACATCTTGCGCCCATCGAGTCCGGGGACCTTCGGGGTCTGCGTAAGCAGCACCTGGGGCTCGGGCAGGATGGTGACGCCGGTGCCCTCCAGGTACCCGAGCAGGCGGTCGCGGTCGGCCACGGTGAGGCGGGTGTTGCTGTGCACGAGCGCGCGGCCACGCTCGAGCGCCTCCTGGTCGCCGGCCTCCTGGAACTTGCGCCGCAGCTGGCGGTAGAGCGTGGTGTTGCGTCCGCCGAGGCCCTTGATGGCGCGCTCCACCTTTTCCTCGAAATCAGCCTCGCGGCCATAGATGTGGTTGAAGCGACGCGCGGTCTCGCGTGTGAGCTCAACGTGCGCCACCTGATCTTCACCCACAGGCACGTGCTGCGCGCGGTAGACGAGTATGTCCGCGGCCTGCAGCAAGGGATAGCCCAGGAACCCGTACGTCGCCAGATCGCGATCTTTGAGCTGCTCCTGCTGGTCCTTGTAGCTCGGTACCCGCTCGAGCCAGCCGAGGGGGGTGAGCATCGAGAGCAGCAGGTGGAGCTCGGCGTGCTCGGGCACGTGCGATTGGACGAACAGGGTCGCAACGCCGGGGTTGAGACCCGCGGCGAGCCAGTCGATCAGCACCTCGTGCACGAATTCCGGCAGCCGGCTGGTGTCCTCGTAGCCGGTGGTGAGCATGTGCCAATCGGCCACGAAGAAGAAGCACTCGTACTCGTACTGCAAGCGCACCCAGTTGCGCAGCGCTCCATGGTAATTGCCGAGGTGCAGACGCCCCGTGGGCCGCATGCCGGACAGGACGCGGCCGCGGGGATTGGGAGTGCTCATCGAAGCCGTTCTCGCATCGTTAAACGCCCAGTATACCGTGTTCGCCCGTCCCCCCGAGGATCGGGGCGAGCGGCCCCTTGCCCTGCCTCACCACGACCGGCGGGGTCACCGACAGATCCACCACCGTGGTCGGTTCGATGCCGCAATCCCCACCGTCGAGGACCGCATCGATCTCGTGCTCGAGCCGCTCCTGGATCTCGCGCCCCGAGGTGAGCGGGGCGGGCTCATCGGGCAGCAGCAGCGTGCTGCTCATGAGCGGCTCGCGCAGCTCGGCGAGCAGCAGGCGCGGAACCGGATGATCGGGGATGCGCACCCCGATGGTGCGCCGCCGCTCGTGCTGCAGGCGCCTCGGTGTCTCCCGTGTCGCCTTGAGGAGAAAAGTGTAGGGTCCGGGCAGGCAGCTGCGCAGCATGCGGAACTGCCAAGTCTCGATCCGGGCGAAGCGCCCCACCTCGGCGAGGTCCGCGCACACCACGGTGAAATGATGATGGCGGTCCGCCCCGCGGATGCGCCGCACCCGCTCGATGGCCCGGGCATCGCCAATGTGCCAGCCGAGCGCGTAGCATGAGTCGGTCGGATAGGCGACGATGCCGCCGTCGCGCACGATATCTGCGGCAATGCGGATGAGGCGGGCCTGCGGCGTGACGGGGTGCAGCTCGAGGTACTGGCTCATGCGCGCCTTTCCGAGGCCGCCTCCGCCTTCTGTGGATAGTGCGTTATGATACGCAACCTTGACCGAAACCTGCGACCGCGCGAGCGGATGAGTTCCTTCACACCCAAAGCCACGACCAGCGCCACGGCGGATGAGATCCGCGCCATGCTCGAGAGGGCGTTCTCGCCCGTTTCGATCGAGGTGCTCGATGACAGCGCCCGGCATGCCGGTCATGCGGGAGCCCGCTCGGGAGGGCATTTCCGGGTCACGCTCGTCGCGCGCTCTTTCGCCGGACGGCCGCCGCTCGAGCGCCACCGCATGGTCTATGAGGCGCTCGCGCCGCTCATGGGTCATGGGATCCACGCGTTGAACATCTCCGCCGCCGCCCCGCACGGGGCGGCGCGATCCGCCTCCTGACCCGGCCGGCGCCTGCGCACCGGGTTCGTGCCCCTTATCTGCCCACCACTACCCAATGAGCATTTCATGAAGCAACTCAGGATCCTCTGCATCGCCTGCGCCCTGGTCGGACTCGCTGCCTGCCAGCCCAAGTCCGCCGTGCAAAACGGCGCCTCGCCCGTGGTGGCCACGGTAAATGGAACCCCCATCAGCCGCTCCCTGTATGAGTTCTACGTCAAGGGCATCAGCGGCAAGGATTCGAGCGCGCTCACGCCCGCGCAGCGCGCGCTCGCCCTCGACAGCCTGATCCGCGCGCAGGCCGTAGCTCAGGAGGCGCAGAAGCAGGGCCTCGACAAGCAGGACAACACCGCATCGCTCCTCGCGCTCTCGCGCCTGAACATCCTCGAGCAGGCGGTCTCCGACAAATTCCTCACCGGACGCACGCCGAGCGACTCGCAGCTGCAGGCCGAATACAACGCCGAGGTGGCGAAGATGCCGAAGACCGAGTACCACGCGGAGCACATCCTGGTGAAGGACCAGGCGACCGCGCAGAAGGTCATCCAGGATCTCAACCACGGCCAGAAATTCGCCACCCTCGCCAAGAAATACTCCATCGATCCTTCCAAGGCCAACGGCGGAGACCTCGGCTGGTTCACCCTCAACCACATGGTCAAGCCCTTCTCCGATGCGCTCGCGCAGCTGAAGATAGGCCAGTACACCCAGGCGCCGGTGCAGACCCAGTTCGGCTGGCACGTCATCGAGCTGCTCGGCACCCGGCCCCTCACCCCGCCGCCGTTCGCATCCGTCAAGGCGCGTCTGACACAGATCGTGGAGGCGAAGCAGTTCCGCGCCTACACCGATACGCTCATCGGCAAGGACAAGGTCGTCACCTATCTCGACACCCAGACCGATGCCCAGACCAAGGGCCAGGCCGGCCCGCCAGCGGTCCCGGCGGCGCCCGCGAACGCGGGTTGATCCGCTCGGCGGCCAGCGCCGCCGATGGCTTTGAACACGCCCCGGGTCGCGAGACCCGGGGCTTTTTACTTCCGATGCCGCGCGAGCAGACCCTTGAAGGCATCCTCGTCGAGCACCTCGATGCCGAGCGAGCGGGCCTTCTCGAGCTTCGAGCCGGGCTCGGCGCCGGCCACCACGTAGCGGGTCTTTTTCGAGACGCTGCCCGAGACCTTGGCGCCGAGCGCGCCGAGCGCTTCGCTCGCCTCCTCCCGGCTGAACCCCGCGAGCGTGCCGGTGAGCACGAATGTCTGGCCCGCGAGCGGCAGAGCCGCCCCGCCCTGATCGAAGGGCTCCCAGCGCACCCCGAGGTCCCGCAACCGCCGGATCGCATCGCGGTGCTCGCGTGAGGCAAAGAATGCGGCGATGTGCGCGGCAACCACCGGCCCCACGTCGGGCACGCGTTGGATGTCGTCCTCGCTCGCACCCATCAGTGGCTCGAGCTCCCCGAAGTGGCGCGCGAGCGCGAGCGCCGTTGATTCCCCCACCTCGCGGATGCCGAGCGCATACAGCAGCCGCGGCAGCGTGGTGTGCTTGCTGCGCTCGATGGCCTGCACCAGGTTCGCCGCGGACTTCTCGCCCATGCGCTCGAGACCCTGGAGCTGTTCGATGCTGAGCGTATAGATGTCGGCCGGAGCGCGCACCAGGGCGCCCTCCACGAGCTGCTCGATGAGCTTCTCGCCGAGACCCTCGATGTCCATCGCCCGGCGGCTTGCGAAATGCCGGATCGCCTCCTGGCGCTGCGCGGGGCAGGTGAATCCACCGGTGCAGCGCGCGACCGCCTCACCCTCGGGCTTGATGACCGCCGAGTGGCACACCGGACAGTGCCTGGGCAGCTGGACC
>DAIDHH010000122.1 GCA_027452045.1 Gammaproteobacteria bacterium
CCATCGGCGCGCACGACGTAGATTCTCTTCCTATCCGCCTGCGACGTGAAGCCGCCGCTCAGGCGGATGTAGTCATCCCGCGACAGATCGGGATTGTAAAGATGCGAGGTCGGGTCCTGCACTTCGCCGATGACGGTCACCTCCTGTTCGAACTTCGGCACGATGAGCTCATCGCCGTTTCGCAGGATCACGTCCTCCGGGGAGTCTGCCGGGTGGCTCATGATCTGGGGGAGGTTGATGACGAGCCGCCCCACCGCCTGCTCGCCTTTTAGCTGATCGAGCAGGGACTTGGCGACGATCATGGTATTGGTGCCGGCGCCGAAATTGACCCCTGTGGAGGTGGCGCTTGCGCGCAGCGCCAGGACGCCGAGCTCCACCTTCATGCGCTGCGCCAGGAGATTCATCTCCTGCTGCTCGCGCTGTTTGAGCTCCGTCCGCGTGAACACCGCTCCCTGGAGGAACGCCCACTGGGTGAATCCTCCGGCCCGCTCGATCACAGACTTCAGCGTCTCGCCCGGAGTAATGGTGTAAGTCCCCGGGAAACGCACCTCGCCGAGCAGCGTCACCTTGGCCTGGCGGGCCCACTGGGACACTTCTTCCACGTTGAGCACGTCGAACGGCTTCAATAGTACGTTCGCCTTCGGGTTCCCCTGCATCGCCTGGGCTAGATTGACGTCGATGATCTGCGTGTGGCGGGTACCCTCCGGGCCGACCACGTAACGAGCCAGTTCCGCCTTACCCGTGTAGGCCGCATTAGCCAGTCCTCCGCCGGCGCGGATCAGGTCCGCCACTCTCATGCCGGGCTCGAGCGGATACTGGCCCGGGGCATTGACCTGCCCTTGCACCGTGATCGCCTGCTCGGGATGGTCGGCAGTGGATTCGGCGCTCAGCTCGTTCAGGATGGGCTGGACAATCCCGCTGCGGCTCGTGGACCGGTCGAATACCGTGATCTGATCCCTCGGCATCAGCACCATGTCCGCCGCCGACCCAGGGTTGGCCAGGGCCGCGGCAAGATCCGCTGACACGGCCACCACATGCCGGTCGGGAGGCAGCTCTCGGCGGATCAGCACATAGTGCAGATCGGTATTCGGCTTGAGCTCCGCAACGGAGCGCAGTACATCCGTGAGGCGCATACCGGCATGGTAGGCGTAGATGCCGGGGTTATAGACATTGCCCTGAAGGATCACCGCCTGATCCAGCGCCGGTTTCAGGGGCGGTACGTGGATGTAGTCGCCATTGCGCAGACCCGCGGTGGTTCCGGAAAGGTCCAGCGGCAGAACCACTCGCTCGCCATTTGGCTGGATGCGCGTCACGGTGGCATCGGCAAGGTCCGCATCGGGTTTCAGGCCTCCGGCCAAGGCCACGGCCTGCGCGGGGGTCGTCTCGCCCTTGAGCTCATAGATAGCTGGCCGCTGCACTTCCCCGTCGATGGCGACGGTGCGCCCTACCGGCGGCACAAACACCACATCGCCCTGCAGGAGCTTGGCATCATTGGCGGTACTGCCGTGGATCAGCAGGTCATAGAGATCCAGCGTGTCCACCACCTGGCCGTCCCGGATCAGCTGCACGCCCCGCAGTGACCCTGTCTTGGCGATGCCGCCCGCGGCATAAAGAGCCGAGGTCATCGTCCCCAGGCCGCTCACGGTGTACACCCCGGGCGCGAAGGCGTCGCCCATGACGAACACCTGGATGGAACGTGTCTGCGACATGGTGACGCTGGCCCGGACCCCGATCATCTGGTGCGCGACGCGCGTTTCGATCTGGCTTTGTACCGCTGTGAAGAGCTGGCCGCCCACACTGATGGGACCCAGCTGAGGGAAATTGATCCGCCCGTCTCGCCCCACCGTCAATGAGTAGGACTGGTTCTGGTTGCCGTAGAGCTGCACGTCGATGGTGTCGCCCGGGCCCACGACATAGTTGGAGGGCACCGGAACATTGGTCAACGGGCTAATGGCCGAGTAGACGGATGCCTGCTGGGCGAATACGTCGTATCCGAAGGGCTTGAGCGCCTTCTCGCCGGTCTTCTCAAGTGGCAGCAGCGTGAGTCTGACCTGCAGATACTGAAAGGCCGGCATCACCGACAATCGCAGCGTCGCCTGGGATTCGGTGAGACCTAAGAGATGAATCGGCGCGAAGTCCGGCAGACTGAGCGTGCCATTGGGCGAGAGCTGGTAGGGGTTGTGGTCCCGGATTGCCTTGATCATGGCCGCGATCTGGGTCAGCTTTCCCGCGCTCATCTGCGCAAGCTGCGGGGTCAGCATCGGAAGCTCCGAGGCCAGCTGCGACAGGTTCGCAGGCAAAGGTTCTAGTGGCGTCGAGGAAGACTCGGAAACTCCTGCGATACCGTCCCCGATGCCCGCAAGCGAGCCGCCCTGTAGCGCGCCCAGCGAGGAGAGCTGTCCTGCCGATCCGCCGCCCTGGCGTCCGCCCTGCTGCAGCAGGGCTGCCTGACTGGTAGATTCCGCGCCCGGCATCCGCGGGAGAGTGACCCCGACCTCCACGATGACCCAGTCGCCGCCCTTGAGCTCGGGAATGGCCTCTTGCCGAAGGAGTGCCTGGCGCTTCTCCTGGACCGCCTGCTGTTGCTCGAGCTGCTGCAGCTGGGCCTGGCTGGCGAGACCTCCGAGACCGCTGAGACCGTTGACGCTGCCGAGGCCGCCGAGCCCCCCCAGACCGCCGGCGCCGCCCAAGCGGCTCATGATGGCCTGCTGCTGAGACGACGAGAGATTGTTCAGTATCCCAAGCGCCGTCGGGGAATTCAGGGCGGATTGGGCGAACGCGGCGGAGAACCAAAGACCCAGTATGACCAGCAGCGGGCCTACGAGGCCCAAACGTCGCAGCAAGCGCATCAAATACCCTTTTTCGCCGATTGCTCTGGAACGCATGAGCCGCCCCCCGGTTGTCCGCCGGATAGTGCGGGGCCTTGGCCCCGACCCGCCCATGCCAAAGGCGCGATTGTAGCGTGTGCGGCGGTGGCCGGGAGCGGAATTGCCAGCCGAGTGCCGGGACGGAATCGTCCTTCGTCCGGGGTACGGGCGGCCGGCTGGGACGCTCGCCGCCGCGCATTTTTGTACGGACACGCGCGCATCGCGCATGTTCAGCCCGTCGTCTGATTACGCTGTTTGATCACGCACCAGGACCTTGGGCGCTTGCGCACGAGTACAATACCGAGGCACGGCACGATGGCCACCGCGATGATCTACGATACTCTCAAGCTGGCGGAACAACTGGAGCACGAGGCGGGCTTCGACGCCCCGCGCGCCAAGGCCATGGCCCGCATTCTGGGTGAAAGCGCCGGCGGACACCTCGCCACCCGGGAAGACCTCCTCATCGCCAAGAGTGACTTGCAAGCGCAAATTCAGGACGTGCGAGACGAGATCCAGGGGGTACGCGACGAGGTCCAGGGGGTACAAATCGAGGTCCAGGACGTGCGAGGCGACATCCGTGTGCTCTACTGGATCGGCGGCACGACCCTCGCCGGCGTGACCGGCCTCTTGGGACTGGCCATCACCCTCGCGCTGCATGTGATGCGCCTGGGCTAGGGGCGGCCTGGAACGCCCGGGTCAGCGCTCGGCAGCGCGCCTTTGCTTCTTCTTGGCGCGGCCCGTGACCCGGCCTCTTCCGGTCTTGTTGGGCGAGCGCACTGCCGGTGATTCGGGCCTGCCGGCCGGTCGTTTCCGCGAGACAGCGGTCTTTCCTGGCACCGCGGCGAGCTCGATGCCGAATACGCTGGCGAGATCTGCTGCATCGATGGTCCTGCGCCGGGTGCTGCGCGGCACCTCGAGGTGGGACGCCTCTGCGATCAGCTCGCCGTGATCGACGTTGCGCAGGGTGAACAACAGTTCCGGCTGCGTATCGAATCGCGCCCCTGTGCCGTAGAGGACTGCCGCGACGTGCTTGCACATCGTCGCCCAGTCGGGACAGGTGCAGCTCATCTCGATTTCGCCGGGTTTGGGGAACAGGCCCAGCTCGCGATCGGTGACGAGCTTCATTACCCGATCGGACAGCCGCCCCTCGAGCAGCTCGATCAGCGAGCCGATCTCACCCGCGCACCGTGTCTTGATCCGTGCCCAGGCCCCGCTCGCCAAGGGCTTGATCTTGATCTCGACTGTGTAGGGATCCGGGCGGGAGCCCGCGACCACTGCCCGAAGGGTTCCCGGTCCGATATCGAGATCGAGCACCGCTCCGTGCCGCACATAGCTTCGTCCGCGTGGCAGACGGTACTCGTAGTCCCGGTAGGACTCGAGGTTCTCGCACCAGGCTTTGCCCCAGAACGAGCGGGCGATGAGGCGCCCCTCGATCGTCACCGGGCGGCGCTGCCGGCCGCTCTTGGCCATCCTGCGTTCGAGCTGCTCGCCCTCGCGCAAGGCGCGCTGACGCCGCTCGGACACGCTAGCAGTACGAGTGTATCTCCACCAGTTCATCGCAATTGGGCGCCTCGGTGCTCGATTCGTGCCATCTTGCTGCGCAGGTCTTGGCGCTATCGAGCGCCAAACAGTGCTCCCGGCGGTCGTCACGGTGACCACCGCCCGGATACCGCGCGGTCGACCATCGCGAGCCGAGGCCGTTTTGCCGCGCGTTCCGAGACCGGCCTCCTTCAAAGGAGCTCGATAGCCCTGGACGCGATGTCATACCGCGAGAGTGGGTTCAGCCCGGGAGCTCCACTCCGCGCCGCCGCAGATCCTCCAGCAGGGCGGATGCGGTGCCAGTGATGATGTGCAGGTGCTCATGCGCCGACTGCAGGGCGCTCGCCAGGATGAGCGGATCTTCAATATAGTCGTGAATCATCTGGTTGCGAAGCTGGCGCAATGTCAGCCACGCGTCCGCCGAGGCCAGCAGCCGCAAGCGCTCCGCGCGATCCAGGTTGTCGATCATGGCGCCGGGCGTTTCCCCCACCGCCTGCCGCCAGAGGGGCAGCAATTTGTCTCCGACCGTGTCCTGAAGGCGACCGAAACGGCTGACGAAGGCTTCCACCCTTTCCGCGAGGTCCGCATCGTCGGCCAGGCGTTTGGCGTCCTCGACGCCGAACTTCGATGCGAACAGGCGCTGATCGGTCTGGCGCAGATGCGTGGATTCGCGGTCGATCACCCGCGCAAGAAACTGCAATCGCGCGATGAGCTTCGGCGGGAGACTCACAGCCTGATGCCCTCGAGCTTGGCGGCGTCGTGGATGGGGAGCCGCGCAAGGTTGGGGGCTGCGAGCACCACATCGACTTTTCGCCCGTGCATGCCGCGCTGGATGCGCGCCGAGAGGCGGGCGGCAACCCAGGCGGGCGCCTCGACGATATTGTCGGATTCCACGTAGAGATCCACGTCTCCGCTGCGCTTGCTGTCATCCACGCGGGAGCCGAACAGCCATACCCGGGCGTCGCCGCCGAGCACATCCCGAACTGACTGGCGAATGACGGAAGTTTGCTCGTCGGTCAGGCGCATCGTATGCGGGGGCGACCTTCGCCTAGTACGTCCAAAGGATCTCGCGAGAGGCGTCATTATCACACTTTCCCCTTGCGCAAGACCACCTCCGCCGCTGCGCTTCGGGTCGTGCGGGCGCCATCATGCGTCGCACGCTTTGTGGATGTCGAGCGCCACGGTGGCGAGCAGTTCCTCGTCGCTCATCTCGGTGAGGAGTTTCTCGCCTGCCTCATCGAGCAGGTCGCGGGCGAGCCCGCTCTTTGCCTCGATCAGCGCGTCGATCTTCTCTTCCACGGTGCCGCGGCAGACGAACTTGTGGACCAGGACATTGTGCTTCTGCCCGATGCGAAACGCGCGGTCGGTGGCCTGGTTCTCGACCGCCGGGTTCCACCATCGGTCGAAGTGAATCACCTGCGAGGCCGCGGTGAGATTGAGCCCGGTGCCCCCGGCCTTCAGCGACAGTACGAAAAAGGGCGGGCCGTCCTCGCTCTGGAAGCGCTCGATGAGCCCCTGGCGTTTGGCGACCGGGGTGCCGCCGTGCAGCACCAGGCCGGGGCGGCCGAAGATTCGGGCGAGATGCCGCTCGAGCGGCTCGGTGAGCTCGCGGAACTGCGTGAACACGAGCACGCGCTCCTGGCGCTCGCCCAGCTCCTCGCACAGCGCGCCGAGCCGCTCGAACTTGCCGCTGCGCGCCGCTTCGTAGCTTCCCTGCCCCGCCCACTGGTCCGGATGATTGCAGATCTGCTTCAGCTGCATCAGGTGCGCAAGGACCGCTCCTCTGCGCTGGATGCCTTCGGCGCTCTCGAGCGTGCGAGCGAGGTCCTTCACGCAGCGCTCGTAGAGTGCGGCCTGCTCGCGCGTGAGACCGCAGAAGGCGCGCACCTCGGTCTTCTCTGGAAGATCGGCGATGACGCTCTTGTCGGTTTTCAGGCGCCTGAGGATGTAGGGCTGCACCAGGCGGCGAAGCGGCGCATAGGAGGTCTCCGCATCCTTCGCCATGCGCTTGACCGACGCGGCAAAGGCGCTCGCAGCCCCGAGCAGCCCGGGATTGAGGAAGTCGAACAGCGACCAGAGGTCGGACAGGCGATTCTCGATCGGCGTGCCGGTGAGGGCGATCCGGCCGGAAGCCTTGAGCTGCTTGACCGCCCGGGTCTGCTGGGCGCCGGGGTTCTTGATGGCCTGCGCCTCATCGAGCACCGCGAGCCGCCAGGACCGGCCGCGCAGCGCCTCGGAGCGGGTGATGACGCCATACGTGGTAAGCGCGACATCGATGCCGCTCAGTGCGGCCGCGAGCGCCTCGGGGGAATTTAGCTCGACGTCGCTCTCGGACGGGTGCGCCACGAACACCTCGAGGCTTGGCGCGAAGCGTTCGATCTCGCTCTTCCAGTTCGCGATCAGCGAGGCGGGTGCGACGATGAGACTCGGAGGAGGACGCTCGCCGGTCCCGCCCCTCCGGTGCGCCTCGGCGCGCAGGTGCGTCAGGAGCGCGATCACCTCGAGCGTCTTGCCGAGGCCCATGTCATCGGCGAGGCAGGCCCCGAGCCCGAGCCCGGTGAGCAGTGCCAGCCACTTGGCGCCCGTGACCTGGTAGGGCCTCAAGGTCGCTTTGAGACCCGCCTTGGACAGCGCCTGCTCCGCCTCCGGGTTGCGCAGCCGTTCGAGCAGCCCGTGCAGCCAGGCGCCCGCCTCGAGGCCATACCACTGCCTGAGGGGCTCGGACACTTCGGGGGTCACGCGGCCCGTCGAGGCGCCGGCCAGCAGGCGCATGCCTTCGTGGAAGGACAGTCCTCCGGCGCGCACCTCGCGCTCGATCCGCTTCCATTGCTCGAGGGCCGCGGCGAGCTTCTCGCCATCCACCTCGACCCATTGGCCCCGCAGCCGGACCAGCCCTGACGTCGAGGCGAGGAGCGCCCGCTGCTCCTCATCCGTCAGGCTCTCACCGCCGAACGTCATGTCCACCGAGAAATCGAGCAAGGCTTGCGCGCCGAGCGAGACGGCGGCATCGCCGCCGATCCGGATGCTCACCTGGGGGCGCTCGGCGCGACCGGCCTTCCACCAGTCGGGGATTCGCACCACCAGCCCGCAGGCTTCCAGGACCGGCACGTCCCGCAAGAGTCGATGCGCTTCCGCGGGGCTCCAGGCAAGGGGGTGGTAGATGTCCCCGCTCTCGAGGAGCGCTCGCACCCAGGGAAGGCGCTCGGAGGCCTCCCGGATTGGCGTGAGGAGGCTTACCAGGCGCTTTCGGTTGGCCGCCCCCGAGTATTCCTGCAGGGCACGCCCGAGCGGCAGATGACGGGCCGCACCGCGCTCGGACACGCTGCCGGCATAAGTCACGAGGAACGCAAACGGCAACGATTCATCGCGCCGGTTCTCGGCCAGATGGAAGGTCACCCGTCCGACGAGACGCCACAGCGGACTGCGCGCATGGAGATAGCCCCGCAGGCTCCGCCCCGCCGTACTGGCATCCGAGCGCAGCCGGTCCTCCATGTCCCGCCAGGCCATGCTGAGCATCGCGGCATCGAGGTACTCGAGGCCCTTCATGGGCGGGGCCTCGAGGGTCAGGGCTTCGAGCTCTTCAGCGGAGGGCAGCTCGACCAGCACGCCCGGAGACTGCGGCTGTGCGTCACCCAGGTGGCACAGGTGGGTCAGATAGCGCTGCGCGAAATCACGCGCGAACGTCAGCCCCGGCGTCAACGGAGTCGTCAGCTCCGTGGTCGCAAGGTGTACCAGCCCCGCGCCCTGGCCCTCCGCGAACGCGCGCTCGATCCGGGCAGCGGCCGCGGATGACGTCGCCGGGTCATCGCGCTCAGCCCTTTGAACGGCGAAGTGGCGCCGGGCATTGACGTACAGATCGAGGCTTTCGGTCATCGCGGAATATTACTACGCAAACACGCACGCAATTCGTGCGGCTTTTCCGGCGTCTTTTGACCTCGTCCGTTTTCCACGTACGCAGATCCAAACCCGTCCGGCGGGGTTAGAATATCGGCACGAATTGCTCAAGAGCCGCAGATCCTATGTTGGCTAGAAACGAGGAATTTCCGATGGAAGGTGAGTTGCTCGAGTCGCGGGTCGCGAGAATCGAGGCCGACGTGTCCCAGATCAACACCCGTGTCGGCAATATCGAGATCGATCTGCGTGGTCTGCGCACCTCGATGGATCAGAAATTTGAGAGCCTCGACAGGAAGGTCGATGGCAAGATTGACGGTCTCGATGCGAAAATCGACCGCAGGCTCGAGATCCTCGACGCAAGGATGACCGACGGTTTCAAGGCCATCGATGCGCGGTTCGAAAAAATGGCGGCGAAATTCGATAGCCGGCTCGATGCGATGGACGCCAAGTTCTCCGGTCAGCTCGCCGCGATCGACTCGAAGTTCTCCGGTCAGCTCGCCGCGATCGACTCGAAGTTCTCCGGTCAGCTCGCCGCGATCGACTCGAAGTTCTCCGGCCAGCTCACCACGATGGACACCAAGTTCGACGGCAAGATTGACGGCATGGCGAGGCAGAACTTCAGGCTCCTGCTCGCGCTGCTTGCGGCCACCGTCACCTTCGGATCTGTCATCCTCGGCGTGCTCCTCCACGGGGGGCACTGACCGTCTACCGATAGTGGGAGTCGATCCAGCTCTGGTAACTTCCATCCATCACGCCTCGCCACCACCTTTCATTGGCGAGGTACCAGCTGAACGTCTCACGGAGTCCCGCCTCCAGGGTGACTTCGGCGTGATAGCCGAGCTCGCGCTCGATCTTGCCGCAGTCGATGGCATAGCGGCGATCATGGCCGGGGCGGTCCTTGACGAAGCGGATGAGGCTGGACG
>DAIDHH010000123.1 GCA_027452045.1 Gammaproteobacteria bacterium
GGCCGAGATAGCCGCCCGGCGCGGCATCACCTTGGGCCATTTGCGCGAGGACGGCGGTTGCGAGCTGGCGCAGATCATGCGGCGGCTGGATGCGGCGGACGCCGAGGTCGAGCGGCTGCGCAGCGCGCCCCACTGCCCGACCTGCGGGTGCTGGCGATGACCAACCAATTCCGCCTCAAAACGTATCAGCTACTCCAGGGATATCCGCGCGAGTTCAACGCTGCCGCGGCAGAGGATCTTGTGCGCCGGGCGTGGCGCATGGGATTCGATGTAGTGCGAGACCCATGCGCGCCAGCGCGGTATCAGCAGGCAGTCCAGGAGGAAAACGAGGCCATGTGCAATCTCACGCCTGCTTTCCCATATCCGCCTCAGCTACCGGAAGATCCGCCGCGTCGGCCTTGACGGCTGCCTCAGCGCGTAGCGTGTCGCCCAGAATCGCGTGCAGGCAGTGACCGCGCCAGTGCGGATAGGTGCCCGCGATGTGCATGAGCCAGTCGATGGGTGGCGCGAAGGCGAGCCCCCACCACTTGCGGGCGAGCTCCGCTCGGCCGGTGCGCCCTGAGATCGTCTCGTCGGGCTTTCCGAGCAGCAGCGCCGAGGCCAGCATATCGAGGGCGATCAGGACGCGCTTGAGATAGGCGGCGATGGCTTTCATGGCGGATTCCTCGCTTGGTACTCGCGCAGGACGGCGCTCACTTGGTCGGCGCGCCCTGCAAGAAGCTCGAGCAGCCCTGAGATATCGGGGCCCCGCCTTGAGCGTACTGGATGATCTGCGCCAGGCAGCGCCGGAACTCCCCCGGCGGCGGTGCTGGCACCTGCATTTCCGGGGTAAGTGGCGCCGGCTTCGGGCAGGCTGAAACCGCCACGGTGTGCGTCGAGGCACAGCCGGACAGCAGGCAGAGGATGGCGAGCGGCGGCAATGGCTTCATGAGAGATCTCCTGCAGATAGGCGTCGTGCGCCGCGTTGGCTTGCGCCTGGGCGGCTTTCGTTTCGGCACGGGCTTGGGCCACCACCTTGGCGCTCGCCCGCTGGTCAGCCACCTGCTGGGCGTGGATGCCCTCGACGTAGACGTGGTGGTGGTAGAGCCAGAACGCGCCCACGGCGCCCGCAGCGACGATGCCGATCAGCACGAGTTCGCTCGCCCACTTCGGGAGCCCCGTCCAGCCGAGTAGCAGTCCGACGATGCTCATTGGGATGGCCCTCCTCGAAAAGCCCGGACGACCTCATCGGCGTGGCCGGCGACCGTAACGGCGAACGCGTAGACCCACGCATCGCCGCTGAGCTTCCCGGCGTAGGCGAGTCCCGTCGCGAGCAGGAGCCCACAAGCCGAGAGGACGAAGCGCGGGGTGCGAAAGCCGCCCATTACTCACCTCCGAGGAACGCGCCATTCTGGCGCCAGCGCGAAAGCCGCATCTCCCAGGGGGCCAGCATCGCGTAGAGCTGCGCGCGCAGGTCGGCGCGGATCTGCGCTTCGTAGCGGCCCCGCCGCGCCGCTCCGTCCGTCCGCGGCGCCCGCACGTGCTCCTCGCAGTAGCTGCAGGGCTTCGTGCCCGCACTCGCGCGCACGGGACGGTTGCAGCCCGGATGGCGGCACAGCCTCACCATCCGAGCCGCGTCCAGGCGGTGCGCAACCACGCCAGCAGTCGTTGCCATAGGCCAGCGATCCCGCTCAGAGCTGGACCGGCTGGCCCAAGGTAGGAGGGACCGTGGTGTCGATCGTCACCGTGATCGGAGGACTGAAGTCCCCCTCGTTCCCACTTGCGTCCATCAGGGTGAACACGAAGTCGTAGGACCCCGAGAGGCCGGTTGGCAGTTCCTGCGAGATCGGGTCGTCGTAGCAGAGCACGCCGGCCGAGTCGGTCTTGGTGCTGAGCCCCGATACGGCGCCCACGTCGATGCGCGCGGCCTGCGAGTAGCTCGGAGTCATCGGCGACGCCCCGTAGTAGACGATCAGGTGATCGGTGCTCGCAGGCGCGGGCGACGGTACCGGGATGCCGAAGTCTTTGAGGGAGGCGATCTTGGACATGGAAATCTCCAGTTACGGAAGCTGAACAGGTTGCCCGAGGGTCGGGGGCGGCACGTACTCGACGACGTTCGACGGTTGGCTCTGCGTGCCGCTGGTGGTGTAAGAAGTGACGACGAAGTACACGGCGCCGCTCGGCAGCGTGGAGAACCGGTAGCTCGCCTGTGCAGGATTCGGCAGCTTCACCCGCTGCGTCAGCGCACTTGGGTTCGGCCCGTAGTAGATATCGAAGCCGGCGAGATCCGTGCACGGCGTCCCGTCGGTGTTCGTGGTCGGGGCAGTCCAGTGCACGGTGACGCCCACGAACTTCGCCGCCCACGCCGGCGCGCAGGCAAGGAGGCAGACGGCGGCGAGAGCGACCTTACGCATACGCCACGGCCTCGAGGGCGGCGAGCGCGGCCCGGCGCACCCAGCCATCCCCGTAGCGTTTCCAGGACGCGGACGCGCTGTACGCAACATCGCGCTCGGCCGTGAAGGCCGCCAGGAACTGCTTGGGCCGAGCGTGGGCAACCGCGCCCAGAGTCTCGGGCCCGAGAACGCCATCGGCGACGACGCCGGCCGCGCGCTGCAACACCAGGCTCGCCTCCCCCACGCCTTGGTTGACGGCGCAGTCGAGCGCCACCCACCCGGCCCACTCCGGCAGGTCGTTGCCGTGCATCGGCACCCAGTACTCGCGGTAGTAGATTGGCGCCGCCGTGACGACGGTGAGCGCGCGGATCTGGTCGGCCGTCATGTTCGGATGGCGCGCGAGTGCGATGCCGAGATTGGTGAGGCCGCCCGGGTCGTTCGGATCGTCATGCAGGCCGCCTTCCATTTTCATGATCCAATCGACCGCGGGGTTGAAGATGCTCATTTGCGCTGCACTCCCAGGAGATCCCGGTAAAGCTCGTTGATGCGCCGCTCCACGTTCTGCGTCGTCTCGTGCACCTCGTCGATGCGCTCGCGTAGCCGACTTTCGAGCGCGTTCAGATCCTCCGGCCGCGCGCGTCGGGCGAAGGAGCGCACCCACGCGAATCCGGCCGAGAAGGCAGCTCCGGCAGCGGCCCCGAACCAGGGCGTGGAAATGATGGACTGGGACACGTCATCCCCTCTTACGCTTGCCATGGGCTACTCCAGGCTCGCCAGATGGTCATGAGCCGCGCGCTGCGCGTCGTACAGGTCCGCGACCTTGCGCTTGCACTCGGCGAGCCATGCCTCGATGTCCGCGCGCGCCATGTCGGCTTTGATATAGAGCGTGTGGGCCGAGTCGTGCGCCTCATCATCGTTCGGGCGCAGCCTGACCGCGATGGCGCCGTGACCGAGATCGACACGCTTGACGATTTTGACTGTGGTGCTCATGGCTTCGGGTTGTGGGCCGTGAGGCCGTTCTCCAGCAAATAGTGCTTGTCGTCCCACACGTCGGTGTGCACTTCCATGTTGTAAACGGTGCGCCCCTGCACGGGCGCCACTTCGTAGAACAGCTCTTTCGCCGCCAGCCACTTGTTGCCGACGCGGATGCGGTGCTCCTCCGTGACAAGATTCGCACCCATTCGACGCATCGGCGTCAGGCTGTCAGGGTGTACCAGCAGCGTGGCGCTGTAGCGCCCGGCGCGGTTTAGGATCTCGAACTCGGCAGGCAGCTCATCGAATCGACGCCAGCCCTCGACGGTGAGCACGCGCGTGTCACCGGAAAAGCACGGGCCAAAGCCGCCACCGCCAGTTCCTCCGCCGCCGCTCGCGGTCGTGATGACGCCCACATAAAAGCGCCCCAGCGCCTTCGTCGTGTCGAGGATGCTGGTGCTCGCCTGATAGGTAACAGCGCCTCCGGCGTAGCCCGGATCGTCGAAGTAGACGTAGTAGGTGCCGTATGTGCCGGGGTTCACGCTGCCGGCGTTCACATTCACGGTGACGCCACCGAGGTAGTATGTGCCGGCTCCGACGTCGATTGTGGTGGTAGTGCCGGATTGCGTCAGCGACGTGGTCGAAGCTGCCGACACGGCCGGAGGGGCGGGCATTCGGCCATAGGTATTGCCGTCGCTCACCTCGGTGTCGGCGTTGCGGACCTTGACGACAGAGGCACCCCACACCTGGATGGTGGCGGCTGTGGAGGAAGAGTTAACGACGCGAAGTTGGCCGACGAACTCGCCAGCGCCGACGCCAGTCGTGCCAGTTGGAACGGTGTACGTGTAGCCAAGGTACTGCCACGCGCCGGTCGCCGAGGAGGTGCCTAGGCCCGCGTCGCTATAGTTTCCCCAGTACGGGACCAGCGTGACGCCCGATACGCTGGATTTAACCCATAGGGAATATCGGTACGTTGCTCCTGGGACGAGATCAAAGCTGTTCGTTGCGGCAGCGAGTGAATAGCTGGAACTCGCTCCTTCGATGACGGATCCAGTTGCGCCAGTTGGCAGCGTCTGGCCCGTCGCGATGGTGCCAGCCCGCCAGCCGGCGCTCCCGTTCGAGAAATTCGGGTTCTGGACGAGATTCTCGCCGCCCCCGGTGTTCAGAGTCGGGATGGCATAACTCGTCCCCGGGGGCACCCCGTCCGCGCTGTTCGCCGTGGCGAGCGCGCCCTCCCCGACGTGCCCGCTTTGCGTGAAGTCGATCAGGGCGCGGTTGTTGCCGTCCACATAAGACACCGCATTTCCGCCTGCGATGTTCGTGACCGCGTAGCGACCGGTTGCATCTGGCACATTCGCGAGCGACTTGCCGACGTGCCCGCTTTGCGTGAAGTCGATCAGGGCGCGGCGCGAGCCGTCCATGTTCACTGCAGGCATGCGCTGGTAGGTCGAGCCGTCGATGATGTCCGCGTCAAGATGCTGCGGGCCGCTGGTGCCAGCCCCGTATACGCTGCACCCGGAAAACGCTACTTCTGTCAGGTTGCCCGGATTGATGGGCGCGCCTGTCACGTTCACTCGAATATACCGAACACCCAAGTTCGCGATGGACAGCACGATCGGCGCAGACGATACGTTGCTCCAACTCGCGACGTTGGTGTTCCAAGTGACGTTGTCATTAGACACATCGACACTGCCCGCAGACGCCAAGGTTCGAGTGTCACCGGGCCAGTTGCACCCGAGCACCATCGTCTGAATCTGGTTGAACACAGCCCCAAGATCGACGGTAAAGTGTGTCGGAAGAGTGCTGGTGTAAGTCTGCCACCCGTTGTTCGTTCCGGTAGGGTCAAACGCCGGCGCGAACGGACCGCGCCCGAACGTCGAACCAGCGCCCACATCTATCAGTTCGCGGTTCAGCGCCACCGAGCCATGGCTCGTGGTCGGCGCATAAGTCGCGTAGCGCCCCCCGCCATCGGGGATGTTCCCGAGCTGCTTGTTGAAGTGCCCGATCTGGCTGAAGTCGATCAGGCCGCGCCGGTTGGCGTCGATGGAGCTGACCGCGTAGCGAGCTGAGGTAGCATTATCGACCGTATATCCCAGGTCGATGTTGCGATTTATCAGGTTGTCAAAATGCGAAAGCGGGAGACGTGCGTACAGGGTAGGCCCGTCTGTCACTTGCGTATCGAGACTCGCCGTGTTTTGCGTGGCGAGCGCACCTTGGCCGGCAATGTTCTTTGCCGTGTTCTGGCTCGTGACATCCGCACCAGCCTGCGCGGGCTTCAGCGAATCTACGGTTCCCCCCGTCGTATAGCTGATGTTGTTCGCGGTCTTGTTGAGGACCTGGCTCGTGGCGAGATCGACGCTGCTCGCGTACGCGAGTGCGCCCGTGACCATCTGACTACCGGCGAACTTCGGCAGCTTCGAGATAGGGGATCCGATGAGGTTCATCTGCAGCCCGTCGAGCCACACGGTGGCCGTCGAGGTGAAGGTGAACTCCCACGTCGCCTGCGTGTCCCCGATCGCGCGCAGGTCGAAAAGTCCCCACACCTGCTGCCACGCAGCATCGGCCGGGACAGTGAACGCCTCCGTGATGGTCGTGCTCGCGGTCTTGACCGTGAGCGATCCGGTGCACCCGGCCGTGGCCAGGATCTGGAAAGCCGCAAACCAGCGCGACGCGGCCGCGATCGAGATCGGCGTACCCGTGAAGCTGAGCGTGGCGCCGGCAGCTCCGATCGTGACCTTGAGGCTCGCCGCCCCGTAGTATTGCGTGGTCGCGTCCACGCTCGGCGCGCAGTTCGCTGCCGTGAGGGCGCCCAGCACCGGGCCTGAAGCGTTCGCCGCGAAGGTCTGGAACTGCGCCGGCAACACATTCGGCGCGTGGCTTTCCTGCTGCAGGATCTGCGCCCATGCGTTGAGCGTCTGCAGGAAGCTCGTCCACTGCGCTTGGGTGCTCGGGAGCTGCTGAGGTAGACTCGGCAACCTCGCCTGGGTCTGCGCCTGGCTATTGACGACGGTGCAGGGCATGGATATCTACGGTCTGTTAGGTTTCGGAGTTGCAGCCGCTCTCGCGCCGCTCGGCAGAAATGCCACCGCGCGGGTGCGCCGGTGGGCAATTCTTCATGTGCCAGAAGGGCGCCTCAAAAGGCTCCTCTTGACGCCGCTCGGCTACACAAAGCGCGCCCGAGACGCTGCTGCCGCAGAGGCCGCAGAGGAGGACCGCGCGCTACTTGGCGAGGCCGCCCGTCAGAGCTGGCAGCGCAAGCCGCGTCAGATACGGGCTTCCCGCCTTTAACCCGCGCAGGAGCGCTGTGACGCCCGCGCTCGTGTACTTTGGCGTCGCGAGCGCCCGCTGCCCCAGATCGCTCAAAATCGCTCCGCGTGCCGCGTAGGGAGCGGCCACCGTGGCTGCACTCACCGCGGCAGCCTCGGGGCTGTGCAGGTAAAGTGCACCGCCCTCTCCGGCCAGCCCGAGCATGGCCGCAAGCTTCGAGACCCCAGGGCCGCTCTTTGGCACTCGAGCCACCTCACCGAACTGTTGCGCAAAGCGTCCCGCGAGCCCCATCCCGTCTGACATGGGCGCACCACGGTCGAGGAGAGCCCCGAGGCGCACGGCATTGATATGACCGTTCTTGAGCGCGCCAGCTGCCTGGTAGGACTTCGCGATGGTGGTGCGCGCGTCCTTCCAGTCTTGCGCAAGCCCACGCGGGACGGTGCTTTCGCCGTTTGCTGCGCCCTCGTCCAGCCGTCGGCCAATCAGCCCTTCCAGCGCTGCGGCGCCATCCCGCTGGGCTTGGGCTAGCGCGAGATCAGATGGGTCCTGGGAACGAAAATAGCGCTGGAAAGTGGCCTTTGATGCTGCCCGAAGCGCCTTCGTCATCTTGACGGCCGCCGGTCCCGGATGAGTATCGACGGCGAGACTGGTGGATAGGTCCTTGACCGCCTGCGGCGTGTTGGCCTCGAATCCATTGTAGGCGCCCGCAAGGTCAGGGTCGCCTTGTCCCAAGGCAGCGATCGCCTCCCGGTACGGCTGGTCGCTCTCGAAAGATGGCAATGCGTCCGCGACCTGTTGGTACACGGCGCCTGCACTTCTGCGTGCGCCGCGCAGAGCCGGCACAGAGATCGGCGCTTTCGGGTCGAGCCCCAGGTCTTGCGCGACCAGAGAATCAGTCACTCCCTGATTGACGACCTCTGCGCTCTGGCGCGTGGCTGCTTTACCCGAGAGGCTCTCGAGGGCCGTAGTTAGAACATTCCGGCGCACCGCGGTGGGTGGGACTTTGTAGCCGGCTTCTCGGGCGGCACTGAGCACCGCATCGCGTTCGGCATAAGGGGCCGCAGCGTCGACGGCACCCTGGGCGCGCCTCGCAAGAATACTGCTGAACCATCCTGGACCGTGCTCGCCGATGAAGTTACCGAGGAGACCAGTCCCCGCGCCGAGAGCTGCATTGCGCAATGCGCTCTGACCCGGAGCCGTGGGGGTGGTGGCACCGAGGGCGCTTCCGAGCAATGCGCCTCCGACGAGAGTGTTTACTCCCGGAATGAGCATCGCGGGAGCCGTCCAGCCGATTCCTCCCAAGAGTTTGCCTACCTTTCCGGCCGTCGTCGCGTTGAGCGGCGCATCGAGCTTTTGATCCTGCGCGACCTCTTGGGGACTCATCATCCCCAGCCGCTCGCCGGCTCCGCGCGCCTGGTTGTAAGCAAACTCACCGGCGCCGGCCATTCCTCGGGAGAGCCACCCCGGCATCTTTAGCCCGGTGTTCCATCCGGCGATATCGAGCGGCAGCGGGCCGGTTGCGGGGTTGGAGGGCGCGCTTTGGCTCTGTGCCTTGAGGGCCACAACCTGCTGCGCCAGGCTCTCGAAGGGATCGACGGGCGCACTCTGAGCAGCGGGAGCTTCTGTTGAGGGTGCGGCGCTTTTCACCGCCGCCACCTGCTGTGCGAGCTGTGCGAATGGGTCAGCCATCACTGCGTCTCGAAGTCTGTGGGGGAGGGCGCGAGTCCCTGCGCATAGGCCTGCCTCCAATCAGCGAGAAGGCGTTGCGGGTTCGGCGATTCGGCGATCAGTTGGGCGCGCCGGGGACCGGGCAGGCTCGCCAGTACGTAATACGCTGGGTTGGAGTGCGTCTGGAACGTCGGCTGCAGGTCGTTGATAGCCGCAACATTAGACTGTGCGCGCAAGCGCTGCGCGTAGGTATTCTGCGCAATCTGCCAGCGCGCCATTCCCTTCTGCCACCCCGAGAGCATTTGCAGCCCTTGCGGCGAAAGGCTGACACTCGTGACCGCGTGGCCCAGCTTGTCGAAGACCTGGGAGGCTTCCCGCGAGCCGAGCGTCTTGGTGAGGGCCGTTTGCAGGTTGATAGTGATTTTGGATGCGGTCTGGTAGGACGCCAGCGCGCGGATATCGGCGCTCGAGAGAAGTCCGGTGGGTTGAAGCGCAGCTAGGAGCTTCCCGCGAATGCTCGCGTACGCGTTCGGGGTGAACTGCGTGGCAGCCGCGTCAATCTCCTGGGTCTGCGTCACGATGTTCTGCGCGTTGTCGGCCTTCTGCTGCAACTCGTCGAGTGTCGCGTCAGCGCTCTTTGCTTGCCCCGCTTGGAACGCTTTCAGCTCGGACGCCCCAGTGTTGCCGGGAGCGAGCGGCGCGTTTCCCGATTGGGACAGGATGGCGGGCACAAATCCCGGCGTCTGTACCGCATCCCATCCAGCGGGCGCCCCAGAAGAACCGGCGCCGGGACTGGCGCCAACAGGCACAATCGGCCGGCCTGGCACACCTGCGGCTGTGCCGCCCCCACCACTACCGGTTCCGCTTCCGACAGGGCGCGTCTCGGCAGCGAGGCGCGCCCCGGTTTCGCCGCCGGCTTCCGCTGCAGCGCGAGCCGCAAAGGCGCGAATGGCGCCCGGCAAGAAGCTCGAGCCGGTGCGGCTGTTGGTGATCAGGCCGCTCGAGGGGTTTACGGTCGTCCAGCTGCCGTCCGGATTCTGCTGCGTCATGATGCCGCTCATCGAGCCGACGTGCTCCTGACCGAGATCCTCGCGCAGTCGCGTGGTGAGTCCCTGGATGAGCTCCGGATTGCCGCTTGCGTAGGCCGCATAGAGCTGCGCCTCGTCCTGCGAGACTTTGTTGCGCGCGACCGCCTGTGCATTCGCCACGGCGGGCGAGTATTGAAGTGCGGCCCGTGCAGCCGAGAGTTCGTTGTTCGCCCAGGGAAGCCCCAGGATCGAGTCGGTCACCGAATTGTTGAGCAGCCCGAATGCACCGCCGGTGCTTGGGCCGGCGCGGCTGCCCGAGGGCGAGGCCTGCGCAGGCGACGGCGGCGGCGCGACGAGAGATGCCCCGAGCGTCGGGTCGGCCGCAGGCTGATTCGGTGCAGGGACGCCCGCTCCAGTTCCGGCTGCGCGCCCGATGTTGGATGCGATGAGAGGCGCAAGCGCCGAGACGCGCGGGGGAGGCGCGCTGGGCTGCGCAGCCGCGCCGTTGCCGCTGATCCCCCCCAGGCGCTGGCGCATCGCGGCCAGCATGAGCGGCATGCGCGCCGCCATGAATTGAAGGTTGAGGCCGCTGCCGGCGAGGGACTGCCGAGCGGTCGCGCGTCGCAGCGCCTCGTCCTGGTTCGTCTGCAGCGCGCGCCCGAATGCCGCCGCGCCTTGAGCCCCCGGACTGTCCTGGAGCATCGCCGAAAGCAGCCCCGCGGTGCCCCCGTACTGCGAGAACGCACCGTCGAGTGCCGAGGGCGAGCCGCCGGTGAGCCAGGGCTGCAGAGACGCGAGGAGGCCTTGCGTGAAGCCGGGAGGGGCAGCAGCTGATGCGCTCATGCGATTGCTCCTCCAAGGGCACCGAGCAGGCCCCCGACGGAACTCCCGGTGCTCCCGTTACCGAGCCACTTGCCGATGAGACCGCCGAGGGTGCTCCCGAGGCTGCTCCCGGCGCTCGCCCCGACTCCGGCCTGGGCGATCTGCTGCGTGGTCGAGAGCGGCTGCTGGGTCGTCGCGGTGCTTCCGAGGTTGCCGTTGATCTGCGAGAGGTACTGATTCAGGAATGTCTGCGGCGCCTGGATGTACTGCTGGCCCAAGTTCTGGATCGCGCCTCCGGCGTTGAAGAGACCCTGCTGCAGACCTAGCTGGTTGTTCACCACGTTGCCCGAGTTGCCGAGCGCGTTCTCCTGCTGCTGCACCCCGGTGTTGTAGGCGCCCCCGTAGAGATCGGTGGCGAGGTTGTTCAGCTCATCCGACTGCACCGGGAGCGAATTCACCACCGGCTGCCCGGCGCCTGCGAACTCGCTCTCGAGGCGGTTCTGCACCGTGTTGGCCGCCTGGTTGAACTCGCTGTTGAGGTACGGGTTATTGGCCGGTGAGCCGTTGAGCACGCTGTTCACGTAGCCCGAAGCGGAATTCAGCGTCGGATTGTTGGTCGCAAGGGACGTGATGCCGCTGATCGCCTGGTTCTGTTGCGGCGAGAAGCCCGCGACCAGCTGCTGAGGCGAGCTGACGCCGTTGTATTGCGCGGTGGCCTGATTGAGCCCGTACTGCTGATACGGCAGCTGCCAGGACGGCGCCTGGGCTGTCTGTACCTGCGTGGTGTTCGTGCCCTGGTTCACTCTATGCCCTCTTGCGAAGTAGGTTGCCGGCGACGCCGCTTGCAGCTGGCGTGCCGCCACCGGCCCACGTCTTGCCCTGCATGGCTTGCGCGAGCGTCTGATAGCCGCTTCCGTTCAGCAGGCTCCCGGCGTATCCGTTCGCCCCTCCGAAGTCTCCGAGTTCGAGCTGATTGAGCGACTGCAGCGCCGAGATGAGGCCGCCATTCACAGTCCCGTTGGGATCGATCGGATTCAGCGAGCCTGCAGGTGCGGTGAGGCCCGCGGTGCCCGGCGAGATCGTGCCCGCGTTCGTGGCGTTCTCGACGTTCTTGCCGAGCTGCGCGATGTCGCCCACGGACCAGCCGTTATTGGTGGGGGACGTCAGCGCACCGTTGGCCATCCACCCCATGAGCCCAAGTGCACCGGCATCCGCGGCGAGCGCACCGAGGGCGGTCGACCCGGCTGCGGCGCCACTGCTGGCTGGCGCGGCCGCCGCGGTGCTGGCACCGACAGGAGCGCCGGCGAGCTCAGAGGCCGCAGAGGCGCCGGCAGCATTTCCGGCTGCCGTGACGGCACCCGTCCCCACGGGGGCGAGCTCTGAAGCCGTCAACGGAGCGAGAGAACCGGCGGTCATGCCCATCTCGCCAGCGAGGCCACCCCCCCCGAGCATGCTCTCCACAGCGCTGGCACCATCCTTGAGCAGGGAGGGATTCTTGGCGAGCGCACCGAGCAGCCCGATCGCCTGAGAGCCCGCGCTCGAGCCACCAGAAGCGCCTGGGACGGCCGAGACGCCCGATGGCGCCGAGAAGCCTCCCGGCAAAGCCCCGTCGGATGCAGCGTACGGGCCTGCGTGAGGATTGCCGGCGAGCTGCAGTGCTACCTGCGTCCAATTGGGCGAGCCGCTCTGGGGCGCGCTCATTGCGCCAATCAGCCCCTGGGTCATCGGGTAGCCATAGGTCTGTGCGGCACCCCCTCCGATGAGGCCCGGGCTCGGTGCGCCGCTGGCGGTCGGATAGAGGCTCACAGTTCCCACTCCATGACGACAGCGGTCTGACGAAGCCGACGGAAGCGGCGCAGCCAGCCGGGACGGCCGACGAGCCGCACACGCTTGCAGCCGGCCTCGCGCGCCCATGCACCGATCGCATCGAGGAGGCGCTCCTGCATCGGCACGCGAGCGGACCCCACGGCGATCCGCACGGTGCACACGAGGCCTTTCGGGGTGATCCCGAGCTCCGTCACGGCGAGGAAGTGCACACGCTCGGCGTCCTGCAGCCCCCAGATCTGGAGCTGCTCGCTGGCGGCGCCCCGGCGCACCTGGTCGGCCGAGATCTCCCCGGTCTTGCGCTCGAAGCGCTCGAGGAGCTCGCGCACATCCTCCCAGATCGTCTCGGTCCCGATGTCCGCTGCCGAAAGGGCGAAGATCCTCACACCCCACCGCCCTGCTCGAGATAGAGGGTTGCGCCCTGCATCGCGCTCGTGGCGCTCGAGGTGAGTCGCGTGCGCACGAATTTGCCCCCGGGCAGCGTGTCGAAGGCGCACGTGCGCGTGAAGGGATCGCGCCCCACGTCCGGGGTGTAGATCAGCGCATCGTCGATGGCCTCCTTGCCCGCGGCGCGCATGATCGGAGAGTCGGTGCATACGATGTGCGGCTGCGCCTCCGAAAGGTAGCGCGCTTGTTGATCCGTGAAGCCGAGGTCGTACGTCTCGCAGTACCCGCTCGCGGGGGCGCCGGTGAGGTAGGCGCTCGAGTGCGCCTGGTTGAACAGCCCCACCTGGTGCTGCGTGCCGGTTTGATCCGTCCATAGGCACTCCGTCGGGATCGCCGCCTTCGTCCAGAAGCCGCTCGTCGGGTTAAAGAGCAGCAGCGTATCGGGGAGCGCATTCGTGCCGGTGGGGATGGCGTAGATCACGCACTTTAGCGTCGAGTCCCACGCTCCCCGGATGGTCGCCACCGCATCCATGTTGACGTTGTCGAGGAACCACTTGTCGAGGGCGGCCCCTCCGGTGGTACCCGTGGACTTCGCCTCCGAGCCGTCCGTGACCCAGAAGCCATCGTCGGCGATGAAGTGTGTGAGTGAGCCCTGCTGCACCGCAGCGCCCGCGGCGATGACACCGCGCCGGCGCACCGTCGGCAGAAACGAGAACGTGACGTCCCCTCCCTGGTACGTGGCGCGCGTGATGCCGTTTCGCTGCAGGATCACTCCCATCTGCGGGCCACCGCCGATGAAGAGCACCTGCCCGAAGTCCTGCTCGAGGTCGGTCTGGCCGCTTTCATCCGCGATCGCGGTATTGGTGAGTGGCGTCGGCCAGGTCGTCGGATCCCCGATCGCCGACCACTGCACGCGGTATGGATAGCCCGTGAGCGCGCCCACGAGGAGCGACTGGTTGATCACACCGAGGATCGATCCGATCGGAGCTGCGGCCACGGCTGCGAAGTTGGGATCGCCGAGTGTGATCGACTGCAGCGCGTGCACCCCGTCGGCCGCATACACGCACTCACCGAAGCGGGCGAACGACCATCCGGCAGCTCCCGCATACGCTCCGACTGCGGTGCTCGCGTTCGCCCAGGCCGCTCCCGTCCAGGTGAAGAGGTCAGAGGCAGTCGCGGCGAATCGCTGCGGCGCGCCGGCGCCACTCAGTGTCGTGAAGGCGGCAAGCGCCCGCGCGCCGAGTGCCCCTCCTGCAACCGCGGCGAGGCTCGGCAGACTTCGGTAGGCCCCTTGCGCGTAGTAGAGGTTGAGCACGTCGGCGAGCGGGACCGGCGTCGCCTGGTACTGAAACGGGAGCGTAAAGGCCGAGTCGGCTCCATCCGGCAGCCACGGACCGAACGCGAGAATGAACGGCCGCGCCATCTACCACCCGGGAGGCGCAGGGTTGCCGGAGCTGATCTGAAGGTCGTCTCCGAAGTCCTGCGCCTTGTCGGCCGCGATGATCTCCTGCAGGCGTCCCGTGAATTCCTGCATGTACCCCTCCATCATCGCCTGATCCTTCAGGAACTTCGCGGCCGCGACCATGCACCCGGCGAGGAGCGTCAGCGGGATGTTGGTCGTCATCCAGGTTGTCGGGTTCCCCGCCGAGAGCGCGGTGGCGCGCTGGTAGTAGGTCCCCTGCACGTCATAAGCGCCGTCCGGGAACGGTCCGAAGATGAAGTTCGAGCCCTCCCGCGCGATGAAACTCGGGGGCGCCGTGGCCGAGCGGATCGGGTAGCGGGCATAGATCCACTGCGCGGGACGTACCTTCAGATCGTAGATGCCCCCGTTGGCATTGACCTGCGCGGCCTTGAGCCCGATATAGTCAGCGGGCACCGGCGCGTATCCCGTTGTCCCATCAATCGTGAGCGCGAGCGTGTTCTCCATCCACACGAGTCCGCGGCCCTCGTTCTCGGCGAGCACCGTGCGGTAGATGCGGTCTTCCGCATCCTGGATGAAGTAATCGACGTACGTGCCGATGCCGGGGCGGTGCGCGAAGTCGCTGACCGCCTGCACGAGCGAGTCGTAGTCTTTGACCTGGGGCACAGCGCTACACCACGATCAGCTTCGGGGCGCTCTTGCGAAAGAGCGTCTTGTCGTCGACACAGCGGAAGCGCGAATAGTCGCGTCCCTTGGCGATCGCGAAGATGGCATCAAGGTCGTCGTAGGGGATGCCGTGCCGGTGGCAGATGTCCATCATAACTACCGGATCGAGGGTCATCGTGCGGCGCATGTTGGAGCTGCGCGTGGTGATTGGCTTCGGGGTTTCCCGGTTCGCGCGAGCTTCCTTGGCGCAGGCATCGACGAGCCCTTGGACGTCGCCTTGGTAGCGCAGGATCGAGCGGCCGTCGGAGTCTTCGTCGTAGGTAACACGGTAGGTCATGGACAGCTCGCCTCAGTTGAGATTGGCGCGCACGGGGAGGATCCCGACGAGGCTCAGGGTGAGATTGGCCTGCGTGGTGGGAGAGGTGCACGTGATCGTGTACTCGCACCCGTCGACGCCGCCGGCGGCGTCCTGTACGACGCCCGTGTTGGCCGCATTGAACGCCTTGGCGCCTGCGATCACGTTGGCCGCGTTCGCATCCGTCCCCTCTGTGCACTCGATCGAGAGCGTGGGCGCGCCGGTGAGCGTGACGCCAGAGGGTAGATCGGCGCTGAAGTCGAATGTGAGCGGCACCGATTCGGCCGGCCCCTTGACGGGAAAACGTAGGCTCACGGAGTTCACCTCGAAGACACGCACGCGGATCCGGTGCACCGCGAAGATGCGCCGCTGATCGCGCCAGACACTGAAGTTGCGCGCGAGCTGGCGCCGGATGGTGTAGAGCGGGCTCGAGGGAACGCTGCCAGGTGCGCCGAGGCCAGCTCCGGAAATGGCGCCCGCGCCGCTTGCGACATCGGGATGGTCTGCGGCTGCCGCTGCGCCCGTGACCGCTATGCCGCCCGCTGCGCTCGCCGCATCGGCCGCTTCGGCTGCAGCGCCGGCGGCTGCCACGGCCACACCGCCGGCGGCCGCCGCTGCGTCTGCGCCTTCCTCGGGAGCACCGGTGCCCGCGACCGAAACAGATCCGGCGCCCGCAGCGACATCCGCTCCTTCATTGGCCACGCCGCTGCCGGAGATCGCGCTCCCGACCGTTCCGGCGCCGCTCGCAACATCGGCACCTTCGGCTGCTGCGCCGGCGCCACTGACTGCAACACCGCCGCTCCCGGCTGCGACATCCGCGCCCTCTCCCGCCGCGCCGGATCCGGAGATCCCGATAGCCCCCGTGCCAGCCGCTGCGTCCGCGCCTTCGGAGATCGCGGCGCTCCCCGTCGCACCGGTAGCGGCCGGGATGCTGTACGTCCGCCTGCGCTTCCAGTAGAGCTGCCACTGATTGGCCGCAAATTGCTCTACGCTGTCGGGGCCGAAGGCGCGCCCCCATACATAGGCGCTATAGATGTCTCCTGTGAAGGGCTGCGTGACACTCGCGCCGCTGCATCCGGAGAGCACCAGGTTACCGGTGGTCGTCGTGTCGTAGGTAACCGAGATGTTGGTCACCAGGGATGCGATCTGGGAGTTGCCCTGATAGAGAAAGACACCAGCGGTGCCCGCGACCCCGATCAGGAGGGTTGGCTCGGCAGAGTTGGTGACATTGTTGCGGGCGTTCTTGTTGACGCCCGTGTACACCTGCATCCCGGCATAATTCTGCCCGGAGGCTAAGTAATTCAGGAAAAGGCCGTAGGAACAGGAGGAAGTGCTGTTCTGGTATGCCTTGACGATGATGCCAGCTTGAGCGGCGAGAGTCCCCGTGCGCCGAATGTAAGCGGCGACAGTGACCTCTGGCGGCTCCAGCGTCACATCGCGAGGGAGCACGGCGCTCCCAGCCCCTCCCCACCCTACCGAGATGGCGCCAGCGGACGATGCAAGCGGGTATGCCGTGCCGAGTACGGCGGCGGCTCGTTTGCGGGTGCTGTCGAACCCGAGCGGGGAGCCGGACGAACC
>DAIDHH010000124.1 GCA_027452045.1 Gammaproteobacteria bacterium
CCCGGGCTCATCAACGTGGATTTCGCCGACGTGCGCACGGTGATGTCCGAGACCGGCATGGCGATGATGGGCACGGGCGCGGCGAGCGGCGAAGGACGGGCACGGGCGGCGGCCGAGGCCGCGGTGTCCTCGCCGCTTCTCGAGGAGATCAACCTGGCGGGCGCGCACGGGATCCTGGTCAATGTCACGGCGGGCATGGACCTGTCGATCGGCGAGTTCCAGGAGGTCGGTCAGATCGTCAAGGAATTCGCTTCCGAGGACGCCACGGTGGTGGTCGGCACGGTGATCGACCCGGACCTGAGCAACCAGGTGCGCGTGACGGTGGTCGCCACGGGGCTCGGCCGGCCGGCCGCCGCGGCTGCGCGGCCGCAGCCCGCCGCCCGGGTCGAGCGCGAGCACGTCCCGCAGCGCGAGACGCGCGCCGAGCCGCCGATGCGGGTCGTGCGGCGCGGACCGCCCTCGAGCAGCGATTACGCCCGGCTCGATCGTCCGACGGTCCAGCGCCAGCGTGCGGTGGGCGATGGGCTGCGTCAGGACGTCGCTCCCGATGACCTGCTCGACATCCCGGCGTTCCTGCGCCGCCAGGCCGACTGAGCGCTCCGGGGCAGGGGCCTTGCTCGCGGGTCCGGGCCTGGGGCCCGCGACGTCGCCCCTGTAAGGCATTGTAAAATATGGGGAAGGGCCGACATGGAGTAAAGGGAGCGCCTGTGGTAGGGTAGCGCGCTATTTCGCGCGCGCCCGGTCCACCCATGGGGAGGCCGGCGCGTTATTACGAGATCGCAAAAGAACGAAGCATGGTTGGACAACGGACGCTGAAGAATTCGATTCGCGCAACCGGCGTGGGACTGCATACGGGCAAGAAGGTGCTGATGACCTTGCGCCCGGCACCCGCGGATGCGGGGATCGTGTTTCGCCGGACCGACCTGCCGCCGCCGGCCGAAGTCCCCGCTCATGCGGAGAACGTCGGCGACACCATGCTCGGCACGACGCTCTGCAAGGGCGAGACCCGTGTGTCGACCGTGGAGCACCTGTTGTCGGCGTTCGCCGGTCTCGGCATCGACAATGCGGTGGTCGAGCTCTCCGCTCCCGAGGTGCCCATCATGGACGGCAGCGCGGGCCCGTTCGTGTTCCTGCTGCAGTCGGCGGGCATCGAGGAACTGCGCTCCCCGAAGCGCTTCATCCGCATCAAGAAGCGCCTGCGGGTCGCCGACGGGGACAAGTGGGCCGAGTTCACGCCCTTCGACGGCTTCAAGGTCAACTTCGAGATCGAGTTCAACCACCCGCTGTTCAAGCGCCGGGCACAGAAGGCCTCCATGGACTTCTCGACCACCTCGTTCCTGAAGGAGGTCAGCCGGGCGCGCACCTTCGGCTTCCTGCGCGATCTCGAGACACTGCGTGAGCGCAACCTCGCGCTCGGCGGCAATCTCGACAACGCCATCGTGCTCGATGATTTTCGGGTGTTGAACGAGGATGGCCTGCGCTACGAGGACGAGTTCGTCAAGCACAAGATCCTCGATGCGATCGGCGACCTGTACCTGCTCGGCCATGGACTCATCGGTGAATTCAGCGGCTACAAGTCCGGGCATGCGCTCAACAACAAGCTGCTGCGGGCGCTGAAGGCGGAGCCTGCCGCGTGGGAGGAAGTGGCGTTCGAGTCGTACGCCGAGGCGCCGATTTCCTACATCGAGGCGCCGGCCCTGCCGGGCGGCTGAGGGATCCCCGGGGCGCTCGCCCCTGGCGCGGCGGGCGCGGCAAGCGGCGAGGTCATGACGGCCCGATGTTCCCGGGCAGGACCTTGATGGTCACCCGTTTGATGTTGGAATCTGCCGCGCGCACTTCCCGCTCGAGGTCCTGCAGCGCGTAGCGCAGCCGCGCCGACCAGGCGGCGGACTCGGCAAACACCGTGAGCGCGCCCTCGCGCTCGACCACTCCGGTGATGCGCGCGGCCAGCTCGCCCGGCAGATGCGCCGCGAGCCAACTTCGCCAGAACGCCTGGCGCGCGCTCTGGTCGCCGATGCGCGACAGAATGGGCGCGCTGCGAGTTAACAGATCACGGATGGATCGCGTGCCGCTGTGACTGGCTGCCGAACTCTGGTTTTTGCGCTTGTGCCGATGAGTCATTTTGGGCATAGTCGCCCGCCAGGTCTGGGACGGGACCCGAGCTGTATACCGAGTCTACGCGAGAGATCAGATCATGAAAGTGGGGTCGCCGGCGAAACATGCGATGCGCGCATGGCGCGTGCTCCACTCGTGGGCGGCGCGCGCCCTCTCGGGGCTTGGCCGCCTGCCGCCCTTCCGTACCGTCACCCTGGATCCCGGGGCTCCCGGCCTGAGCGTCGTAGTGTTCTCCAAGGACGGCGCCTCCCGGGTACTGAACGTCAATCTCCGTCACCCCCTCATGCTCTCTGGCATGGCGGTGGTGATGCTGTCCATTCTCGGCGGCGCGTTCCTCATGGGGCTGTCGCTCGGGCGCGGAGGAAGCGGCGATCTCGCCGTCGCCGAGACTACTCACTGGATGGACGTCCTGTCGCGCCAGCGCGAGCAGATCACCGACTTGAAGAGCCAGATGCGGGCGCGCGCCGATGCGCTCGCCATCCAGGTGGGCGATCTGCAGGCACACATGCTGCGCCTGGATGCCCTGGGCCGGCGCCTGGCGGTCATGGCGCACCTGCCGGCCGAGGAGTTCGATTTCGGCCAGAATCCCCCCCAGGGCGGTCCGAATACGGACATTCCAGGGGCGGGCCCGGGCATGCCGAGCCTCGCGGCCCTGTTGGGCCACCTGAAGGGCCAGATCGATCTGCGCGCGTCCCAGCTCTCGGCGCTCGAGAACGTGATTCTCTCCCGGCAGCTGCGCCAGGAGATCCACCCGGAAGGCCGCCCCGTGCGCGTCGGCTGGATTTCCTCGCCGTTCGGCGAGCGTATCGATCCCTTCACCGGTGGGGACGAGTTTCACGAGGGCATCGATTTCGCCGCGCCCATGGGGACTCGAATCCATGCGGTGGCAGCGGGCGTGGTGACCTGGGCCGGTCCGCGGGACGGCTACGGCAACATGGTGCAGATCGACCATGGCGACGGCTATGCCACCCGCTACGGACACGCGGAAAAAGTGCTGGTACACGTGGGCGAGACGGTCAAGCGGGGGGATGTGATCGCCCTCGTCGGCTCGACGGGGCGCTCGACCGGACCGCACGTGCACTTCGAAGTGCTGAAGAACGGACACGAGATCAATCCCGCCGCGTTCGTGCGCCTGCACGAGCTCTCGCTCGCCCAGGTGCTGCGCGGCAGCCATCGGGCAGGCTCGTAAGTCCCGGCCCCCCGCGCTAAGACGGGGCGGCCCACTTTCCCGGAGAATCCGGCTCCAAACCGCGGGCGGGCGCTTGAATTTCCCGCCCCGGCCACCCATTAGGTGCGTGAGCCCCGAATGCGTAGAATACCGGGCTCCGTGCCGTCCCCATGGGCGGCACACACCACCAGTAAAGCGGACCTCAAGTTGCTCAATACCCTCAAACGTATTTTCGGCAGCCGTAACGAGCGGCTTTTGCGCAGCTACACGCGCTACGTGCGCGCCGCCCGCGAGTTCGAGGCCCCGCTGAAGGCCCTGAGCGATGAGCAGTTGCGGGGCAAGACCGAGGAATTCCGCCAGCGGCTGCGCGATGGTACGACGCTCGATGACCTGCTTCCCGAGGCCTTCGCCGTGGTGCGCGAGGCCGCCTGGCGCACGCTCAAGATGCGCCACTTCGACGTGCAGCTCATCGGCGGCATCGCGCTGCACCAGGGCAAGATCGCCGAGATGCGCACCGGCGAAGGCAAGACCCTGGTGGCGACGCTCCCGGCGTACCTGAACGCCCTGCCGGGCGAGGGCGTGCACGTCGTGACGGTGAACGAGTACCTGGCGCAGCGCGACGCCGACTGGATGGGCCCGGTCTATCGCTTCCTCGGCCTCACGGTGGGGGTGATCAAGAATGCCCAGAGCCCGGAGGAAAAGCGCGCCGCCTACGCCTGCGACATCACCTACGGCACCAATAACGAGCTCGGCTTCGACTACCTGCGCGACAACCTGGCGTTCAGCCTCGAGGAGCGCGTGCAGCGCACCCTCGCCTACTCGATCGTCGACGAGGTCGATTCGATCCTGATCGACGAGGCGCGCACGCCACTCATCATTTCGGGTCCCGCCGAGGAGAGCACCGAGCTGTACCTGCGCATCAACCAGCTCGTACCGCGCCTCACGCGCCAGGAGGCCGAGGACGGCCCGGGCGATTACTCGGTGGAGGAGAAGAACAAGCAGGTCCATCTCACCGAGGAAGGCCACGAGCACGTCGAGGCGATGATGGTGCAGGCGGGGCTGCTCCAGGAGGGGGAGAGCCTGTACGACGCGGCCAACATCCGCCTGATGCACCATCTGAACGCCGCGCTACGCGCGCACGTGCTCTACAAGCGCGACGTCGAGTACATCGTGCGCGGGGGCGAGGTCATCATCGTCGATGAGTTCACCGGCCGCACCATGCCGGGCCGCCGCTGGTCGGACGGCCTGCATCAGGCGGTCGAGGCCAAGGAGGGCGTGCAGGTTCGCGAGGAGAACCAGACGGTCGCCTCCATCACCTTCCAGAACTATTTCCGCCTGTACAAGAAACTCTCCGGCATGACCGGCACCGCGGACACCGAGGCGCCGGAGTTCCTGCAGATCTACGGCCTCGAGGTGGTGGTCATACCGACCCACAAGCCCATGGTCCGCAAGGATGCACCGGACTTCGTCTACCTGACGCAGCAGGACAAGTTCAAGGCCATCATCGAGGACATCCGCGACTGCGTCGAGCGCAAGCAGCCGGTGCTGGTGGGCACCACCTCGATCGAGACCTCGGAGTTCCTCTCCGGCGTGCTCCAGAAGGAGGGCGTCGCGCACCAGGTGCTGAACGCCAAGCAGCACGAGCGCGAGGCGGCCGTCGTGGCCCAGGCGGGGCGACCGGGCTCGGTGACCATCGCCACCAACATGGCGGGCCGCGGCACGGATATCGTGCTCGGCGGCAACCTCGAGGCCGAGCTGGCGGCTCTCGGGGAGGGGATCGACGAGGGGGCGCGCGAGCGGGCGAAGGCCGAATGGAAGCAGCGGCACGACACGGTGCTCGAGGCCGGCGGTCTGCACATCGTAGGCACCGAGCGCCACGAGTCCCGCCGCATCGACAACCAATTGCGCGGCCGCTCGGGCCGCCAGGGCGATCCGGGGTCGAGCCGCTTCTACCTGTCCATGGAGGACAACCTGATGCGCATCTTCGGCGACCCTGCGCGCACGCAGCGGTTGCTCAAGATGGCCGGCATGAAGGAGGGGGAGGTCATCGAGAGCGGCATGCTGAGCAAGCAGATCGAAAAGGCCCAGCGCAAGGTCGAGGCCCATAACTTCGACATCCGCAAGCAGCTG
>DAIDHH010000125.1 GCA_027452045.1 Gammaproteobacteria bacterium
TAGCGCTCGTTGCCCTGCTTGTCCTGCCACTTGCGGGTGCGCAGGCTCCCTTCGATGTAGACCTGCGAGCCCTTGCGCAAGTACTCGCCCGCGATCTCGGCCAGGCGCCCGAACAGGGCGACCCGGTGCCACTCGGTACGCTCCTGCTGCTCCCCGCTCTGCTTGTCCCGCCACGACTCGGTGGTGGCGACGCGCAGGTTCGCGACCGAGCTGCCCGAGGGCATGGCGCGGGTCTCGGGGTCGGCACCCAGGTGACCGATGAGAATGACTTTATTGACGCCACGCGCCATGAGCTGCTCCTCCGGAAAAGGCCTCCATTGTAGACGGCCACGGGGCTGTGGCGAAGGCGCAATGGCGACGCGTTCGTGCACATTCTCAGCTGCCGGGTGACAGCCGGCGGGGACGACCGCAGAACGGATTGGCCCGGGCGCTGAAAAACAGGACGCTTTTCCGCGAGCTCCCATGGATGGGTTCACGGCGGCCCGGACAAGTCCGCTCGAGGGAGCGCCCCGCCGCCTGCGAGACCGGGGTGGGCGCCCGCCGGCCGCCAGCGCGTACACTGGGGGGCTTATGCAAGACATCCGCATCCGCGGCGCGCGCACCCACAACCTCAAGGGGATCGATCTCGATCTGCCTCGCGAACGGCTCATCGTGATCACGGGACTGTCCGGGTCCGGCAAGTCCTCCCTCGCCTTCGACACGCTGTACGCCGAGGGCCAGCGCCGCTACGTCGAGTCTTTGTCGACCTACGCGCGCCAGTTCCTGTCCGTCATGGACAAGCCGGACGTGGACCACATCGACGGGCTCTCTCCCGCGATCGCCATCGAGCAGAAGGTCACCTCGCGCAATCCCCGCTCGACCGTCGGCACGGTCACCGAGATCTACGACTACCTGAGGCTACTGTTCGCGCGCTCGGGTGTGCCGCGCTGTCCCGATCACGGCCTGGATCTCGTGGCACAAACCGTGAGCCAGATGGTCGATCAGGTCCTCACGCTTCCGGCGGGTACGCCGATCGCGCTCCTCGCACCGGTGGTGACGGATCGAAAAGGCACGCACGCCGAGGCGCTCGAGGCGCTGGCTCGCGAGGGGTTCGTGCGAGTGCGCATCGATGGGCGCATCCATGAGCTCGATGCACTGCCGGAGCTCAATGCGAAACGCACCCACACCATCGAGGCCGTTGTGGATCGCACGCGGTTGCGGCCGGAGGCGCAGCAGCGGCTGGCCGAGTCATTCGAGACGGCGCTGCGCCTCTCCGGCGGGCTTGCACGGGTGGTGCTCCTCGAGAGCGCGCCTTCGGGGGACGAAGCGCCGGCTGCGGGAAGGGGCAAGTCCGCGGGCGGCAGGGAGGCGCACGAGGGCCAGGAGCTGCTTTTCTCGAGCCGTCATGCCTGTCCGGTCTGCGGGTACAGCGTGCCGCCGCTCGAGCCGAAGTCGTTCTCCTTCAACAATCCCCTCGGCGCCTGCCCGGCCTGCGATGGCCTCGGCACGCAATCTTTCTTCGATCCAAAGCGGGTGGTGCGCCACCCGGAGCTTTCGCTGGCCGGTGGCGCCGTGCGCGGCTGGGATCGGCGCAATGCCCACTATTTCCAGCTCATCCAGTCGCTCGCCCGCCACTACGATTTCGACATCGAGACGCCCTGGACGCGACTGCCGGAACGGGTGCGCGAAGCTCTGCTGCGGGGCAGCGGCGAGGAGATCATCGAATTCAGCCATGGCGCAACCGGCGGCAGGGGGAAGCCGATCGTGAAGCGCCACCCCTTCGAGGGCATTCTGCCCAATCTCGAGCGGCGGTACCGCGAAACCGACTCGGGAGCGGTGTGCATCGAGCTGTCGCGCTACCTGGGCGTGAGGACCTGCCCCGAATGCGAGGGGACCCGGCTCTCGCGCGCGGCCCGCTGGGTATTCGTGGGAGACCGGTCGCTACCGCAGTTGACGGGGCTCAGCGTGGAGCGGGCGCTGGCATTTTTTGGATCGCTCAACCTCCCCGGGTGGCGCGGCGAGGTGGCGACTCAGATCGTCCGGGAGGTCCTCGAGCGACTGCGCTTTCTCGCCGACGTCGGGCTCTCCTATCTGACCCTGGACCGCAGCGCGGAGACCCTCTCGGGCGGGGAAGCCCAGCGCATCCGCCTCGCGAGCCAGGTGGGCTCGGGGCTGACCGGGGTGATGTATATCCTGGATGAGCCCTCGATCGGACTGCATGCCCGCGACAATCGCAAGCTTCTCGTGACGCTCAAGCGACTCCGGGATCTGGGCAATACCGTCATCGTCGTGGAGCATGACGAGGAGGCGATCAGGGAGGCGGACTACGTGGTCGACCTGGGGCCGGGGCCCGGGGCCCATGGCGGGCAGGTGGTCGCCCGCGGCACTCCCGCGCAAATCCAGGCGAGCGAGATCTCGCTCACCGGACAGTACCTGAGCGGCGCCCGCCGCATCGCCCTGCCCCGGCAGCGGGTGCCCCGATCACCGGAGCGTCAGATCCGTATCCGCGGCGCCTCGGGAAACAATCTGCGCCACGTCACCACGGAAATTCCGGTCGGGCTGCTCACCTGCGTCACCGGGGTCTCCGGGTCCGGCAAGTCCACCCTCATCCTCGATACGCTCTTCACCCATGCGCTCGCCGCGGTCAATGGCGAGCCGGACGCCGCCGGGGCGCCGTGCGAAGGCATCGATGGCCTGGAGCACATCGAGGCGGTCATCGATATCGATCAGAGTCCCATCGGGCGCACCCCCCGTTCCAATCCCGCCACCTACACCAACGTCTTCTCCACCGTCCGGGAGCTGTTCGCGGCGGTTCCCGAGGCGCGCGCCCGCGGCTACGGCGCGGGACGCTTCAGCTTCAACGTCAAGGGCGGACGCTGCGAGGCGTGCCAGGGCGATGGGCTGATCCGGGTGGAAATGCACTTCCTCCCCGATGTGTACGTACCTTGTGATGTCTGTCATGGCCAGCGCTATAACCGCGAGACGCTGGAGATCCGCTATCGAGGCAAGAACATCCACGAAGTGCTGGACATGACGGTGGAGGATTCGCTGCGGTTCTTCCAGAACGTGCCCGCCATCGCGGGCAAGCTCAAGACACTGTGCGACGTGGGACTCTCGTACCTGCACCTGGGGCAGAACGCGACCACCCTCTCGGGCGGGGAGGCCCAGCGGGTGAAGCTGTCGCGCGAGCTCGCCAAGCACTCCGGCGGGCGGACCCTCTACATCCTCGATGAGCCGACCACGGGCCTGCACTTCCACGATGTGGCGCAGCTGCTCGCGGTCCTGCACCGGCTGCGGGACCAGGGCAACACCATCGTGGTCATCGAGCACAACCTCGACGTCATCAAGAGCGCCGACTGGCTGATCGACCTGGGGCCCGAGGGAGGAGATGGCGGGGGGGAGATCATCGCGTGCGGCACACCGGAAGCCGTGGCGGCTCATACCGGCTCGCACACCGGCGAATCCCTGCGGCCGCTGCTGAAGTCGCTCTGATCGGCGCGCTTCGCGCATCTGTCCGGACCGGGCTCGGGCTTTGCCGAACCCCGTAAGACCTGCGCCAAGCGCATTAAAAAGACACAGCCCGGCCAATCCGCGTGAGCGGACGGGCCGGGCCGTGGGAAGCTGAGGTCAGCCGGGGTGGAAACCACCCCGGCGACGACGGCTTACTGCTGCCCCGACGGCGGGGTGGTGCCGGACGAGCCGGAGCTGCTGCCGCTGGCCGGAGGAGTCGTGCTGCTGCCGCTGCCGCTGCCGCTGCCGCTGCTGGGAGCAGCTTCGGTGCCGCTCGACGGAGCAGCGGGGGCGCTGCTGGAGGGAGCCGCAGGAGCGCTGCTGGCGGGCGGCGAAGCCGCCGGCGCAGCCGACTGGTCGGAAGAGGGCTGCTTGGCGCAGGCGGTGATCAACAGCATCGAAGCGGCAAGCGCGCTAAGAGCAACTTTCGTATTCATCGATGGTACCCCGATGGAGTGAGAGCTACTGGAAACAGATTATTTGAACGAGTTGTAGTCGTTCCGCGAGTCCTTCACGGATCGCGCGGACCGTGAGTCTATAGGTTACCGATGTGATTTGAAACAGGGAGCCTGTCGCCCGGGCACGACAGCTCCCTCCAGCGGCGATTTTACACCGCTGACCGGCACGATTGCGACTCATGGCGCAATGACTCACCGACCCCCGGGGCGGCGCAGGAGTTCCTGCGAATCCTTACAATGCTCCTCTTTACCGGGAACACCGCCATGCGCAAAGCCCCCAGCGCCGCCGCCTCCACTCGGCTCGAGAGCCTCTTCGGCCCCTATCTGGACAGGGTCTGTGATCGCAGCGCCCGGGCGCTCGAGGCCTGCGGCCACGGGGCTCTGCTGGTGCATTCCGGCTCGCTCCTGCCGATTTTCCAGGATGACCGGACATATCCCTTCGAGGTCAACGCGCCTTTCAAGGTCTGGACCCCGCTCGCAGAGCCGGACTGCTTCGTGTATTTCGAGCCGGGACAGCGCCCGCGTCTGGTATTCACCCAGCCGAGGGACTACTGGTACAAGCCGCCGGCGCCGCCTGAGGGTTACTGGACCGCGCACTTCGACATCCGAACGTGCATCGACCTGGAATCGGCCCGCAGGCTCCTCCCTGCGGACCTAGGCTCGACCGCCTACCTGGGCGAGTCCTTCGAGGCACTCGCCTCCTGGGGCGTAGCGGCCATCAATCCACCGCGCCTCCTTCGGCACCTCGACTTCGACCGCGCGGTGAAATCCCCCTACGAGCTCGCCTGTCTGCACGAGGCCAGCCGGCTCGGCGCGCGTGGACACCTCGCGGCGGAGAAAGCCTTTGCCGCGGGCGCCTCGGAATTCGACATCGAACTCGCCTTTCTGACGGCCTGCGGGCTGCGCGAGCAGGAGCTGCCCTACAACCCCATCATCGCCCTCAACGAGGGCGGGTCGGTCCTGCACTACCAGGTCCTGGAGAAGACTCCGCCCGCACGGCGGCATTCCCTGCTGATCGACGCCGGCGCGGAATTCGCTGGCTATGCGAGCGACATCACCCGCACTTACTCGGCGGCAGATGGGGACTTCTCGGCGCTCATCGCACGAGTGGACGCGTTGCAACAGACATTGTGTGCGGGCGTGCGGGCAGGGGTGGACTGGCGCGAAGTGCACATGCGAGCACACCGGCTGACCGCCGAACTCCTTCGCGAGTCGGAAATCATCAACTGCGGGACCGAGGAGGCGCTCGCGCGCGGCGTGACGAGCGTGTTCCTGCCGCACGGCATCGGCCACCTGCTGGGACTGGAAGTCCATGACGCAGGGGGCTTCATGCGCTCGCCCGAGGAGGGGGACATTCCCAGACCCGACGGTCATCCCTATCTGCGCCTGACCCGCACCCTGGAGGAGGGTTTCGTGGTCACCATGGAGCCGGGGGTCTACTTCATCGACCCGCTGCTCGAGGCGGCCCGGGCCGACGATCGGTCACGCCTGATCAACTGGTCCCGGGTGCAGTCGCTACGCAAGTTCGGCGGCATCCGCATCGAGGACGATCTGGCCGTTACCGCCACAGGTTGCGAGAACCTCACACGCGAGGCGTTCAAGGCCGAGCAGGCTCGAGAGTAGCCGCAAGACTGGATGGCCGGGTGTTGCCCGGGGCTGGTGCGGACGATCCGTGGCGTCCCGCTCGGCCATTCTTTGGCAGGCGAGGCGCGAGGATCCGGTGTGCGCCGCCCGGCCTAACGCTTCGCCAGCAGGTCCCGAATCTCCCCGAGCAGTTCCTCGGACTTGGTGGGCGGCGGCGGCGCGGCCGCGGGCGCGGGCCGCTTCACCTTGTTGATCGCCTTGACCAGGAAGAAGATCGCCAGTGCGATCAGCAGGAAATCGAGGATCGCCTGGATGAACATCCCATAGGTGAGCATCACCGGCTTGCCCACCGCATTGGTGCCGATCCGCACCGCCAGGTGGGCGAAGCTGATCTCCCCGATCAGCAGTCCGAGCGGAGGCATGAGGACATCGGCGACCAGGCTGCTCACGACCTTGCCGAACGCCGCGCCGATCACGATACCGACCGCCATGTCGATCATGTTGCCTTTGACGGCAAACTCTTTGAACTCAGACGCCAGGCTCATGGACGGCCCTCCCCGTAGACAGTAGCCGAAGCGTAGCCTAAGAGAGATGGGACCGCAAAAAACAAAGGGCCCGCCGGGCGCGATGCGCGGCGGGCCCCGTGTGCCTTCGGGATCGGCTCAGGCCGTCTTGGCCTTGCGGCGCCGCGGCTTCTTCTCGGTGGCCTCGGCGGCTTCGGTCGACTGAGCGGCGGGCTCGGCCGCCTTCGCCTTGCGGCGCGGCTTCTTGGCCGCTTCGGCAGGTGCCTCGACCTCGGCGGCCAGTGGACCGTCGACCAGCTGCATCAGCGCCATGGGCGCGGAGTCCCCGGGTCGGGGCATCATGCGCAGGATGCGCGTGTAGCCGCCCGGACGCTTCTTGAAGCGCGGCCCGAGGTCGGTGAACAGCTTCTCCACCAGTGCGGCATCGCGCAGCCGGGAGAAGGCCAGGCGCCGGTTGGCATCGCCATCGGTCTTGCCCAGGGTGATCAGGGGCTCGACGACGCGGCGCAGCTCCTTCGCCTTGGGCAACGTGGTGCGGATGGTCTCGTGCCGCAGGAGCGACACGCTCATGTTGCGCATCAGCGCGTGCCGGTGCGAGCTGTTACGCGACAGTTGCCGGCCAGTCAGGTGGTGACGCATGACGGGAAATCCTTAAATCGGGTGTTCTTCGCTGTGCTTGAGGCTGGCCGGCGGCCAGCCATCGAGGCGCATACCGAGCATCAGACCGTGGCTGTGCAGCACTTCCTTGATCTCGGTCAGCGATTTCTTGCCGAGGTTTGGGGTGCGCAGCAGCTCGACCTCGGTACGCTGCACCAGATCGCCGATGTAGTGGATGTTCTCGGCCTTGAGGCAATTGGCACTGCGCACGGTGAGCTCCAGCTCGTCGACAGGGCGCAGCAGGATGGGGTCGAACTGCATCTCGGTGACCTTGGCGGTGGTCTCCTCCTCGCCCTGCAGGTCGACGAACACCGACAGCTGGTCCTTCAGGATGCTGCCGGCGCGGCGGATGGCTTCCTCCGCGTCGATCGTGCCGTTCGTCTCGATATCGATGACCAGCTTGTCGAGGTCGGTGCGCTGCTCGACGCGTGCCGCCTCTACCGCGTAGGTCACCCGGCGCACGGGGGAAAAGGAGGCATCGAGCTGCAGCCGGCCGATCGGCCGGGTCTGCTCCTCGAAGGCGGCGCGAGCGGCTGCCGGCCGGTAGCCGCGGCCGCGCTCGACGCGCAGCGTCATGCTGAGCTCACCCGCCTGGGTGAGGTTGGCGATGACCAGGTCCGGATTGACGACTTCGATGTCGTGATCGGTCTGGATGTCACCGGCGGTCACCGGGCCCGGGCCCTTTTTGTGCAGGCGCAGCTCGGCGTTGTCGCGCGTGTGCATGCGGATGGCGACGCCCTTGAGGTTCAACAGGACGTCGACGACATCCTCCTGAACGCCCTCGATGCTGGTGTACTCGTGCAGCACACCGTCGATCTCGACTTCAGTGACCGCGCTGCCCGGCATGGACGAGAGCAGCACGCGGCGCAGCGCGTTGCCGAGCGTATGACCGAAGCCGCGCTCGAACGGCTCGATGGTGACGCGCGCCTGGCGGGGAGCAACGGGCTGCACCTTCACCACGCGCGGCTTCAAGAATTCTGTGACGGATCCCTGCATTGCAGTCTCACCTTGCCGGCTCACAGCCGGCGCAAACCGAAACCTTACGGGCCGCAAGCCGGCAGCGTGCCGGCCGGACCGATTACTTCGAATAGAGCTCCACGACCAGGTTCTCGTTGATGTCCGGCAGGACATCCTCCCGGCCTGGCGCCGCCTTGAAGACGCCGCGGAACTCTTTGTCGTTCACCTCGACCCACTCGGGGAGGCCGACCTGCTGGGCGATGGTGATCGCGTTCTGGATGCGCAGCTGCTTGCGGGCCTTCTCGCGCACCTCGATGGTGTCGCCGGCCTTGAGCTGATAGGAGGCAATGGTCACCGCATGGCCGTTGACGTTGATCCCTTTGTGGCTCACCAGCTGGCGCGCCTCGGCGCGCGTCGCCGCAAAGCCCATGCGGTACACGACGTTGTCCAGCCGGCACTCGAGCAGACGCAGCAGGTTCTCGCCCGTGGAGCCGGTGCGGCGCGCCGCCTCTGTGTAATAGTTGCCGAATTGGCGCTCGAGCACACCGTACATGCGACGCAGCTTCTGCTTCTCGCGCAGCTGCAGGCCGTAGTCGGAGAGGCGCTGACGCCGCTCCCCCTTGATGCCGCCCGGCGGAACGCTGAGCTTGCACTTGCTCTCGAGCGGCTTGACCCCGCTCTTCAGGAACAGATCCGTGCCCTCGCGGCGGGCGAGCTTGCACTTGGGACCGAGATATCGCGCCATGCTGTAATGCTCTTAAGTTCGGTGCTGTCTTGCCGTGCCGGGAAGCGTCAGACTCTGCGCTTCTTCGGGGGACGGCAGCCGTTGTGCGGAATCGGCGTGACGTCTGCGATGCTGGTGATCTTCAGCCCGCAGCCGTTCAACGCGCGGACGGCCGACTCGCGGCCAGGACCGGGGCCGCCGACACGCACTTCGACGTTCTTCACGCCATGCTCCTGCGCAGCGACACCGGCCTTCTCGGCCGCCACCTGCGCGGCGAACGGGGTGCTCTTGCGCGAGCCGCGGAAGCCGCAGCCCCCCGCCGTCGCCCAGGACAGCGTGTTCCCCTGGCGGTCGGTGATGGTGATGATGGTGTTGTTGAAAGAGGCATGCACGTGCGCGATCGCATCGAGCACGTTCTTGCGCGCCTTCTTGGGCTTCTTGGCGGCCGCGCCGCCTTGCTTCTGCTCAGCCATGGTTCAAATTCCGTAGGTTATGCCTTGCCCGGAGGCGCGTTCAGCTTCACCGCCTGCTTGCGCGGTCCCTTGCGCGTGCGGGCGTTGGTCCGGGTGCGCTGGCCATTGACCGGCAGTCCCCGGCGATGGCGGATGCCGCGATAGCAGCCGAGGTCCATCAGCCGCTTGATGTTCATGGAGACTTCTCGCCGCAGGTCGCCCTCGACCGCAACCTTGGCGATCTGGGACCGGATGGCGTTGATCTCGGCCTCGGTGAGGTCCTTGACCTTGGTGCTCGGATTGACGCCCGCGCCCTCGCAGGCGCTGCGCGCACGAGCCTCGCCGACGCCGTAGATGTGCGTGAGACCGACCCACACATGCTTGTTCAGGGGAATATTGATTCCGGCTATACGTGCCATGTTGAGCTACCGCGGGGAAAACAGTGAATTCTAATCAAAAACCATGCGTTTCGCTACGATTCGACGTGGACTTCGGTCCATACGTCGCGCCGTGAGGCTTGCCTCGTGCCGCGCCCGGCACTCGGCGTCAGCGCCATCAGCCCTGACGCTGCTTGTGGCGCTGGTCCGAGCAGATGACATAGACCACGCGCCGGCGGCGCACGATCTTGCAGTTCTTGCAGATCTTCTTGACCGAGGGTCTGACTTTCATCGTTTCTCCGGCGCGGATACCCCGGACTCGAGGCCGGGAAGGGAGCGCCGCTCCTTCAATTGACTGGACAAAATTGCAGGCGTCGCATCATCCGCCCTGGCCCTGACGGCCGTAGCCGAGCAGGTTGGCCTTCTTGAGCAGGCCGGGATAGTGGTGGGACATCAGGTGCGCCTGCAGCTGCGCCATGAAGTCCATGACCACCACGACGATGATGAGG
>DAIDHH010000126.1 GCA_027452045.1 Gammaproteobacteria bacterium
CCATCGAGGCCGGCGCTACGCTATCTTGGTGGAAATACGTCGGGACCGAGGGTCGGGTCATCGGGCTCGATCGCTTCGGCGCCTCGGGCAAGGGCCCGGAGGTGATGGCCCACTTCGGTTTCACCGCCGAGCGCGTCCAGCGCGAAATCGGCGAACTGCTTCAGCTCGCTCATTGAACTTACGGTAAAGGGGAATCGGGTCATGGCAATCAAGGTCGCAAGCAACGGCTACGGCCGCATCGGCCGCAACGTGCTGCGCGCGCTCTACGAGGGCAAGCGCAATGGCGAGATCCAGATCGTCGCGCTCAACGATCTCGGCGACGCCAAGACCAATGCGCACCTGACGCAGTACGATACCGTGCACGGCCGCTTTTCCGGTGAAGTCAAAGTGGACGGCGATTCGCTGGTCGTCAATGGCGACCGGATCCGGGTGCTCGCCGAGCGCGATCCCGCGAAGCTTCCCTGGGGACAGCTCGGGGTGGAGTACGTGCTCGAGTGCACGGGCCTGTTCACCAGCAAGGCCAAGGCGTCCGCGCACATCGCGGGCGGAGCGAAGAGAGTGGTCATCTCGGCGCCGGGCGGGGATGACGTGGACGCCACCGTCGTCTACGGTGTCAACGACCGGACGCTCTCCAGCCGGCACACAGTCATTTCAAACGCCTCGTGCACGACCAACTGCCTGGCGCCCGTCGCCAAGGTGCTGCACGAGGCGATCGGCATCACGGCCGGCATCATGACCACGGTGCACTCCTACACCAACGATCAGGTGCTGACCGACGTCTATCACAAGGATCTGCGCCGGGCCCGCTCGGCGACCCAGTCGCAGATTCCGACCAAGACCGGCGCGGCCGCGGCGGTCGGCCTGGTGCTGCCGGAGCTCAACGGGCGCCTCGACGGCTTCTCCGTGCGCGTGCCGACCATCAACGTCTCCATGGTCGATCTCACCTTCAGCGCCGCGCGCCCCACCACGGTCGAGGAAGTCAATCAGGCGATGCGCAACGCCGCCGACGGCTCGCTCAAGGGAATTCTCGGCTATAACACCGCGCCGCTGGTGTCGATCGATTTCAACCATGACGCCCGCTCCTCCGTATTCGACGCCACGCTCACCAAGGTGATCGGCGGCTCGCTGGTCAAGGTCTGCGCCTGGTACGACAACGAGTGGGGCTTCTCGAACCGGATGCTCGACACCACTCTGGCGTGGTCGAAGGCGTCATGAAGATTCTGCGCATGACGGATACGGACCTGCGCGGCAAGCGGGTCCTGATCCGCGAGGATCTCAACGTTCCGGTTCAGGACGGAGTGGTGACCAGCGATGCGCGCATCCGCGCCGCGCTGCCGACCATCCGTTACGCGCTCGACCAGCACGCCCAGGTGTTCATCCTGTCGCACCTCGGACGGCCCAAGGAGGGCCAGTACGAGGAGGCGCTGTCGTTGAAGCCCGTGGCCGCGCGGCTCTCGGAGCTGCTCGGCAAGCCGGTGCCGCTCAAGCGCGACTGGCTCGATGGCATCGAGTGCGCGCCGGGCTCGGCGGTGCTCTGCGAGAACGTCCGCTTCAACAAAGGCGAGAAGAAGGACGACGAGCAGCTTGCCCGCAGGATGGCATCACTCTGTGACGTGTTCGTGATGGACGCATTCGGCACCGCTCATCGGGCCGAGGCAAGCACCCATGGGGTAGTGCGCTTCGCCAGGACGGCCTGCGCCGGGCCGCTATTGGTCGGGGAGCTCGAGGCGCTCGAGCGCGCGCTCAAGCAGCCGGCGCGGCCGCTGGTGGCGATCGTCGCCGGCTCCAAGGTGTCGACCAAACTCACGGTGCTCGAATCGCTTCTCGCCAAGGTCGACAAGCTCATCGTCGGCGGCGGCATCGCCAACACGTTCCTGGCGGCGACCGGCGTGGCGGTCGGCAAGTCGCTGTATGAGGCGGACCTGGTCGATGTGGCCCGCAAGCTGATGGAGCAGGCGCGGGCGCGCGGCGCGGAGATCCCGCTGCCGACGGACGTGGTCGTCGCGAAGGAATTCGCGGCCACCGCGCACGCCGATGTGCGCTCCATCCACGACGTGGGAGCCGACGAGATGATTCTCGACATCGGACCCGACACCGCCGACCGCCTGAGCGAGACGCTGCAGGGGGCGGGGACCATTCTGTGGAACGGTCCCGTCGGAGTGTTCGAGTTCGAGCAATTCGGCGAAGGCACCCGGGCGATAGCCCGCGCGATCGCGCGCAGCAGGGCGTTCTCGCTCGCAGGCGGCGGAGACACTCTGGCGGCGATCGAGAAGTACGGCGTGGAAGACGGCATCTCCTACATCTCGACGGGCGGGGGAGCGTTCCTGGAATTCGTCGAAGGCAAGACGCTGCCCGCAGTGGCGGCGCTCGAGGAGCGGGCAACCGGTTGAGGCTATGTTGCGAAGAACCAAAATTGTGGCGACCGTGGGACCTGCGACCGACGATGTTGCCGTGCTGACAGACATGATGCGCGCAGGGCTGGACGTGGTGCGACTCAACGCTTCACACGGCACCATCGAGGATCGCAGGCGCCGGCTGGCGATGGTGCGCGAGGCTGCGCATCGCGCCAATCGATGCGTGGGCGTGCTGCTCGATCTCGCGGGGCCGAAGATACGCATCGAGGGCTTCCGCGACGGCAAGGTCCTGCTCAAGGAGGGCCAGGCATTCACGCTCGATACGGCGCTCGATCCCAAGGCGGGCACCGCGGAGGGGGTCGGCTGCGCCTACAAGAACCTGCCGAAAGACGTCACGCCCGGGGACACGCTGTTGCTCAACGACGGCCAGATCGTTCTCAGCGTCGATCGAGTCGGCGGCACCCGCATCGAGACGCATGTGCGCGTTGGCGGCGAGCTCTCCGATCGCAAAGGTCTCAATCGTCAGGGAGGGGGCATCTCCGCGCCGGCCTTGTCCGACAAGGACAAGGAGGACATCCGCTTCGCTGTCGAGGAGAACATCGACTACATCGCGGTCTCCTTCGCTCGTGACGCGGACGACATCGAGCAGGCGCGCACGCTCGCGCGCAGGGCCGGCCGCGACACCCGAATCGTCGCCAAGGTGGAGCGGCAGGAGGCGATCAACAATCTGCCATCCATCATCGAGGCGTCCGATGTCGTAATGGTGGCCCGTGGCGACCTCGGCGTCGAGATGGGGTATGCCGAGCTCACGGGTCTGCAGAAGACCATCATCCACCAGACGCGCCAGAAGAACCGGGTGGTCATCACGGCCACGCAGATGATGGAGTCCATGATCCAGAGCCCGATCCCGACGCGCGCCGAGGTCAGCGACGTGGCCAACGCGGTGATGGACGGGACCGATGCGGTGATGCTGTCAGCGGAGAGCGCGACCGGCCGTTATCCGGTGAAGGCCGTGGAGGCCATGGCCCAGGTCATCGAGGGCGCGGAGAAGTATCAGCTCGCGCATTCGCGCGAGCACCATCGGACCGATGGCCAGTTCAGGGACAGCGAGGAGGCGATCGCCATGGCCGTCATGTACGCGGCCAACCACATGAAGGTGCGTGCGATCGTTGCCCTGACCGAGTCAGGGTCGACGCCGCTGTGGATGTCGCGCATCCGCTCCGACATCCCGATCTATGCGTTCACCCGGCACGAGTCCACGCGCCGTCGCGTCACCATGTTCAGGGGCGTGTATCCGGTGATCTTCGACGTCACGCACGCCAAATCGACTGGTGAGTTGTACGACACGCTGTTCACGCGCCTGCTGGAGCTGAAGCTGGTCGAGCGCAAGGACCTGGTCATCCTCACCAAGGGTGAGCTTTCGGGGGTGCAGGGCGGGACGAATTCCCTGCAGATCCTGGAGGTCGCCTGAGGCGTGGAGCGTAGGGCTGCAACCCCCGGCCTGCGTCCCCATGGCGATGACGGTGGACGCGCCGGTCGCAGTGGTTGATGCCCCGTCCGCACGACCCGTCGTCGGGTTGGTGCTGACGGGCGGCGGCGCCCGTGCGGCCTACCAGGTCGGGGTGCTGCGGGCCCTGGCGGAGATCCTGCCCCGCGGACGCAATCCGTTTCAGGTCATCGTCGGAACCTCCGCCGGCGCGGTGGCGGCGAGCGTGCTCGCCTCGCAGGCCCACGTCTGGCGTCAGGCCGTGGCGGGCCTCGAGCGCGTGTGGTCCCAGTTTCGCACCGAGCAGGTCTTCTACGTCAGCAGCCGGCACATGCTGCGCTCCGGACTGCATTGGCTCCTGGCGCTCATTTCCGGCGGGCTGGTGCTCTCGCCACCGAAGTCCTTGCTCGACAACAGCCCGCTGCGGGGGCTGTTGGGTGTGGAGGTGGATTGCGCCGGCATCCGGCGCAGCATCGCCCGAGGACACCTGCGGGCCTGCGCGCTGTGCGCGACCAGCTACACCTGGGGTCGGTCCGTGGCCTATTTTGACGCGATTGCGGGCCAGCCGGAGTGGACGCGCGTGCAGCACTGCGGACGGCGGACCGAGCTCACCCTGGAGCACATCATGGCGAGCGTGGCGCTGCCTATGCTGTTCCCGCCCATACGGCTCGAGCAGGAGTATTTTGGCGATGGCTCGATGCGTCAGCTCTCTCCCTTGAGCCCAGCCATACGGCTCGGGGCGGACCGGCTGCTCATCATTGGCGTGAGAGCCCCACGGGCCGGTGTCGGCACGGACGATGGGCCCGCGATGCCGACGCCCGGGGAGGTCCTGGGCTACATGCTCGACACACTCTTCTCGGACCAGGTGTACCGGGATCTCGAGCATATCGAGCACATCAATCAACTGGCGCGCGCTTCCTCCGTCGTGGCCCGCAACACGCGCCAGATCGACACTCTCATGATGGCCCCGAGCATCGATCCCAATGAGATCGCCGCCCGGCACATCGATGCGATGCCGAAGGGATTGCGGCCTCTGCTCAGGATCATCGGCGGGCGGCCCGAGGTCTCGGGTCACCAGCTCGCCAGTTATCTCGCCTTCGAAGCCCCCTACACCGGGGAGCTCATCGAGCTCGGGTACCGGGACGCGATGCAGGCGAGGACCGCGCTCAGCGCCTTCATGAGCGGGGAGAAGCTGCCGGCGGTGATGACATCCCCGGGGATCAGCCGGGCGACTTAGCCCGGGGCGCCGCGGACGCGGCGCGCGCCTAGGCGTGCAGCTCCGTGTGGCGGGCCCGCACGTTTTCGAACTCGCGTGAGAACTCGGCCACCAGCCTGTCGACGATGTAGACCGAGCGATGCTGCCCGCCGGTGCACCCGATGGCGACCGTGAGATAGCTGCGGTTGCTCGCCAGGTACTCGGGGATGCGCGCACGGATGAAGCGCGTGATGTCGCCGATCAGTGCCGCGACATCGGTGTGGCGCTCGAGAAAGCGGACCACCTCCGCGTCCCGCCCGGTGAGATTGCGCAGCGTCGGCTCCCAGTAGGGGTTGGGGAGCGAGCGCGCATCGAACACGAAGTCCGCGTCCCCCGGGATGCTCTCCTTGAAGCCGAAGGACTCGAAGGTGATGGACAGCCTGCCGACGCTCGGGTCGCCCACCCGCCGGCGCACGAGATCCCGCAGGGCGTGCACGCCGAGATGCGAGGTGTCCACGACCAGGTCCGCCGCGTGCACGATGGGCTCGAGCAGATGGCGTTCCATGGCCATTGCGCCGCGCAGATCGAGGTTGTGGCGGCTCATGGGATGCGTGCGCCGTGTCTCGGCGAAACGGCGCAGCAGCACATCATCGGCCGCGGTGAGGAAGATCACCTGGCAATCGAGGCCGCTGCGCCGCAGCTCGTCGATGAGCTGCGGCACGGTGGCGATCTCGGCCGCGGTATTCCTGGCATCGAGCCCCACCGCCGCGCGCTCGTAGGTGCGCTCGGGATTGCGCACCGCGTGGGCGATGAAGGGCTTGAGCAGGGCCGCCGGGATGTTGTCGATACAGTAGTAGCTCAGGTCCTCGAGCATGTGCAGAGCCACGCTCTTGCCCGAGCCCGACAGCCCGCTCAAGACGACGATGCGCACGAGCGCTGCGGCGCTGGGCTCAGGCGCTCAGCGCCCTGACCTCCGCACGCCCCTCCAATGCGTGATGATCCGTCAGTTTCTCCTTGTGCTTCTTGATGCACCGGTCCAGCTTGTCGGCCAGCAGGTCAATGGCAGCGTACATGTTCTCCTCGGTCGAATCGGCATGGATGGAATTGCCGCTCACATGCACTGTCGCCTCGACCTTCTGGCGCAGCTTCTGCACCGTCAGCACACAGTGCACGTCGATGACCTGGTCGAAGTGCCGCTCGATGCGTTCGAACTTCTTTTCCAGGTAGCCGCGCAGAGCCTGAGTGACCTCGATGTGATGACCGGTGACGTTCAGATGCATAGCTGTCTCCTATCGCATTGTTTACCGGGTTTCAGTCATGTTCGGATCCTCACTGCGGCGCGCTGCCTGAGCGCTTGCGCTCGCTGGAGGAGGGGATGTTCATTGCCTCGCGGTACTTGGCAACGGTGCGCCTCGCCACTGGAATGCCCTCGGCGGACAGCAGTTCCGCGATGCGCCCGTCGCTCAGGGGCGCGAGCGGGTTCTCCTCCTTGAGGAGCTTTCTGATCTTGGCGCGAATCGCGGTGGAGGAGGTGCCCGAGCCGTCGGCGCCCTCGATCTGACTCGAGAAGAAGTAGCGCAGCTCGAATACCCCGCGGGGCGTGTGCATGTACTTGCCCGATGTGACGCGCGAGATCGTCGACTCGTGCATGGCGACCGCTTCGGCGATGTCCTTGAGGATCATCGGCCGCATGAATTCTTCGCCGTGCTCGAGGAAGTCGACCTGCCGCTCGACGATGGAGCGGGTCACCTTGATCAGGGTCTCGTGGCGGATCTCCAGGCTCTTCAGCAGCCAGCGCGCCTCCTGCAGCTGGGCGCGCAGGCTCGCGTGGCTGCTGTTGCGGCCGAGGAGGCTGGCGTAGCCGTGATTGAGGCGCACTCGCGGCATGGTCGCCGAATTGATCTCAACGGCCCAGCCGCGGTCGGTGCGGCGCACGAATACATCGGGGACCACGTATTCCGGAGCACCGGTGCTCACCGTGGCGCCCGGCCGCGGGTGGCAGGAACGCACCAGCGCCAGCGCGCAGGCGAGTTCCTCCTCGCTGGCGCGCAGCTCGCGGCGCAGCGCCGCAAGCTCCCTCCCGGCGAGACGCTCGAGGTGGTGGCGGGCGATCTCGATGGCGGTGCTCAAGCCCGCAGTCCCTGGGTCGAGCTGGCGCAGCTGCAGCTCGATGCACTCGCCGATACTGCGCGCCCCGATGCCCGCAGGATCGAGGGCCTGGACTCCCCTGAGCACCGATTCGACCTCGGCAGCGTCGCACTGCACTTCGGGCTTGAGGGTGTCGGCGATTTCCTGCAGGGGCTCGATCAGGTAGCCGTCGTCGCTGATGGCATCGACGATGGCGCGGGAAATGGCCAAGTCACGCGGTTCGAGCTTGGCGACCTCGAGCTGCCAGAGCAGGTATTCCTGCAGGGACTGGCCCGTGGCGTCGGCGAATTCCTGCTGGCGCTCATCATCGTCACCGCCCCAGGAGCTGTCCGTCGAGCCGCCCTGCCCACCCCAGTCGCCCTCGATCACCTCGACGCTCTCGGCGGGTGCGGCGGCCGCTTCCTCCGGCTCGCCGGGCTCCGCGGCGGGCGCGGCCTCGAGTGCGCCGGGACCTTCGCCCTCGTCCACGGGCTCGAGCATCACATTGGTCTCGAGGAGCTCGCGGATGTGCGCTTGAAGCTCGAGCGCGGGCAGCTGCAGAAGCCGGATCGCCTGCTGCAGCTGCGGGGTCATGGTCAGTTGCTGACCCAGCTTGAGCTGCAGGGAAGGTTTCAGCATGGTGACATGGATGGCCGTAGCCTTCCTGAATCCTAGCGGATGAAGTCCGGGTCGCCCATGAGGTTTGTCGCGTGCCTCTATAGCCGGAACGACTCGCCCAAGTACACCTCACGCACATGGGGATTGGCAAGAATTTCTTCGGCATTTCCGGAGGCGATCACGGTTCCCTGATTGACGATATAGGCGCGCTGGCATACCCCGAGCGTTTCGCGCACATTATGGTCGGTGATCAGGACGCCGATGCTGCGGCTGGTGAGCTCGCGGATGATGCGCTGGATGTCGAGCACCGAGAGCGGATCGACCCCCGCGAAGGGCTCATCGAGCAGCATGAACCTGGGCTCGGCCGCCAGAGCCCGGGCGATTTCCACCCTGCGCCGCTCGCCCCCCGAAAGCGACAATCCGAGATTGCGCCGGACGTGCCCGATGCGCAGCTCCTCGAGGAGCTCCTCGAGACGCTGTTCGCGGGCGGCCCGGTCGAGGTCGCGGCGCGTCTCGAGAATGGCCATGACATTGTCTTCCACAGACAGCCGGCGGAAGACCGAGGCCTCCTGCGGCAGATAGCCAAGCCCGAGCTGGGCACGACGATGCATCGAGAGCGTCGTGATGTCCCGCTCGCCCAGATGGATGCTCCCGGAGTCGCAGGGTACGAGTCCCGCCATCATGTAGAAGGCGGTGGTCTTGCCCGCGCCATTCGGACCGAGCAGACCCACGACCTCACCGCTCGCGACCTCGATGCTCAGGCCCTGGACCACCTTGCGGGAACGGTAGCTCTTCTCGAGTCCCGTGGCTTTGAGCGACATCAGCTCGATTTTCCGTGGGGTTGGGCGGGCCCGGGTCCCGGAGCGCCTGGAGGCTTCGGTTTGGGCGCCTGCGGCGTGAGGGTGAGGTGCACGCGCTGTCCGCTGCCGGGCGAACTCGCCTGGATCCGGTCTTTCAGGACATCGTAGGTGATCAGCTTGCTGCTGATCTCATTGCGTCCATCCGACAGCCATGCGTCATCGCTCAGCTGCACGGTCCCGCGAGTGACATCATAGGTGATCTGATCGGCATGCCCCTGGGTGACTTTGCCGTCCTCCCTCTGCTGCGTGAACTCGGCCGGTTTGCCCGTGACGGTCGCCCGGGTGATGCGATTGTCCTCGACGCCCACGATCGCGGTGTCCGCGTCGAGGCTGCCATGGGGCGGTGCCTGGATGTGCACGTTGCCCTTCAGGGTCCATTGGCTCTGCTGCCGGGACTGGCCCACCGTGGTGCGGGCGCGGTCGGCCCGCACGAGGATATTGCCTTGGGTAATCAGCACCTTCCGGTACACCACCGTCTGAGTCTTGTAGTCGACGTCCACGGAGGCGGCATTGACCTTGATGGGCTCCCGGGACAGCGTGGGGAGCTTCACCGCCCCCGGGCCGGCGCGGCCCGCAGCCGAGTGCACGGCGGGCTGCGCCACGGCGGCACCGATTCCGGCGAGAGCGAGGCCGAGCAGCAGGCGGCTAGCGCGAGGGGGTGAGGATGGCATGCACTGAGGATTCTAACTGCAGTCGATGGGCCTTCAAATCCGCGACCAGGCCCAGGGCGTCGAGCCGCTGACCGGACCAAGTGAGGGTGACAGGATCTGCGGTACTGACGATATCCGAGCGGCTGTCGAACGAGAGGGTATGGGTGGCGATCCGGATGGGCGCACTCGATCCGGGGATGATCGCCGACACCTGCACGTGACCGGTCAGGTCGATCTGGCTCGTGCCGCGCAGAAGCTCGCCCTGGTCGGAGGTGGCCGTCCACTGCTCGCCGCCGTTCTGGAAGCTCATGCTGACCTGGCTGAGCTGCACCTGATCCGCGTTCGGCAACTGGCGGATGGTGGCCGCATTGAGCGTGTAGAGCGGCAGACCGGAGGGGCCGGTCTGCACGAGTTGGGCGTCACGTGCCGAGTATCCTTCATCCGTGGCGCTCTGCTGCACGGTGGTCGCCTGCGGCGCTGCGTTCTGACGCGCCAGCAGCAGCGAGCCGATGATCACGGCCGCTACGGTCAGGATGGCGAAGATCCGGTAGATCACGCGGGCTGAACGGCGCGGCGAGCGGCCAACAGATAGTCGCACACTTCGCGCACGGCGCCCTGACCGCCGGGCAAGGCCGTGACGACATGCGCGGCGCGCCGGGCGTCCTGGTGCGCATCCGCGACGGCAAATGCCAGTCCCGCCTCGCGCATCAGCGGGACATCGGGAGTATCGTCGCCGATGCACGCGCAGGCGGGGGCGGTCAGTTCGAGTCGCGTGCACAGGCTGCGAAACGCAGCCAGCTTGTCACTCACGCCCTGCAGGACGTGACGTATGCCCAATTCCCGGCATCGCCGGCTCGTCATCAGCGAGCGCCGTCCCGAGATCACCGCCACGATGACGCCTGCCGCGGCCAGCTGCTTCAGCCCCGCCCCATCGCGGACGTGAAAGACCTTCAGCGCCTCCCCGCGCGGACCGAAATGCAGTCGCCCGTCGGTGAGCACCCCATCGACATCGAGCACCAGCAGGCGGATCTGCGCGGCCTTGCGCGCGCTGCCCCGGCCCCGAGGCGTGAGGCTGGCGCGCAGTGCAGTCGTTCCAGAGGCTCTTGTCATCGTAAGCGACCGGCGACTCAGACCACGCCGGCGCGGAACAGATCATGGACGTTGAGCGCCCCGAGCAGCCGGCCTTGCTCATCGGCCACCGGGAGCGCGGTGATGCGATGCACTTCCATCAGATGCACGGCCTCAGCGGCCAGCTCCTGCGGGCCGATGGTCTTGCCGGGAGAGGTCATCACCTCCTGCATGGTGGCGGTATGCACATCGGCGTGCCGGTCGAGCGCCCGGCGCAGGTCTCCGTCGGTGAACACCCCGAGGATGCGCTCGTCCTCGTCCACTATCACAGTCATGCCGAGGCCTTTGCGCGACATCTCGAGCAGGCCTTCGCCGAGACCGGTGTCGGGCCGGACCCTTGGCAGGGCCTCGCCCGTGCGCATCAGCTCCGCCACGCGCAGCAGCAATTGCCGGCCGAGGGTGCCGCCGGGATGCGAACGCGCGAAGTCCTGCTTGGTGAAGCCTCGCGCTTCCAACACCGCCACGGCCAGTGCATCGCCCATGGCCAGGGCCGCCGTGGTGCTCGCCGTCGGCGCGAGGTTGAGGGGGCAGGCCTCCTCTGGCACGCTGACATCGAGGATGGCCGCAGCTGCGCGGCCCAAGGTGGAGTCAGCCTTGCCGACCATGGCGATCAGCGGCACGGCGAGGCGCGTCAGGTGCGGCAGCAGCAGCAGAACCTCGGGAGTCTCGCCCGAATTGGACAGTGCGAGCACCACATCGGTGCGCGTAATCATGCCGAGGTCGCCGTGGCTTGCCTCGGCCGGATGGAGAAAAAACGCCGGGCTCCCGGTGCTGGCGAGCGTCGCGGCGACCTTGCGCGCGACGTGGCCGGATTTGCCGATGCCCGTCACGACCACGCGCCCCTGGCAGTGCAGGCAGAGCCGGCAGGCCGCTGCGAACCGCCCGTCCAGGCGATCGAGCAGGGACTCTACGGCGCGCGCCTCGATCGAGAGGGCGCGTCGCGCGGTCGCGAGCAGGTCGCGATCGGGGAAGCTCGGGGCGGCAGCTGGGCTCATGACCGGACAATTGTAGCAATTCCGACAAATTCACCGGTCATGCTTCCCTCAAAGGGTTATCGCGCGCTTGCTCCCCCGGTCGATTAATATGCCTCCCATGAATCCAGAGGAAGTCGCGCGGCTGATCCGCGCCGGCCTGCCCGGAGCCGACGTCCGGGTGCTTTCGGAAGACCAGACTCACTTCTCGGCGCGCATCGTGGCCGAGCAGTTCTCGGGGCTGCGCAGCCTCGCCCGTCACCAGATGGTGTATCGGACGCTCGGGGAGCGGATGGGGCGCGAGATCCACGCGCTGTCCATCGAGGCGCTCACGCCGGCTGAAGCCGGAGGCTGAAGTGGACAAGCTACAGATTCAGGGTGGTGTGCCCCTCGAAGGCGAAGTTCGCATCTCCGGCGCGAAGAACGCCACTTTGCCGATCCTCGCGGGCGCGCTGCTCGCCGATGGCCCGGTCATGGTCGCCAATGTCCCGCACCTGAAGGACGTCACCACCACGGTCGAGCTGCTGGGTGGCATGGGCGCAACCGTCACGATCGATGAGCGGATGCGGATCGAGGTCGATCCGACGACGGTGCGCGATTACTCGGCGCCGTACGAGCTCGTCAAAACCATGCGAGCCTCCATCCTGGTTCTCGGCCCACTCGTGGCCCGCTACGGGCGGGCGGACGTATCGCTGCCCGGCGGCTGCGCGATCGGGGCGCGCCCCGTCAACATCCACGTGGCCGGCCTGCAGGCGCTCGGGGCGGATATCACGATCGAGGGGGGATACATCCGAGCGCGCTCCGGACGGCTGCGTGGTGCCCGGCTGGTGCTCGACACGGTGACCGTGACCGGCACCGAGAACCTGATGATGGCGGCGACGCTGGCCGAGGGCGAGACGGTCATCGAGAATGCCGCCCGTGAGCCCGAGGTGGTCGACCTCGCTGAGTTCCTGATTGCGATGGGGGCGAAGATCAAGGGCGCCGGCACGGACAAGATCGTGGTCGAGGGCGTCGAGCGCTTGCACGGCACCAGCTATGAAGTCCTTCCGGATCGGATCGAAAGCGGGACGTATCTGGTGGCCGGTGCCATCACCGGTGGGCACGTGCGCATCAAGAACACGCGCCCTGACCATCTGGACGCGGTGCTCGTGAAACTTCAGGAAGCGGGCGCCAAGGTCGGTGTGGGAGAGAACTGGGTCGAAGTGGACATGCGCGGCCGCCGGCCGCGCGCGATCGATGTGCGCACCGCTCCGTATCCGGCGTTTCCGACAGACATGCAGGCGCAGTTCGCGGCCCTGAACACCGTGGCCGACGGAGTGGGCACCATCATCGAGACGATCTTCGAGAACCGCTTCATGCACATGCTGGAGATGCGCCGGCTGGGGGCGGAGATCCGGCTCGAGGGCAACACGGCAATCATCCATGGCGTGGACCGGCTCACGGCGGCCCCCGTCATGGCGACGGACCTGCGCGCCTCGGCGAGCCTGGTGCTCGCGGGCCTGGTGGCGGAAGGGCGCACCGAAGTCGAGCGCATCTACCACATCGATCGGGGGTACGAGGCGATCGAGGAAAAGCTGGCGCAACTCGGCGCGCAGATCAAGCGGGTTCCGAACTGACCGCGGGGCACACACGCTCGCGGCGGCAACTGACGGAGGGCGTAGCGTATGCGGATTGGAATGATCGGACTGGGGCGGATGGGCGCCTACATGGTGCGGCGGCTGATCGAGGGTGGTCACGAGTGCGTCGCATTTGACAGGTCGGCGACGGCGGTGCAGGCCGCGGCCGCAGTAGGGGCGATCGGCGCGTCCTCGCCCGCGGAACTGATCGAGAAGCTGGCACCGCCGCGGGCGGTGTGGATCATGGTGCCGGCGGCGGCCGTCGATGCCGTGATCGCGCAGTTGCGGCCGCTGATGAAATCCGGCGACGTGCTCATCGATGGCGGCAACTCACACTACTCGGACGACATCCGCCGCTCCGAGGAGCTGCGTCCAGCCGGCATCAACTACCTCGATGTCGGCACGAGCGGGGGTGTGCTCGGATTCGAGCAGGGTTACTGCCTCATGGTCGGCGGGGACAAACCGGTTTTCGACACCCTGGAGCCGATCTTCGCCACGCTTTCACCGGGGGGAAGGATTCCGGCCGGCGGGGCCCGGCGCGTGGCCGACGATACCGCGCCGATGGGCTATCTGCACTGCGGACCGAGTGGCGCGGGCCATTTCGTGAAGATGGTGCACAACGGCATCGAGTACGGCGTGATGGCCGCGTACGCCGAGGGACTGAGCGTGCTGCAGCACGCGGACGCCGGGCTGCGGCCGAGGGATTCGGACGCGGAGACCGCCCCGCTCGCGCACCCGCGCCTCTTCCAGTACCGGCTCGATATCGCCGCCATCACGGAAGTCTGGCGTCACGGCAGCATCATTTCCTCACGGCTGCTCGATCTGACGGCCAAGGCGCTCGCCGCGGACCCGGCGCTCGCGGGCTTCGGCGGACGAGTGTCGGACTCCGGTGAGGGACGTTGGACGGTGCAGGCCGCCATCGAGATGGGCGTGCCGGCACATGTCCTGAGCGCCGCGCTCTATGCGCGCTTCGAGTCGCGCGGCAGCGGCGAATTCGCCGACAAGGTGCTCTCGGCCATGCGTCTCGGGTTTGGCGGACACACGGAGAAGAAGGCCTAGCGCGTAGCGCCTTCGGATACGTTGCCGATCATCGGCAGCACGCCCTTGCCGCCGACCACCTGGGGCAGGCGGCCGTCCCACTTGGCGACCGCCTGCTGTTGGATGATCTCCGGGGTGAGTGTCTGCTGCAGGAGCTTTTGCGCCTGGGACTGCGCGGTTGCCTCGACGACTCTCTGCTGCGCCAGCACCCTGGCGCGCTGAAGCTCGTACTGAGCCTGCAGCGCGCGCTGCTGGGCGACCTGCTTCTGCTCGATCGCCGCGGCGTACTCGGCGCTGAAATGGAAGTCGGTGATGTTGACCGCGTCGACCACGACACGGAAAGGCTGGAGCGCGCTGCGGATCTGCGCCTCGATTTCCCCGCGCACCTTGTCGCGCTGCACGATCAGGTCCTGCGCGTTGTAATGCGCGGTCACCGCCTTGACGGCATTGCTGATCGCCGGCTGGATGATCTTGTAGATGAGCGCCCGCTCGCTGCCGACGTGCTGATACACCCACTCGGCATCGGCCGGCAGGATGTGCCAGTTCGTGGCGACGGTCGTGGAGACGTCCTGAAGATCCAGGCTGGCGGCGGTTTCGGTGGCCTGCGAGTTCTGCACTTGCACGTCCATACGGGCGACCGTCTGAAGGAATGGCGCCTTGAGGTGCAGTCCCGGATCGAGAACGCCGTGATGTACCGCTCCGAAGGTCATGAGCACGCCGCGCTGTCCGGGCCCGATCTGCACGAAGGCGCCTCCGAGCACGATCAAAAGGATGACGACAGCCGCGCCGGTCGCGACGAGCCGCCGGTTGGGGTAGGACAGGGGAGGGACTCTGGCGTTCACTCGGACTCCTCGAGGGCGGAAAGGATCTGCTCACGGCGCTTCCAGAGCGCCTGGATGTCGTCCATCGGAAGAGGCCGGGCGGACTGTGCGATCACCGTGGCGTCATCGAGCCGGAGCACCTCATCGCGCAGTGCCACGATGGCAGACACCAGATCGCCGTCGACCGCGACCAGCTTCTCGAGCGTGTCGCGCTCGGCACGGTGACGCTGGTGGATCCTGTCCATCTCCGGCACCGGCGCGGTGCGGATCGCGGTCTCGAGGGCTTCGATATCGCGCTGCTGCCGCTGCAATGCCTGCGCCCTCGCCACGGCGGTCGGATCCGGGAAGGGATGCTCCCGCGTCGGCGCCGGCAGATGCTCGCGCCGGAAGGCGGCTTCGAGCGAGGCGAGGTGCGCGCGGCACTGCGCAAGCAGCTCGCTCAGCTTGCCGCGGATGAGCAGGTCATCTGCCCGCAGCTGGTTTTCCCGGCGGTAGAAGTTGTACCCCCAGCCGTAGAACAGGTTCGACAGCAGCCGCTTGCCGGCCCCGGCCGCCTCGATCGGATTGGGAGTGGATTTCATTTCCATGCGATGGCCTCCGAAGACACGGTGCGCGATCGGCTGGGGTGCGGGAGTGCGCGGGCGGCGGCCCCAGCCCTCAGCGCTCGACCTTCGCGGCGGGCGGCCCGCCGATCGGTCCTGCCGCCCCGGGGATGGGGAAGGTGCCCATGGTCGCCCCGCCGATGAAGAACGGTTGTCCGACGGCGGCATTCGGCGCCGATACCAGACCCCGTTCGGCCATTTTCAGCGCCACGTAGTAGCGGACCGCATCGAGCTCCGAGAGCCCGAAGGCGCGCAGGGAGATGAGCTCGCGCATGCGCTCGTCTTTCGGGAGGATGAGCACCTTCGCATCGTTCAGCGTGATGCCATACACGCCGAGGAAAGTCGCGAGGTGCTCCTTCACGAGCTCCACGATCTCGTGGATGTGCTCGTTGATCTTCTCCATGGGAGTGACCTGGACCACCTGGTTGATCGCCTGCTCGACCACCGGCCCGGCATAGCTCGCCACCTCATCGGTGCCGATGAAGTGCTTGGCGAAGGGCATATGGGTGATGAGCTTGAGCGCGCCCTCCTTGCTATCGACGTGCACGTAGTACTCGACCTGATAGGACATCTCGGCCATCTCCGCCGAGGTGGCGAGCCCGGTGTTGCGCACCAGGAGCTTGGCGCGGTTCACATAGAGCACCTCGTACTGCCACGGCGACTGGCCGCCGAAAAACCCGGATACGAAGCTTCCGAGCAGCGGCTTGTCGGGCGTCTGGATCGGATATTGCCCCGTGTCATACACCCCGAGCACGGCCCCCCGCGACTTCAGCACCGCCAGATGGTTGGCCTCCACGGTGAGCAGGCTCCCTGATACGAGGCTCTGGTCGGGGTAGTGGAACGCCAGGATGGTGGGTCCCATGACATCCGTGCCGTCGGCATTCAGGGTCGAAACGACCTGTCGGGTCAAGGCCATGTGCGGCTCCTTTCTTTGTTCGAGGTTTCCAGGAAGACGGAGTTTGCGCTCTCGCTCATGACATTTTCCAGTCATTGGACGCACGTAGCGTACCCGGCGGCGCAGACTTCGGCCTCCATTGCCGTTCCCGTGCCGATGCGGCCGGCTCACTCGTCTATAGCAACCAGGAGATTGGCGCGCCCGAGCTGGTCCTCGACGCGCCAATCGAGCCCGCCGTCCAGGGACGGACGCGGCTCGAGCGGGGAAGTAAGAACAAGAAGCAAGTGGACGCCGTGCGGCTTGCCACCCGGAGTGTCTCCCGGCGTGGCGAGATCGCACGGTGTCCCGGATGCGCCGCCCCTCCGTGCGTTCTGCAAACAGCGCGAGAGCCGGCAGCCGCGCGATCATTGGGCGTATGATCCGTGCGACTGCGACAGTAGAGGAAGCGAGGTAAGCGCATGCGATTCAGGCAGATGATGCGATGGGGATTGCTGGCGAGCGCGGTTGCCGCGGCGCAGGCCATGGCCGCCGGGGCGCCGATGGTGACTCGTGCCACGCTGGACAATGGCCTCAGGGTGGTCATCGTACGCGATACCCTGGCGCCGGTGGTGTCCGTGCAGACGAACTACCTCGCCGGCTCGGACGAGGCGCCCAAGGGATTCCCGGGCACCGCGCATGCGGTCGAGCACATGATGTTCCGGGGTAGCCCCGGACTCACCGCCGACCAGCTCGCCGCCGTCACCGCCAACATGGGCGGCGCCTTCGATGCCGAGACGTCCTTCAGCACCACCAAGTACTTCTTCGTGCTGCCCTCGCGGGACCTCGATGTGGCGCTGCACATCGAGGCGATTCGCATGCGTGCGGTGGACATGGCGCCGAGCCAGTGGAAACTCGAGCGCGGGGCCATCGAGCAGGAGGTTTCGCGGGATCTCTCCAGTCCGGACTTCAAGTTCTTCACCGAGCTCATGGGGCAGCTGTTCGCCGGCACCCCCTACGCGCATACGCCGCTCGGAACCCGACCCTCCTTCAACAAGACCTCGCCGGCGCTGCTCAAACGTTTCCACGACCAGTGGTACGTGCCGAACAACGCCATCCTGGTGATCGCCGGAGACGTCGATCCCAGGGCGACGTTGGCGGAAGTGAGGAAGCTATTCGCGGGTATTCCCCGCCGGGCGCTGCCCGCGCGACCCGCCTATCACTTCCAGCCCGTGCAGGCTCGCACCTACCGTGCGCCGACCGACAGCCCCTACGGCACGGTGTATCTGACCTACCGCATGCCGGGTGTGCGCTCCAAGGATTATGCGATCGCTCGGGTGCTCTCCGACGCGCTCGCCTCCAAGCGCGCCGCGCTGTTCGGCCTCGGGATGACGGGCAAGGCGCTGTACGGGACTTTCGCCTCCTACCTTCTGCCCCAGGCCGGTCTCGGCGCGGCCGTGGGCGTCTTCCCGCGCGGCGCCGATCCGCAGCCGGTGCTCAACGCCATGCAGGCCATCATGGCCGAAGCGGCCCGCAAGGGCATCGATCCCGCGCTGGTGGAAGCGGCCAAGCGACAGGCCATCGCGCAACTGGAGTATCAGAAGAATTCGGTCAATGGCCTCGCCGACGCGTGGTCGGATGCCCTGGCGGTCGAGGGTCTGTCCTCGCCTGAGGCGATGAAGGCGCGCATCGAGGCCGTCACGCCCGCGGAGGTCGACAGGCTGGCGCGCGCCAGCTTCGATCCCGCTCACGCGTTCACGGCGATTCTGACGCCGCAAAGCTCGGGCAAGCCCGTCTCGAGCAAGGGTTTCGGGGGCGCCGAGAGCTTCGCGGCCAATCCGAGCAAGCCGGTCAAGCTGCCCCGCTGGGCCGTCAAGGCATTCGCGAAGCTGCCGACGCCTCGCTCGCAGCTCGATCCGACGCTCTATGTGCTGCCGAACGGCCTGAAGCTGGTGGTGCAGCCGGAAGCGGTCAGCGACACGGTGCAGGTGCTCGGCAAGGTGCGGACCAACTCCGACCTGCAGGCGCCGAAGGGCGAGAAAGGAGTGGGCGAGGTGCTCGACAGCCTGTTCCAGTTCGGCAGCACCCACCTCAATCGCCTGCAGTTCCAGGCGGCGCTGGATGCCATCACCGCCACCGAGCATGCGGGCACGGAGTTCTCGCTCAGCGTGCCGGCCAAGGACTTCGCGCGAGGCATGGCCTTGCTGGCGGACAACGAGCTGCATCCGGCGCTCTCGCCGCAGGCATTCGCGTACATGCAGCAAAACGTGGCGGGCAGCTGGCGCGGCCAGATCCACTCCCCGGGGTTTCTCAACAACATCGGCCTCGAGAAGCTGCTGGTGCCCGCGGGTGATCCGTCGCTGCGTTACCCGACGCCCGAGAGCGTCATGAGCCTGACGCTCGCCAAGGTGCAGCGCTACTACGGCAACGTCTTCCGGCCCGACATGACCACCATCGTCGTGGTGGGGAAAGTGACCCCGGCCGAGGCGATGTGGGTGGTGGCCAAGACCTTCGGCGGCTGGTTGGCGAGCGGGCCGAAACCGGACGTCGACTATGCGCCCGTGCCGCTCAACGGCGCCGGGGGCCTGCATACGCCCGACAGCAGCGCGGTCCAGGACAGCGCACGCCTGGTTGAGCTGATCCCGGTCACCCGCGAGAGCCCGGCGCGCTACGCGCTGCGCCTCGGTAACCAGGTGCTGGGCGGGGGCTTCTATGCCTCGTGGCTCTACCACGATCTGCGCGAGAAGGCCGGACTGGTCTACTACGTCGGGACCCATTTCGGTCTCGACAAGCACCGCGGGCGTTACGCCATCTCCTATGGCTGCGATCCGGACAAGGTGTTCCCGGCGCGCGATCTCATCCTGAAGGACCTCGCGCGCATGCAAAGCGGCAAGCTGTCCACCTCCGATCTCGATCGCGCCAAGGGTATCCTGCTGCGCAGCATCCCCTTGAGCGAGTCGAGCTTCGGCGGTATCGGCGGCCAGCTGCTGACCTACGCTTCACGTGGCGAGCCGCTCGATGAGAACGTGATCGCGGGACGGCGCTATCGGGCGCTCACCGCCGCGCAGGTCCAGCAGGCGTATCGCAGGTACATCGACCTCAAGCGCTTCGTTCTCGCGGTGAAGGGACCGAAGCCCACCACCTGAGGGGGCGAGAGCAGTATGGTTGCGGGGCCCTTCGGGGCCCCGCACGCCGCAACTGCGCGCACGGCCGGCGCTGGCACCCTGGAGCGCCACCAGGCGCTCAGGCGGGGCTGCCTTGCTCTGCCGGCTCCTCCACCCACAACTCGATCCGCGCACAGGCCTGCGTCGCCTGCACGGCGACGATGGAGGGGTCTTCTCGCTCCAGGCCCTCGATGGCCGCCCGCTTGCCGCCGCCGGCGATCACGAACAATGGCTCCGCCACTTGCGAGAGGAACTCGGGGGTGACGCTGATGCCGGCGAGCCCGTCGGGACGCTGCACGGCGATGGCCAGCCTGCCTCGCGCTCTCTGCAGATCCTCGCCACGGAAGAGCGATGCGGTGTGTCCGTCGGCGCCGAGGCCGAGCATGCCGAGACCGATCTTCACACCGCGATCGAGCAGCCGCCGCAGGCGACTCTCGTAATCGAGAGCGGCTTCCTCCAGCGGCAGCTCCGTGCGCACCCGCAGCACCTGCTCCTCGGGCAGGCGCAAAGCCTCGAGCAGCGGCTGCGAGGCGTGGAAGTTGCTGGCCTCGGAGCTGGAGGGAACGTAGCGATCGTCGGAGAAGAGGAGGTGGAGCGTTTCGCGTGGCAGGCCCGGTTGCCGGGCGAGCCGCGCCGCGAGCTGCCGGTATGCCGGGAGCGGCGTGTGACCACCCGAGAGCATGATTGCCCGGTGGCCCGAGGCGGCCTCGAGCAGGGCCTGCTCGAGTCGCGCCGCGAGTGCCGCGTCGAGTTCGGCCCGGGTCGGGAATCGGCGGATCTTGAGACGGTGCATGAGGTAGCTTCCTGGTGTCATAGCCCGGTGGGCTGCTCTTTCACTTTCACCGTCACGGTCTGCGTGCTGGTGCCGCGCTGCACACTGATCCGGATGCTCGAGCCGGGCTTCTGGTTGGCGATGCGCACGAGTGCCCCTTCGGCCGAGTGCACCGGCGTGCCGTTGATGGCCTGGATCAGGTCCCCGCGCGTGAGGCCAGCCTTCTGGGCCGGACTTCCCACGTAGAGATTGATGATCACCACCCCGCCGTGCGCGAGCCCCGCCTGCTGGGCTTCGCTCTCGGAGACGTCCTCGGGCACGATGCCGATCCAGCCGCGGATCACCTTGCCATACTTGATGATGTCGCGCAGCACTCCCCGCACCATGTCGACCGGAATCGCGAAACCGATGCCTTCGACTCCCAGGTTCTTGGCGGCGATCGCGGTGTTGATGCCGATCAGCTGACCGTTGGAATTCACGAGCGCACCGCCGGAGTTGCCGAAATTGATCGGCGCGTCGGTCTGGATGAAGTCCTCGAAGGTCGAGATGCCGAGGTCCGCACGCCCGGTGGCGCTCACGATGCCGTGTGTCACCGTCTGCGAGAGGCCGAGCGGATTGCCGATCGCGAGCACGACGTCCCCGACGCGCAGCTCGTCCGAGCGCCCGAAGGGGATGACGGGCAGATTCGGCAGGCTGATCTGCAGCACCGCGAGATCGGTGTCGGGGTCCACGCCGACGATGCGCGGCACGGCAATCCGTCCGTCCGCCAGCTGCACGCGGATGGCGGCCGCATTGGCGATGACGTGGTAATTCGTGACGATGTGGCCGTGCGCGTCGACGATCACGCCCGAGCCGAGGCTGCGCTGCACGCGCTGGCGGTATTCGGGCAGCAGATTGCCGAACAGACCCCCGAAGGGAAAGGGATTGACCTGCTCGGTGACCACCCGGGCGGTGTAGATGTTGACGACCGCTGGCGCGGCGCGCTTCACGGCGGAGGCGTAGCTCACCAGTGCCGGGGGCTCGCGGCGCTCGGGCGCGGCGGGCGCGGAGACGCTCGCTCGAGGGGCTGGCCGGACCGGGGGGGCGCCCGGGCGCTGGATGAGGCTCGGATGCAGCGCGACGATCACGAACGCGAGCGCCAGGCCGCCCACGATGGAGCCGGCAATGAACGTCAACCCCCGACCCAGTCGCTGCAGCATGCTTCGTCCTCCTGATGTGTATAATGCACCGACCCCCGAGTAGCCGGAAACTGTACGCTGCGCCCGATGACGGCGCGCGATCAGGGAGGCTCAAACGCAGCGCCGGGGGCTGAGTGCGGAAATTGGGAGGCTCTTCCGATGACCGAATGCAATATGGCCCGCAAAGCGGCCGTTCCCGAGGGGGGTGCCTGATGGCTGTAACCGACCCTGCCCGCCTGCGTGCGGCCGACCCGGCTCGTGCGAAGAAAGGCCTGTGGGCGTGGATCAACGAGCGCCTGCCGGTCGATGAGTTCTTCCGGCACGAGCTCACCGAATATTTCGCGCCGAAGAACTTCAACATCTGGTACTTCTTCGGGTCGCTCGCGCTGCTCGTGCTGGTGATGCAGATCCTCACCGGGATCTTCCTCACCATGTACTATCATCCGACCGCCTCGGGCGCCTATGCCTCGGTGCAGTTCATCATGCGCGAGGTGAGCTGGGGCTGGCTCATCCGCTACATGCACTCGACCGGCGCGTCCTTTTTCTTCATCGTCGTCTACCTGCACATGTTCCGCGGCCTGCTCTACGGCTCGTACCGCCGGCCGCGCGAGCTGCTGTGGGTGATCGGCATGGTGGTGTACCTCGCGCTCATGGCCGAGGCCTTCATGGGCTACGTGCTTCCCTGGGGCAACATGTCCTACTGGGGCGCGCAGGTGATCATCAACCTCTTCGGCACGATACCGGCGATCGGCCCGGCTCTCACCCAGTGGATCCGCGGCGATTACGGCATCTCGGGCGCCACGCTCAACCGCCTGTTCGCGTTCCATGTGGCGGCCGTGCCCATCGTGCTGCTGCTGCTGGTGGGGTTGCACCTGGTCGCCCTGCACCGCGTGGGCTCGAACAACCCCGATGGCATCGAGATCAAGGACCACCCGGGGCCCGATGGCAAGCCGCTCGACGGCATTCCCTTCCACCCGTACTACACGGTCAAGGACGTCATGGGCGTCGGGGCGTTTTTCGTCCTGTTTGCCCTGGTGGTGTTCTACTTCCCGACCTTCCACGGCCTGTTCCTCGAGCCGGCAAACTTCACGCGCGCCAATCCGCTGTCGACGCCGCCTGACATCCATCCGGTGTGGTACTTCACCCCGTACTACGCCATCCTGCGCGCCGTGCCGAGCAAGGGGCTGGGGGCCTTGCTGCTGCTGATGGCGCTGGTCTCGCTGGTGCTGCTGCCCTGGCTCGACCGCTCGCCCGTGAAGTCGATCCGCTACAAGGGCTGGATCTCCCGTGTCGCGCTCGGCGTGTTCGTCGTGTCCTTCGTCGGGCTCGGCTACCTCGGCATGCAGCCGGTGGAGCCGGTGTACGTGCTCCTCGCCCGCATCTTCGCGGTGGGCTATTTCGCTTTCTTCTGGCTGATGCCGTTCTACTCGCGCATCGATCGCGTCAAACCCGTGCCCGAGAGAGTGGTCTACCATGCGCATTAATCGTCGCAGCTGGGTGCCGGTGCTGCTTGCCGCGGCGCTGGTGGGAGTGAGCGGGGCGGCCGCGGCCGCCGCCGCCGAGGGCCCGGCGTATGGCTCGAACTGGCAGCACTGGCAGGCCCATGCCACGGTCTCCGACCTGCCCTCGCTGCAGCGCGGCGCCCGGGACTTTGCGGGCTACTGCCTGGGATGCCACTCGCTGAGGTACGAGCGCTGGTCGCGCCTCGGGCGGGACCTGAAGATCCCGAAGGACGTGCTGGTCCAGGATCTGATCCCGCCGGGGCAGAAGCCCGCGGATTACATCACTTCCCCCATGCCGGCGCAGGATGCCGCGAAATGGTTCGGCAAGGCTCCGCCGGATTTGTCGCTGATCGCAAGGTACCGGGGCACGAACTATCTCTATCGGTACCTGAAGACCTTCTACGTCGATTCGGCGCGGGCGAGCGGCGCCAACAACCTGCAGTTTCCTTCGGTGTCGATGCCCGATGTGGTCTCGCCACTGGAGGGTCTGAAGATCGCCGTCTACAAGACGGTGCAGGTGCCTGGTCCGGGCGGTAAGCCGGTCAGTCACCAGGTCTTCGCTCATTTCCAGCAGATCGCGCCGGGCCGGATGACGCCCCAGCAGTATGACCAGTTCGTGCACGACACGGTCAACTTCCTCGACTACGTGAGCGATCCGGCGCGGGTGGAGCGCCACAGGCTGGGCGTCTGGGTGATCCTGTTCCTGCTCGCCTTCACCTGGCTCGCCTGGCTGCTGAAGCGCGAATACTGGAAGGACGTGCGCTGATTCGATAACCGCGGCTGCGGTTCGGCTCGTTTGCCCGCCTTCTGAAGGGGCGAGGAACCCGTTAAAGTAGGAACAGGCCCTGGCCGGGCCGCAGGGGCGCAATCGTGTCGAGCAGACGATCCATCATGACGCTGTTCTCCGCGCCAGCCGACCCGTGGAGCCACCGTACGCGTCTCGTGCTCGCGGAGAAGGGCATCGACATCGAGATCGTGAGCGTGACGCCCGGCTCCCTTCCCGAAGACCTGCTCGACCTGAATCCGTACCATTCGCTCCCCACCCTGGTCGACCGCGATCTCGTGCTCTACGACTCGCGGGTGATCATCGACTACCTCGACGAGCGCTTCCCTCACCCCCCCCTGATGCCCGCCGACCCCGTCACGCGAGCGCAGTTTCGCGTGGCGCTCTATCGCATCGAGCGAGACTGGTATGGCTCGCTCGAGCAGATGGACCGGGAAGAGGACCGCAAGCAGCTGCCCAGGCTGAGAAAGATCCTGCTCGATACCATCCTGCAGGGGGTCGAGCTCTTCCAGCTGAGGCCGTTCTTCCTGTCGGAGGAGTTCTCCCTGGTGGATGCGACCCTGGCGCCCGTCCTGTGGCGGCTGCCGCATTACCAGATTGAGCTCCCGGCTCGGGCGCAGCCCATCCTCAAGTACGAGAGCCGGATCTATTCCCGTCCCGCGTTTCGCAGCGCGCTATCGGACGTGGAGCGCTCGATGCGCCGCTGATAGGCTATCCGGATGCTCAAACCGCCTCCCAAGCGCCCCTATCTGCTGCGCGCCATGCACCAATGGATCACCGACAGCGGCCATACGCCGCATGTGATCGTGGACGCCGAGCGTGCCGGGAGCGAGGTGCCGCGCGCCTACGTTCAGGAGGGCAAGATCGTCCTGAACCTCGGCTACAGCGCCACGCAGAGATTGAAGATCGACAACGATACCGTGGAGTTCGATGCCCGATTCGCCGGAGTCATCCATCACGTGCGCTTCCCCGTCGGCGCGGTATTGGGCGTGTATGCGCGCGAGACCGGTGAGGGCATGATGTTCCCGGACCAGGATGCCGGACCCACCCCGCCCGAGGGGCCGCCGGGTCCTGCACCCGGACCTGGAGCCGGTCCTGCGCCCGCCGATGAGGGGGGCGGAGGTGCGAAGCGGCCGCAGTTGCGGGTGGTCAAATGATCCGGCCGGTGACTTTCCTCGGCAAGGGCTTGGCATTCGGTCTCGGCGCTGCTATGAAGCGGCGAGAGAGTCGGCCGGGCAGTCGCTGCTTCGGTCCATGCGGGGCGAAGGCCCTTCGTGGCCGGAGGGGAGGAAAGTCCGGGCTCCGGCGGATCAGGGTGCCAGGTAACGCCTGGGGGGCAGGCTCCCGCGCGGGTTCATTCCCACGCAGGGGTCGCGTTCACGGAAAGTGCAACAGAGAGTAGACCGCCCAAGCTCCCTCGGGAGACGGCAAGGGTGAAACGGTGCGGTAAGAGCGCACCGCGGCCTTGGCAACAAGGCTGGCACGGCAAACCCCACCTGGAGCAAGGCCAAATAGGGAAGCAGCGGACTTCGGAAACGAGGCC